>NZ_POTX01000287.1 GCF_003236305.1 Micromonospora endophytica | reverse complement strand
GACAGGGTGGCCGACGCGGGCTGCGGGGTGGGGCTCATCGTTCGCTCCTCGCGGCGCGGATCCGGAAGATGGCGAGCACGGCGAGGGAGAGCAGGACCGTCACGCCGGCCAGGAACACCGAGGTGGCGGCGCCGAGGTAGATGTCGTTCTCCACGAACGCCTGCTGGTAGATCTTCATCAGTGGCACCCAGTCGGCGGTGATCGCGTTGGTTATCGGCCGCAGGGTGGTCGGCTCGCTGAAGACCTGGAGCATGCCGATCAGGGAGAAGGTCGAGGTCATCACGAGTGCGGGACGCAACAGCGGGATCTTGATCTTCCAGGCGATCTGCCACTCGGAGCAGCCGTCGATGCGGGCGGCGTCGTAGAGCTCCACCGGCATCGCCCGCAGGGCGGTGAAGAGCACCACCATGTTGAAGCCGACCGCGCCCCAGATGGCGATGTTGGCGACCGAGAAGAAGATCGACGTGTCGCCGAAGAAGTTCGGCGCGGGCAGGCCGATCGCCTCCAGCCCCTTGGTGATCGGGCTGACCACGGGAAGGTACATGAAGCCCCAGAGCAGGCTGGCGATCACGCCGGGCACCGCGTACGGCAGGAAGATGGCGAGCCGGGCGTAGCGCCGGCCACCGACGCGGGGGGCGTCGAGCAGGAGCGCGAACAGCAGCGCCAGCCCCATGGTGGTCGGCACGGTGATCAGGCCGTAGCCGAGCATCCGCAACAGGGAACCGTAGAGACCGCCGTCGCCGAGGGTCTGGGCGTAGTTCTCCAGCCCGACGAAGACCTCGCTGCGGATGCCGAAGCCGGCGCCGCGTACCCGCATGGCGTGCACGCTCAGCCAGACCGCGTACCCGATCGGCACGAGAATGAAAACGACAAAGAGCGCGGCGGCGGGCAGCGTGAAGAGGTACGGCGCGGCGGTGCCCCCGCGCCGCCGCCCGAGGCGGCGGCGCGCGGGCACCGGGTTAACAGTGCTCATCATCGTCCTTTTCGACCGGCTCAGCCGCCGGCGACCTGGTAGCCCTGCCGCTTCAGGTCGTCCACGCTGACCTGCTGGACCTCGGCGGCGACGGCGGCGAAGTCGGCACCGGAGCGGACCGCGGTGGGCAGCCGGTCCTCGAAGGCGCCGTAGGTGACGTTGGTGTTCGGACCCCAGCTGTTGAAGCCTCGGGCACCCTTGGCGATCTCGGCGGCGGCCTCGTAGTAGTTGGGCTGGTTGCTCATGTACTTCGGCGTGCTGAGCACGTCGGCGCCCTGTCCGGCGGTGGCCGAGGGGTAGAGACCGATCTCGACGAGGATCTTCAGCGCCTCGGGATCGGTGTTCATCCAGCGGGCGAACTTGACCGCCTGCGCCTTGTTCGACGAGGAGGCGGAGACGGCGGTGGAGGAGCCGCCCCAGAAGCCCGTGACGTTCTCCCCGGCCGACCACTGCGGCAGTGGGACCATCTGCCACTTGCCGGCGCCGTTGGCGGCGATGCCCTCCAGGACGCCGACGCCCCAGACCGCAGTGGGCCAGGCGATGATGGTGCCGTCGCTGATCTGGCTGTTCCACTGTGGGGTGTACATCGGGTCACCGAGGATGGCCTTGGAGTTGACCAGGTCGCTCCAGAAGCCGAGCACCTTGCGGGTCGCCTCGTCGTCGATGTTGACCGACCAGGTGCCGTTTTCGTTGGTCCACCAGTTGGCGCCGGCCTGCTGGGCGAGGCCGGCGAGCCAGCCGGCGTCGCCGGGGTGGAAGGTGGTGAGGTAGCGCCGGGCGTCACGCTCACGCACGGTGCGGGCCAGGGCGCCGAACTCCTCCCAGGTCTTCGGGACCTCGAGTCCCATCTGCTCGAAGATGTCAGCCCGGTAGAAGAGCATCATCGGGCCGACGTCCTGCGGAATGGCGTAGGTGGCGCCGCTGAACGAGGTGAGGTTCCAGGTTCCCTCGGGGAACGCGCCCTGGGCGTCGCCGAGGGAGCCGCTGAGGTCCTGCAGCGCGTTGTTCGTGATCATGGTCGGCAGTGCCTGGTACTCGGCCTGGACCAGGTCCGGGGCGTTGCCGGCCTTGACCGCGGCGAGGAACTTGGAGACCAGTTCGTCGCCGGCGGCCTGGCCGCTGAGGGTGACGGTCTGCTCGGGGTTCTTCTGGTTCCAGAGGTCGATGACCCGCTGGATGTTCTCGGCCCAGGCCCAGAAGACCAGGTTGGCCGGGGCGTTCTCGTCGCCCTCGATCGCCGTGTTGGCGTCGTTGTCGGCGTCGTCATTGCCGCAGGCGGTGAGAAGAAGGGCGGTGGCGGATGTGGCGAGCAGGGTCCTCCTGCGCATGGGGTCTCCTCCAGCTACGTCTGTCTCAGGTGGATATGCGGTGTGTGGTGCTTCCCGACGGGCACGAGCGGGGGCTCCGCGCGCGCCCACGGGACGGGTGGTGCGTGATTTCAGGCCAAAGGCTTCAGTACGACGACATCGCGCGGTGCCAGGGTCAGGGCCCCCTCGACCCGGTCCCCGGTGAGCAACTCCCCGGCCGGCTCCGTCAGGGTGACCCGGGCCGGCCCGGCGCCGTGGTTGAGCAGGAACAACGTGTCTCCCCGACGAACTGCCTCGACCCCGTCCGGCAGGTCGGGCAGCACCCCGGTGACCGCCGCGTCGGCGAGCACCCGGTCGGTCAGCGCGACCATCGCCGCCTCCTGCGGGACAGTCGCCAGGTACCAGGCCCGACCGGTCCCGAACTCGTTGCGCAGCACCGCCGGGGCACCAGCGAGGTCGCCGTCGAGGAAGGTGGCGACCGGACGGGCCGACTCGGCGCGCATCAGCTCCGACCAGATCGTGGCGGTGAACTCGACACCGGTCGGGGACGGGTCGGGGACGGTGCCGGCCGGAGCGTCGGCATCGCCGCGTTGCTCGGCGTCGGCGATCCAGCGGCACCGCAGCGGCGGGTCGTCGGCCACCGGCAGCCACGCCTCCCCGGAGGCGCCCAGCACCTCGCGCAGCGGCGCCGGGAACCGGCCGGTGTGGATGTGCCCGAGCGGATCGGCCACCCCGGAGAAGGGCCCCACCAGCAGCACCCCGCCGTCGCGGACGTACGAGGTCAGCGACTCGGCGGTGGCGTCGGAGAGCAGGAAGAGGTTCGGCACCACCACGAGCCGGTAGCCGCTCAGCTCCGCTCCCGGCGGCACCAGGTCCACTGTCACCCCGCGCCGCCACAGTGGTTCGTAGAAGCGCAGCAGCTGGTCGGTGACGAGCAGCCGGTCACTGGGGCGGCCGTCGGACTCGCAGGCCCACCAGCTCTGCCAGTCGTGCACCAGCGCCACCCGGGCCGGCACCGGCTGCCCCACCAGCGGGGCCAGTCGCCGCAGCTCCGCGCCGTGCTCCCGCACCCGGGTGTGCAGTCGGGTGTCCGCTCCGGCGTGCGGCACCATGGCGGCGTGGTACCGCTCGGCGCCGAACCGGGAGGCCCGCCACTGGAAGTAGCAGAGCCCGTCCGCGCCCCGCGCCACCGCCTGCAGCGACTCCAACCGGAACTGGCCGGCCGGCTTCGGCAGGTTGTGTTTCTGCCAGTTCACCCCGTCGGTGGCCTGTTCCAGCAGCATCCACGGCCCGCCACCGGCCAGCCCGCGCATCAGGTCGTGGGTGAGCGCGGCCCGCACCGGGGACCGGGGGTCGCCCGGGAAGGGGTACCAGTCGTTGGCCACGACATCCTCGTGCGGCGCCCAGGCCCAGTAGTCCACGGGTTTGAAGAAGCCCATGAAGTTCGTGGTGACCGGGACCGACGGGGTCCGTCGGCGCAGGATGTCCCGCTCCGCACGGTAGTGCGCGAGCAGGGCGTCGGAGCAGAACCGCTGGAAGTCCAGCATCTGGGTCGGGTTACGCAGGTAGGGCGCCCGACGGGGGGTGAGGATCTCGTCCCACTGGCCGTAGTGCTGGCTCCAGAAGGTGGTCCCCCACGCCTCGTTGAGCGTCGCCAGGTCGCCGTAACGCTCACGCAGCCAACCACGGAAGGCGGCGGCGGTGTCGTCGCAGTGGCAGACCTGGCCATACTCGTTGCCGACGTGCCACATGGCCAGGGCCGGGTGGTCGGCGTACCGGTCGGCCAGGTCGGTCACCAGCGCCAGGGCCCGTTCCCGGTAGATCGGTGAGGAGGGGCACCACTGGTTGCGGGCACCGTAGTAGAGCCGGTGGCCGGACTCGTCCACCGGCAGGGTCTCCGGCCAGCGGTGGCCGAGCCAGGGCGGCGGCGAGGCGGTGGGGGTGGCCAGGTCGACGGCGATCCCGCCGTCGTGCAGCAGGTCCAGGACCCGGTCGAGCCAGCCGAAGTCCCGCGTGCCCGGTTCCGGTTCGATCCGGGCCCAGCTGAAGACCCCGACGGTGACCAGGTTGACGTGGGCCGCGCGCATCAGCGCGACATCCTCGACCCAGACCTCCTCCGGCCACTGCTCCGGGTTGTAGTCCCCGCCGAAGAGCATGCCCCGCCCGGCGGTGAGGCTGTGCAGGCCGGGTCGGGCCGGCTGATCCGATGCGGCGGCGGGTCGGTCGGGTCGGAGTCCGGGCGTCCCGTCGCGCTGCGGGCTGTCACCGGTCATTCCGGCACCCCCGTTTCCGCACCGCGACGTGGCGGCCCCGAACTCTCCCCCACCACCAGTCGGCAGGGCACCAGCTGCTGCCGTGGCGTCTTCCCCTCCCCGGCGTCCGGCTGAAGTTGGTCGATGAGCATCCGCGCGCCGAGCCGGCCCAGTTCGGCGCTGGGCGGCTCCAGGGTGGTCAGTCGTGGGTGGAACATCCGGGCCACCTCCACCGAGGAGAGGACCAGCAGCAGAGTCAGGTCCTCGGGGACCCGCCAACCCCGATCGGCCACGGCACCGAGGACCCCGACCGCCGCGTGGTCGTTCATCACCGCGACGGCGGTCACGTCGGGGCGGTTGGTGGCCAACCATTCAAAGGCGGCCCGCCCCTGCTCGACCGAGTCGGCGTGCAGGTCGCCCAGGTATTCCACGCCCCGGTCGCCGGCGGCGACGGCGAACTCCTCGGCGCAGCGCACGGTCGGGCCGTAGAGCGCGGCGTAGGCGTCCGGCGAGTGGTTGAGGAAGGCGAGCGTACGGTGGCCGAGGCCGACGATGTGGTCGACGGCGTCCCGGGCGGTCGCAGCGAAGTCGATGTCGGCGTAGCTGATCCCCGCCGGCTGCCGGGTCCGGCCGATCATGCTGAACGGCGTGCCGGCGGCGACCAGGTGGTCGACCCGCTCGTCGTCGAGGCGGACCTCCATCAGCAGCACCCCCTCGATCAGCCCGACGCCGGTGAGGTGTCGCAGTTCGGCGACCGGGTCAGACTTGTCCGGGGAGAGAAGCAGGTGGTAGCCGGCCTCGCTGGCGGCCTCGGCGGCGCTGGTGGCGAACTGCATCTCGGTCAGGCCGAAGCCCCGGTTCGGCGCCGGGTACAGCAGGGCCAGGATCCCGGTCCGCTTGCTGACCAGACCCCGGGCCAGCAGGTTGGGGCGGTAGCCCAGGTCGGCGGCGGCCAGCTCGATCCGGGCCCGGGTCGCGGCCGCGACCGGCCGGGTTCCGTTCAGGGCCGCGGAGACCGTACTGACGGCCACGTTCGCCTGCTTAGCTACTTCGCGTAACGATGACATGCCGCTCCGGCGAGTTGTCCTCGACAGCGTCGCGGGGTTCCACGACGCTCGGGTCGAAACGTTTCGCAAACGCTAGAGCTGCCCGGACTGACGTGTCAAGAGTGTTACGAAACGACTTTCACAAGCCTGCGACCACAACGAACAACAAAGAACTGCACACAGAGAGTAATCATCCACCGACCGTCCGAGATGTGATCCACTCTGGCGGCGCAAGGTCATTCATCCTGGCGCTGACGCGCAGCGGGTTGGCGACGGCGACGACGTCGTGGTCGCCGGCGGCCAGCCTCTCGACGCCCCTCAAGCTGAGGATTCAGCGAAGGTGCCGTGGACGAGAACGATGGTGGGCATGGGGTTTTCCTCTCTCGGATGGAAGTCTTGCGCTGGCTGCCGGTACGAGTACCGGCAGGCTCCGAGGCGCGCGACAGCGCGTTGGTCCGACTAGTTAGATGATCTTCGGGAGGGTCGGCGTGGGCGATCTCGAGGAGGCGGCGACGATCTTCATGGGGGTGCGCCCACGCCTGTTCGGGATCGCGTACCGGATGCTGGGCAGCGTCGGCGAAGCCGAGGACCTGGTGCAGAACGTCTGGCTGCGTTGGCAGACGACCGACCGGAGCGTGGTGGCGCATCCGGGCGCGTTCCTGGCGACGACCACCACCCGGCTGGCCATCAACGAGCTGCAGTCGGCGCGGGCCCGCCGGGAGACGTACGTCGGGCCGTGGCTGCCCGAGCCGGTCGACACCAGCACCGACCCGTTCCTCGGCGCCGAACGCGGGGAGGCGCTGGAACTCGCGGTGCTGACGCTGATGGAGAAGCTCACGCCGCACGAGCGGGCCGCGTACGTGCTGCGGGAGGCGTTCGACTACCCGTACCCGCAGCTAGCGGAGGTCCTACAGTCGACCGAACCGGCCGTGCGCCAGCTGGTCAGCCGGGCGCGAAGGCACGTCGCCAGCGACCGCAGGATGCCGGTGCCGGAAGACGTCCAACGGCGGCTGCTGGCCACCTTCCTGACCGCCGCCCGCACCGGCGACCTGACGGCGTTGGAGCGGCTGTTCACCGCCGACGTGGTCAGCGTCTCCGACGGCAACGGCGCACGCCGGGTCTCCCGCCGGG
>NZ_POTX01000286.1 GCF_003236305.1 Micromonospora endophytica | reverse complement strand
GGCCGGGGGTGGTCAGGTTACGTTGGCGGGGCCTAGGACGGATTTGAGGTCGGCCATCAGGGCGGTGGTGGCGGCTACGCGGACGGGGCCGAGGCGCAGGGTGGTGGTGCGGCTGCCGTTGAGGAGTTTGACGTGCACCTCGGCGTCGCCGGGGTGCAGCACCAGGGTCTCCTTGAGGCGTTCCACCAGGGGTGGGGTGCAGCGGGTGACCGGGATGGTGAGGGTGACCGGTTTGTTTGTCGCGCTGGCGGAGACGTCGGGCATGGACATGTCCATGGCCATGATGCGGGGGATGTCGTCGCGCCGGTCCACCCGCCCCTTGACCACCACGATGGCGTCCTCGGCGATGTACTGCCCGATCACCTCGTAGGTGTTGGGGAAGAAGAGGGTCTCCACCCCACCGGCGAGGTCTTCCAGGGTGGCCGAGGCCCAGGCCCGGCCCTGCTTGGTGACCCGCCGCTGCACGCCGGAGAGGATGCCGGCGAGGGTGACCACCGCGCCGTCGGGCACGGTGCCCTCCTCGGAGAGCGCGGCGATTGTGGTGTCGGCCGCCGGGCCGAGGATGTGTTCCAGACCGAACAGCGGGTGGTCGGAGACGTAGAGGCCGAGCATCTCGCGTTCGAAGGCGAGCTTGTCGCGCTTGTCCCACTCGCCGTCGGTGATGACCGGCATGACGGTGGTGGTGGTCGCCGCCTCGGTGTCGCCGAAGCCCGCGCCGAACAGGTCGTACTGGCCGACCGCCTCCTTGCGCTTGACGTCGGCGTACGCGTCGATGGCGTCGGCGTGCACCGCGAGCAGGGCCTTGCGCGGGTGCCGCATCACGTCGAAGGCACCCGCCTTGATCAGCGATTCGATCGTCTTCTTGTTGCAGACCACCGCGTCCACCTTGGACAGGAAGTCGTAGAAGTCGGCGTACTCGCCCTTCTCCTCACGGCAGCGCATGATCGCGGCCACCACGTTCGCGCCGACGTTGCGGATCGCGCCGAGACCGAAGCGGATCTCCCTGCCGACCGGCGTGAACGGCCCGGCGGAGGTGTTCACGTCCGGCGGCAGCACCTGGATGCCCATCCGGCGGCACTCCGACAGGTAGAGCGCCATCTTGTCCTTGTCGTCACCGACGGAGGTCAGCAGCGCCGCCATGTACTCGGCCGGGTAGTGCGCCTTCAGGTACGCAGTCCAATACGACACCAGCCCGTACGCGGCGGAGTGCGCCTTGTTGAAGGCGTACCCGGCGAACGGGACCAGCACGTCCCAGACCTTCTGGATGGCCTCGTCGGAGTAGCCGTGTTCGCGGCAGCCGTCCCGGAACGGGATGAACTCCTTGTCGAGGATCTCCTTCTTCTTCTTGCCCATCGCCCGGCGCAGCAGGTCGGCCTGGCCGAGCGTGTAGCCGGCGAGGATCTGCGCGGCGCGCTGCACCTGCTCCTGATAGACGATCAGGCCGTAGGTGGGGGCGAGGATCTCCTTGAGCGGCTCCTCCAGCTCCGGGTGGATCGGGGTGATCTCCTGGAGGCCGTTCTTGCGCAGCGCGTAGTTGGTGTGCGAGTCCACGCCCATCGGGCCGGGACGGTACAGCGCCAGCACGGCGGAGATGTCCTCGAAGTTGTCCGGTTTCATCATCCGCAGCAGCGACCGCATCGGCCCGCCGTCGAGCTGGAACACGCCCAGGGTGTCGCCCCGGGCCAGCAGCTCGTACGCACCCTTGTCGTCCAGCGGCAGCGCCAGCAGGTCCAGCTCCTTGCCGTGGTTGAGCTGGATGTTCTTGACCGCGTCGTCGATGATCGTCAGGTTGCGCAGGCCGAGGAAGTCCATCTTCAACAGCCCGAGCGACTCGCACGTCGGGTAGTCGAACTGGGTGATGATGACCCCGTCGGAGTCCCGGCGCATCAGCGGGATGTGCTCGATGATCGGCTCGGCGGACATGATCACACCGGCGGCGTGCACGCCGGTCTGCCGGATCAGCCCCTCGATGCCCCGGGCGGTGTCGATGACCTTCTTGACGTCGGCTTCCTGCTCGTACATGCCGCGGATCTCGCCGGCCTCGGCGTAGCGGGGGTGCTTCGGGTCGAAGATGCCCTCGAGCGGGATGTCCTTGCCCATCACGGCCGGCGGCATGGCCTTGGTGATCCGGTCACCGACCGCGTACGGGTAGCCGAGCACCCGCGCCGAGTCCTTGATCGCGGCCTTCGCCTTGATGGTGCCGAAGGTGGCGATCTGGGCGACCTTGTCCTCGCCCCACTTGTCGGTGACGTACTTGATCACCTCACCGCGCCGACGCTCGTCGAAGTCGATGTCGACATCGGGCATGGAGACGCGCTCGGGGTTGAGGAACCGCTCGAAGATCAGCCCGTGCGGGATCGGGTCCAGGTCGGTGATGCCCAACGCGTACGCGACAAGGGAGCCGGCCGCCGAGCCACGGCCCGGACCGACGGCGATGCCCTGGTTCTTGGCCCACTGGATGAAGTCGGCGACCACGAGGAAGTACGACGGGAAGCCCATCTGGATGATGACGCCCAGCTCGTACTCGGCCTGCACCACGTGTCCCTCGGGGATCCCGTTCGGGAAGCGGCGGGCCAGCCCCTTGAAGGTCTCCTTACGGAACCAGGACTCCTCGGTCTCGCCCTCAGGCACCGGGAAGCGCGGCATCAGGTTGTGGAACTCGAACATCCCGGTCGGGTCGACCCGCTCCGCCACCAGCAGCGTGTTGCGGCAGCCCTCCAGCCAGACGTCGGAGCCGTCCACGCCGCGCATCTCGTCGGCGGACTTGATGTAGTAGCCGCTGCCGCCGAACTTGAACCGGTTCGGGTCGGCGACGTTGCTGCCGGTCTGCACGCAGAGCAGCACGTCGTGCGCCTCGGACTGGGCCTCGTGCGTGTAGTGCGAGTCGTTGGTGACCACCGGCGGGATGCCCAGCTTGCGGCCGATCTCGACCAGCCCGTCCCGGACCCTCTTCTCGATGTCCAGGCCGTGGTCCATCAGCTCCAGGAAGTAGTTCTCCTTGCCGAACATGTCCTGGTATTTCGCGGCGGCTTCGAGGGCCTGCGCGTCCTGGCCCAGCCGCAGCCGGGTCTGCACCTCGCCGGAGGGACAGCCGGTGGTGGCCATCAGGCCGTCGGCGTGCTCGGCGAGCAGCTCGGCGTCCATCCGGGGCCACTTGACGAAGTAACCCTCGGTGTACGCCTTGGTGGTGAGCGTGAAGAGGTTGTGCAGGCCGGTCTTGTTACGCGCCCAGATCGTCTTGTGGGTGTAACCACCGCTACCGGAGACGTCGTCGCTCTTCTGCTCCGGCCGCCCCCAGCGCACCCGAGACTTGTGGAAGCGCGACTCCGGCGCCACGTACGCCTCGATGCCCAGAATCGGGGTGACGCCGGCGGCCATGGCCTGCTTGTAGAAGTCGTTCGCGCCGTGCATGTTGCCGTGGTCGGTCATCGCCACGGCCGGCATCCCCTGCCGCTTGACCTCGGAGAACAGGTCCTTGAGCCGGGCCGCCCCGTCGAGCATCGAGTACTCCGTGTGCACGTGCAGATGCGCGAACGAATCGCCCATGCGAAGGCCCCCCGGGTCGGATGATCGAGTCGGTCGGACCACCCTATCCCGCCGCCCGAGCGGCCTCAGCGCGCCGCGCTGACATCGGCTGCGACACACCGAGCATCTCACCGACAGTGACCGGTCAGCGCCGTTGGCGTGGTCGGCGTAACCTGGCTGCACCGCACAACAGGCGTTACCTCAGGCAAGCACGGGACGGGCGCGATGACCCTCGCGGACGGGATCGACGACCTGGCCGGTGCCGCGGCACGGGGCGACCGTGAGGCCCTCCACGCGCTGCTCGCGGCGATCCGACCGGAGGTGCTGCGACTCTGCGGCCGGCTGCTGCCGCACCGGGAGGATGCCGAGGAAGCCTGCCAGGACGCGCTGCTGGCGGTGGCCCGGGGCATCCACCGGTTCGAGGGCCGTTCCTCGTTCCGCACCTGGCTGCATCGGCTGGCGGCCAACCGGGCCCGCTCGACGTACCGCGCGCTGCGCCGACGGTGGCTGGTGGAGGCGGGCGGGGTGCCGCTGCCCGACCCGCCGGACCCGCGCCGCACCAGCGTGGTCGCCGGGACCCGGCTGGACCTGCTGGAGGCGCTCGACGCGATCCGCCCCGAACTGGCCGAGGCGCTCACTCTGCGTGACGTTCTCGGTCTGAGTTACCGCGAGATCGCCGACTTGCTCGACCTGCCCGAGGGCACAGTGAAGTCCCGCATCCATGAGGCCCGCCGCCAGGTCCGGCACCGGCTGACCGACACCGGTGACTGAGCGCCCGCCCGCCGCCGACCCGCGCCGACATCAGCCCGCTCGGCAGCGCCGGGTCGCGGCGGCCCTGCTCGTCGTGCTCGTCGCCGGGACCGCCGGGTGCGGGGACGAACCGGTCGCGCCGCTGCCGGTACGGCCACCCGTACCGGCCACGCTCGCACCGCCCACCGGGTCGCCACCCGTACCGTCCCCGATCGGGTCGCCGTCCGCGCGGCCCTCCGTCGTACCCCCGTCCTCGCGGCCGGCCGACGCGGGCAGGCCACCGCCGGCACCACGCGTGCCGACCGGTGGCTCGTCGCCACGAACGCCGAGCGTGCCGCGCGGCACGCCCACGACGGCGTCCAGCACCTGCCTCGGTGCGGTTCGCTACGAGCTGGAGCTTGCCGGCGGCGGCCCACTGCCGTCGTCGCTCTGCTTTGCCACCGGCGGAGTGCTGCGGATCCGCAGCATCGGTCCGGGCGAGGTCACTGTGGACCGGGAGGAACTGGTGGACAGCCACTACGAGGCCGGCGTGGTAGACCTGCGGTTCGTCCGCACCGGCACAGTGGACGTCTTCATTCCCCGCCCCGACGGCACCCACGTGCTGACAGTGGTGGTGCGTTAGGCGTCACCGCACCCGGATCCCGTCGAGCATTGTGTCGACGAACTCGTCACCGACCTCGGGCGGGGGCACCACCTGCGCGTAGAGCAGGCCGGCGGAGGTCCGGGCGGCGGCCTCGACCAGGATCGGGCGGTCCTGGGCGCAGTCGAAGCGGGCGATCACCCAGTCGAAGTCACCCCGCCGCGCCCGCCGTACCGGCGCCGGTGCGCAGTCCGCGTGCGGCTGCTCGGCCACGAAGCCGTCCGGACCGGTACGGCGCGCCGCGGTGGCGGAGAGCCCGACGAAGGCCCCCGGCACCGTCGGGTCGGTGGCCCACCGGCGCGGCTCCGGCGAGATCACCATGGCGGGTTCAAGCCGACCGGCGGTGTCGTAGCGGCCGGCCCAGCCGGTGCCGGCCGACCGCCACCCGGCCGGCAGCACGACGTGGAGCGGACCGTTCGTGGCGGTACCAGCCACCGTCGCCGAGTCCCCCGCCACCGCTGCGGCAGCCAGCAGCAGCATCACCACCGCACCGACTCCGGACCACCACCGGGACCGGATGTGCCGCGCCCGCCCCTCGGCGGGTGCCGCTGCCCCAACCTGCTCCGCCGAAGCGACCGCGCGCGCCAGCGGGACCGCCTGCGCGGCGAGCAGGCCGACCTGCCGACTCGACGCGCCACCCTCCCGGGTCAGTGTGCCGGCCACGCGGGTCGGCGTGCTGGCCTGGCGGGTCGGTGCGCCGGCCTGCCGGGTCGGCGTGCCGGCCTCGCGGGTCGGTGTGCTGGCCTCGCGGGTCGGTGTGCTGGCCTCGCGGGTCGGTGTGCCGGCCTCGCGGGTCGGTGCGCTGGCCTCGCGGGTCGGTGCGCTGGCCTGCTGGGTCGGTGTGCTGGCCTCGCGGGTCGGTGTGCTGGCCTCGCGGGTCGGTGCGCTGGCCTGCTGGGTCGGTGTGCTGGCCTCGCGGGTCGGTGTGCTGGCCTCGCGGGTCGGTGCGCTGGCCTGGCGCAGGGCGGCGAGGAAGGCGGCGGCGTCCGGATGGCGATCGGCGGGATCAGTGGCGCAGGCCCGGCGCAGCATCTCCACCACCGCCGCCAGATCGTCCACCCCAGGGGTACGGCCGGTCCGATCGGCCGCCTCACGGGTGCTGGCGGTCGGATCGGCCATCTCACAGGTGCTGGCGGTCGGATCGGCCATCTCACGGGTGCTGGCGGTCCGATCGGCCGCCTCACGGGTGCTGCCGGTCCGATCGGCCGCCTCACGGGTGCTGGCGGTCGGCGTGGGGTCGAGCAGCCGCAGGCCGAGCCGACCGAGGGCGTACACGTCGGTGCGCTCGTCGACGATCGCGAACGGATCGTCCTGCTCGGGGGCCATGTAGCCGGGGGTGCCGGCGCGCATGGTGAGCCCCGAGGTGGCGGCGAGCGCCTTGGCCAGGCCGAGATCGGCGATGAGCACCCGTTCGCCGCCCGGACCGGAACGGAACAGGATGTTTCCGGGCGTGAGGTCACGGTGCACCACCCGGTGCCGGTGCAACACGGCCACCCCGGCGGCGATCTCGGCCAGCACGGCCAACGCGGTGGCCACCGGCAGCGGGCCGGCGGCCAGCCGGTCCCGGAGGCTGCCCCCGTCGGCCCAGTCCAGCACCGTGTACGGGCGGCCGTCCGGCAGCTCGCCGACCAGGCGTACCCGGATCAGCCGGTCGTCGTCGATCCGGCGCAGCAACCGGGCCTCGTCGAGGAACCTCTCCCGGACCCGTACGTCGTGGTGCCAGTTCTCGGCCAGCACCTTGATCGCGACATGGATCTCCAGCACCGGGTCGTACGCCAACCAGACCGTCGCGAACGACCCCACCCCGAGCAGCCGCTCCACCCGGTAC
>NZ_POTX01000285.1 GCF_003236305.1 Micromonospora endophytica | reverse complement strand
CCACCGCCCTCACCGCCCCGCGATCTTGCACTTTTTGTCGCCGCATATGGAATAAAAGACGCGTATCGGCGACCGAAAGTGCAAGATCGGCGAGGTCAGGTGAGGGCGATGGCGGAGAAGAGAGCGCCGTGCGGATCGCGGAGGGCGGTGATACGGCCGGCCGGGATGTCGCGGGGCGGGACCAGGACGGTGCCGCCCAGGGCGGCGGCGCGGGCCGCGGTGGCGTCGGCGTCGGCGACGGAGAAGTAGACGGTCCAGTAGGCCGGGGAGTCCGCCGGGAACTCGTCGCCGAGCGGCGGCATCATGCCGGCCACCATGCGGTCGCCGAGCCGGAAACCGATGTAGGCGAGCTGCCCCATCGGCTCCTCCTCGGGCTGCCACCCGAAGACCAACTCGTAGAAGGCACCCGCTGCCTCGGGGTCGGGGGTGACCAGCTCGGTCCAGCTCATCGCGCCGGGAACGTCGAAGACCTCGGCACCGGCAAAGGTCATCGGCTGCCAGACGCTGAACGCGGCCCCGGCCGGGTCACTGAAGACCGCCATCCGGCCCCGGTCGAAGACCTCGAAGGGCGGCACCACCACCTGCCCACCGGCCCGCTCCACCCGGCTGGCGACCAGGTCGGCGTCGTCGGTGGCCACGTACGTCGACCAGATCGGCACCTGCTCCGGCACGGCCGGCGGGCCCACACCGGCGACGGCCCGACCGTCCAGCAGGAAGACGGTGTACCCGCCCGCCTCCGGTTCGGGGTCCACCCGGCCGGTCCAGCCGAACAACTCCGGATAGAACCGCCGGGCGGTGTCCAGCCCGGGTGTGGCCAGGTCGGCCCAGCAGGGCGTACCTGACGAAACGCTGCCCACGGCCACCCCTTCCCCGTACCCGGGCGGCCCGCGGGCCCGGACCACCCCTTCCGGCATCGTGGCATCACGTGCCCGCCGCGCGGGGTGCGAACGGGGCGAATGTCAACTGAACCGGCGACCCTCGTCCCGCCGGTACGCCCACGCCGCCAGCGCGGCCAGCACCACCAGCCACACACCGAGCATGACGAGCGACAACGGGTTCACCGCATAGTCGCCGACCGCCGCCCACATCAGCTCCGCGGCGCCCCGGGTGGGCAGGTACGGCGCGATCGCCTGGATGAAGCCGGGTGCCTGATCCGGGGCGGAGAGCAGCCCGCCACCGAAGGCGAGCGGGAAGAAGATGAGCTGGGCCACCACGATCGCCGCCTTGCTCGGCAGCGCGTACCCGATGCTCAGCCCCATCAACGTGAACGGCACCGAGGTCACCCCCACGGTGACCAGTGCCAGCAGGAACTTGCCCGGCGTGATCCGGGCCTCGGTGAGCGTCGCCGCGATGATCACCACGGGTATCAGCGATAGGTAGGTGATGACCAGCCCGGCCATGATCCGGCCGGCGAAGCGCGGCGCCGGCCCGGCCGGCAGCGTACGGGTGAACGGGTCCCAGGGCTGCGCCCGATCCTCGGCGACACCGATGCCGTACTGGAAGATGTTGGCGCTCATCACCGCGAAGGTGACCATCGACGCGGTGGCGAAGGTCGCGCCCACCGGATCCTTGCCGGCGAACGGCACCACGAAGAAGAGCATCGAGGCGGCCGGGAAGAACGCGCTGCCGACGATCGCGATCGGGATCCGGACCGTCTCCAGCAACTGGTAGCGCGCATGGGTCAGAGCGAGTGGCACGGTGCTGGTCTCCTCAGGCGGCTGCTGGTTCGGCGGTGGTGATGGCGAGGAACGCCTCCTCCAGCGAGGTCGGTCGCACCTCCAGGTCGCGGAAGGCGACCCCGCTGGTGATCAGGTCCCGGACCAGTTGGTCGGCGTCGGGCGTGAACAGGTGGGTGCGACCGTCGACCCGCTCGACCCGGGCCACGCCGGGCAGCGCCGGCAGGTCGTCGACGGTCAGGCTGACCCGGCGTACGCCGACTACCGACCGGACTGCGTCGACGCTGTCGTCGGCCAGCACCCGGCCGTGGCCGATCACCACCACCCGCTGGGCCAGCGCCTCCACCTCTTCCAGGTAGTGGCTGCTCAGCAGCACCGTGCCACCGTCGGCGTGGAACGTCCGGATCGCCTCCCAGAGGGTGTGCCGGGCCTCCACGTCCAGGCCGGTGGTCGGCTCGTCGAGCACCACCAGCCGGGGCCGGCCGACGAAGGCGAGCGCCACCGCGAGCCGGCGCTTCTGCCCGCCGGATAGCCCACCGGTCTGCCGCCGGACCAGTTCGTTGAGACCGAACCGGTCGAGCAGTTCACCGCGTGGGATCGGCTCGGGGTAGTGGGCGCAGACGAAGTCGACCACCTCACCTACCCGCAGCGTGCCGGGCAGCCCGGTTTCCTGCGGGGTGACGCCGAGCCGGCGACGGCTGGCCGGGTCACGCGGATCGCCGCCGAAGAGTTCCACCCGGCCGGAGGTGGGGCGGCGCAGCCCGACCAGCAGATTGATCAGGGTGCTCTTGCCGGCCCCGTTGGGGCCCAGCAGGCCGACCAGTTCGCCCGCGCGGACGTCGAGGTCGACCTGGTCCAGGGCGAGGGTGTCGCCGTAACGGCGGCTGACCCGGTCAGCTCGGGCGAGGGTCACGGACGGCTCCTTCCAGGTGCTCGGTTACCGGTCTACCTGCTAGAGGCAAGCCGATCTACCTGGTAGAGGCAAGCCGACGGTCAGCCCAAGGGGGCGGGCAGCGGCTCGGCGTGCAGCACCGACAGCCGGGACACCGCCCGGGTGAGCACCACGTACAGCCGGTGCAACCCGCGCGGTTCGGCCGCCACCACAGCGGCCGGCTCGACGACGATGACGTGGTCGTACTCCAGGCCCTTGACCAGGGTGGCGGGCATCACGGTGACCGGCGTCGCGGGCTGCGGGTCGTCGGCGGTCGCGCTCGGCACGCCGGCCGCCGCCAGCGCCGCCCGCAGGTCGACCACCGCGTCGTCCGCGGCGATCACCCCGATCGAACCCTCGTGCGCCAGCGCCGCCCGGACCTCGGCCACCGTCGCCGCCGCCAGATCGGTCACGGTACGCACCACGAGTGCACCGTCGCGGCGCAGCGACTCGGCCGGCGGTACGTCGACGGAGAGCGCGGGCAGCAGCCGGTTGGCGAAGGCGAGCACAGCGGCGGGCACCCGGAACCCGACAGTCAACGGCACCACTGGTGCGTCGGGCTTGCCCAGGTGGCGCAGGATCTCCCGCCAGTCGGCGGCGGCCCAAGGAGCGGTCGCCTGGGCGAGGTCACCGAGCAGCGTGAGTGAGCCGTGTTCGCTGCGCCGGGCGATCACCCGGCACTGCATCGGGGAGAGGTCCTGGGCCTCGTCCACCACCACGTGCCCGTATCCGGTGGGGCGCTCCAGCAGGCCGGCCGCCTCGTCGATGAGCAGTGCGTCGGCGGCCGTCCAGCGGGTCGCCTTCGGCGTCCGCCCCAGCTTCGTGCCGCTCTTCGCCGACTTGCCGGCCACACCGGTCGGGTTCGGGCCGGCGGTGTTCGGGCCGGTGAGCAGGGCCTGTTCGGCTGCGGAGAGCAGGCCGTCGGCGGCGGTGGCGAGCCGGGCAGGATCGGTGTAGAGCGCGTGCACCAGGCTCTCCGGGGTGAGCGCCGGCCAGACGGCGTCCAGGAAGGCGGTGACCGGTGTGGACCGCCCCATCCGGCGTAGCCAGGCATCGCTCGGTGACTCCGCCCGCCGCGCCTCGGCCTGCCGTTGCAGCAGGCTCACCACCCGGGCCCGGACCCGTTCCCGGCCCACCGCGTACGGCAGTTGCTCGGCCCGGGTCTCCTGCACCAGGCGATGCAGCGGTTCCAGCCCGATCCGCCACCGGAACGAGCCGTCGGAGACGACTATCGCCTCGGCCGGCTCGCCGACGTACGCGTCCACCGCCCGTCGCAGCACCTCGGCCATCCGCCCGTCGTGCTTGATCATGGCCGCCGCCGGTGGATCCACCGCTCGTACCGCCACCCGGTCGACCAGGTCCTCGACTGTGGCCTGTGCGACCTCCACCTCGCCGAGGGCGGGCAGCACCGCCACGATGTACGCCAGGAAGGCCCGGTTCGGGCCCACCACCAGCACCTTGGACCGGCGCAACCGCTCCCGGTGCGAATAGAGCAGGTACGCGGCGCGGTGCAGCCCCACCGCCGTCTTCCCGGTGCCCGGCGCGCCCTGTACGCAGATCGAGTCGGCCAGGTCGGCGCGGACCAGCTCGTCCTGTTCGGGCTGGATGGTGGCGACGATGTCGCGCATCGGGCCGACCCGGGGCCGCTCGATCTCGGCGGTGAGGATTCGGCTGGTCGTACCGAGTTCCTCACCCCGGTCCAGGTGTTCGTCCTCGAAGCTGGTGAGCAGGCCGTCGCGGAAGCCGAACCGGCGTCGTACCGCGAGGCCCTGCGGGTCGCGGGCGCTGGCCCGGTAGAACGACCGGGACACCGGGGCCCGCCAGTCCAGCACCAGCGGCTCGCCCTGCTGGTCGGTGACGTGCCGACGGCCGACGTGATAGCGCCGGCCACGGTGTTCGGCGTCGGCGTCACCGAAGTCGAGGCGGCCGAAGAAGAGCGGCGTACGCGGGTCGTCGGCCAGCTCGGCCACCCGCCGGGCGAGGTGCCGGCCGAGTTGTTCGGCGGCGTACCGGTCACCGGCGACCTGGTCACCGGTGGCGAAGAGCGCCTCGGCGCGTTCCCGCATCCGGCGTAGCGCCGCGCGGGAGGTGTCCAGGTGTTCGCGTTCCGCGCTGAGGTCGGCGTCCAGGTCGGGTGCGGGCACGATGCGATTCCTCACGGGTAATCTGCTGCTCGCTCGCGTGTCCGGGGCGGATGGCCGGCGCCCGGCGCGGAAGACGTCCGCTGCGGTGCGTGCTCACCGCGGCCGTCAAGCGAACGACAACGGTACGCGCACCTCCGCTCGCCGCTCCACCGATTTTGATTCCGGCCGGGCAGCGTGGACCGCTTCTGCTGCTGTTCCGGGATCATGAGGGGATGACGGAGCCGCAACCCGAGCCGTCCCGGGTGACGATAAGCGACCCGCAGACGCTGCGCGCGCTCGCTCACCCGGCCCGGCTCGCGATCATGGAACATCTCGCGTCGACCGAGGGCGCGGTGACCGCCACGGAGTGCGCCGAGGTGGCGCGGCTGTCCCCGAGCGCGACCAGCTACCACCTGCGGGCGCTGGCCCGGTTCGGGCTGGTCGAGGCGGCACCGAGCCGGGGGGACGCGCGGGAACGGCTGTGGCGCAGCACTGTCCAGTCCTGGACGATCGACGCGGGTCGGGCCGCCGACCCGTCGGCGCGCGAGGCCGAGCGGAGCCTGGTGGAGGTCTTCCTGGCCCGAGAGTTGGAACGCAGCCGGGACTGGTTGCGCCGGGCCGCCGACGAGCCGCAGGAGTGGTACGACAACTCGATGCTCAACGAGTCGTTGTTGCTGCTCACGGCCGAGGAGTTGGCCGAGGTGAACCGTGCGGTGCTGGAGGTGCTGCGGCCGTACCGCAAGCGGAGCCGCACCGATCCGCCGCCGGGGGCCCGTCGGGTGGCCATCCAGTACAAGGCGCTGCCGCTGGACTGACGGGTCTTGCTCCCGCCAGATGTGAAGCATTACTTTCGAAGTATGTCTTTCACATCTGGCGGGTCGTCGCGTTGGACGGACGTGGGCCTCGCCACCGCCGCACGGGGCATCGCCACCTGCGGCGACTTCCTTGCCGCCACCACGCTGACGCTGACCCTCCAGTCGGCGGGCGCCGGTGGCACCGCCGTGGCCGGGGTGCTGCTGGCGGCCAGCCTGCCGCTGGTGCTGCTCGCCCCGTTGACCGGGCGGCTCGCCGATCGGGTGGACAGCCGGACCCTGCTGGTCGGCGCCGGCCTGGCCCAGTCGGCGATCTGCCTCGCGCTGGCGTACGCCGCACACCCGCTGCTGGTCGTCAGCCTGGTCGCGCTGCTTGCCAGCGGCCTGGCGGTCACCCAGCCGGTGCTCTCCGCGCTGATCCCCACCATGGTGCGCGCCGCCGACCTGCCCCGGGCCACCGCGCTCAACCAGACCGCCGGCACCCTCGGTGTGCTCGCCGGTCCGGCCGTGGCCGGCTTCCTGGTGGGCTGGTTCGGCAGCCGGGTGCCGCTGCTGGTGGGCGCGGCGAGCTACCTCGCGCTGGTGCTCGCCGGGCTGCTCATCCGTACCCGCCGGGGCGGTGCCCGGCCCGCGACGTCGGCGGCGTCCAGCGACACCGCGACCCCGGCCGGTGCCGGGGCGAACTGGCGTCTGCGCCACGATCCGCTGCTGCTGGCGATGGTGGCCACCCTGGCCGGGGTGATCGCGGCGGTCGGTGCGATAAACGTGATCGAGGTCTTCTACATCCGGGAGACGCTGGGTGCCTCGGCCTCCGTCTACGGCCTGGTGACCGGGGCCTGGCCCGTCGGCGTGCTCTGCGGTGCCTGGATCTTCGCCCGGCTGGCCCGGCGGTTCACCGACGACGCCGCCCTGGTGCAGGCCGGTCTGCTGCTGCTGGCCGGTTGCTGCCTGATGGTGCTGGTCTCGGTGGTGGTGCCGGTGGCGCTGCTGCTGGTGCCGATCTGGCTGCTCGGCGGAGTCTGCAACGGCGGCGACAACGTCTTCAACAACCTGGTGCTGGCCCGGCGGGTGCCGGAGGCCGCCCGCGGCCGGGCCTTCGCCGCCCTCGGCGCGGCGGTGCAGGGCGCGGCGATGGTCGGTTACCTCATCGGTGGGCTGCTGCTGGAAGTCAGCGAGCCCCGCCCCCTGATCGTCGCCTGCGGCACCGCCGGCCTCCTGGTCCTGCTCGCCTTCGCC
>NZ_POTX01000284.1 GCF_003236305.1 Micromonospora endophytica | reverse complement strand
GCCCCCCACCGACCACCACCCCGTCGCCCACCACTGCACCGCCGACCACGACGCCTCCGCCGGCGGGTGGCGGCTGCACCGCGACGTACGCGATTACGGGGCAGTGGCAGGGTGGTTTCCAGGGTGACGTCCGGGTGACCGCCGGCTCCGCCGCGATCAGCGGCTGGACGGTGCGGTGGACCTTCGCCAACGGCCAGACCGTGTCGCAGTCCTGGGGTACCAACCTGACCAGCAGCGGCGCCACGGTGACCGCGCGCAACGTCGATTACAACGGCCGGCTCGGCGCCGGCGCCAGCACCAGCTTCGGTTTCATCGGCAGCTGGACCGGCACCAACCCCGTCCCCGCGGTCACCTGCACCGCGAGCTGACCCCACACCGCCGCGTCGATCATGGAGTTGTGGTGCCCCGCATAACGGGCAAAGCGCAGTTTCCGCCCACCACAACTCCATGATCGGCCGGGTCAGGCCAGGAGGGCGGCGCGCATCAGCAGGTAGCGCTGCTCGGGGAGGCTTGCGGTGAGGGTGGCGGCCAGACGGTACTGCGCCAGGGCGTGCTCGTGGTCGCCGGCCATCTCGTACAGGTGGGCGCGGACCGCGGGCAGCCGGTGATGACCTGCCAGACGGGCGTCTGCGTCCAACGTGTCCAACGCGGCGAGGCCGGCCGCGGGGCCGTGCGTCATCGCGAGCGCGACCGCCCGGTTCAGGGCTACCACCGGTCCGGCCGCCAGCTTCTCCAGCACCTCGTAGAGCGCGAGAATCTGCGGCCAGTCGGTCTCCCCGGCGGTCGGTGCCTCGTCGTGCAGGGCCGCGATGGCGGCCTGCACCTGATAAGGACCGACCGGCCCGTGCGGCAGGGCCCGGGTGACGAGCGCGACGCCCTCGGCTATCGCGGCCTGGTCCCAGCGTCCCCGGTCCTGCTCGGCCAGCGCAATCAGCTCGCCGGAGGCGCCGGTGCGCGCCGCGCTGCGCGCCTCGGTGAGCAGCATCAGCGCCAGCAGGCCGGTGCACTCGCTGTCGTCGGGTAGGCGGGCGTGCAACGCCCGAGCCAGCCGGATCGCCTCCCGCGCCAGGTCCACGCGGTGCAGCCGGTCTCCCGCGCTGGCCACGTACCCCTCGGTGAAGATCAGATACAGCACCTGCCGGACGGCGGTGAGCCGGGCCGGCAGCTCGGCCGGCGCGGGCATCCGGAACGGCGTACCGGAGGCGCGGATGCGCTGCTTGGCGCGGCTGATCCGCTGCGCCATCGTCGCCTCCGGCACCAGGAACGCCCGCGCGATCTCCGCGGTGGTCAGACCGCCGACGGCCCGCAGGGTGAGCGCGACCGCCGAGGTCGGCGACAACGCCGGGTGACAGCAGAGCAGGAGCAGCACCAGGCCGTCGTCGCGGTCCGCGCCGAGCTGGTCGTCGACCGCCGGTACGCTGCGCCGGTCCGCCTCCCGCCGGGCGGCCAGATCCTCCCGGGCCCGCCGCGACTGCTCGGCACGGACCATCTCGATCATCCGCCGGTACGCGACCTGGATCAGCCAACCGCGCGGATTGTCCGGTACGCCGTCCTCCGGCCACCGGGTCGCGGCCACCAGCAGGGCCTCCTGCACCGCGTCCTCGGCGGTGGTGAAGTCACCGAAACGGCGGGCGAGCACGCCGAGGACCTGCGGCGCGAGGTCGCGCAGCAGGTCCTCGGTCGGCGGGGTTGCGGTCACCTGTCCTACGGCGGGGTTCCGGTCACATGTCCTGCGGTGGCGCGGACATCACCGGGTGCACCTCGACCGGCATGTTGAGCGGCGCGCCACCGGGCCCCGGCGCGGTGGAGATCCACCCGGCGAGCGCCACCGCCCGCTCCGGGCTCTCCACGTCGACGATCCAGTAGCCGGCGAGGAACTCCTTCGTCTCGGCGAACGGCCCCTCGGTCACCACCGGCTCGCCCCCGGCACCGGCACGTACGATCTTCGCCTGCGCCGGTCCGGCGAGCCCCTGCCCGTCGACAAGCTCGCCGTCGGCGATCAGCTTCGCGTTCACCTCGCCCATGAACGCGATGTGCGCGCTGATCTCCTCCGGCGTCCAGGTGTGGATCGGCGGAAAGTCGGTGCCGGCGGCGCTGAACTGCATCAGAAGCATGTACTTCACGGTTGTCCCCTCACGGCTGCGCACCCATCATCGGTGCTCTCACCGGTAGGTAGAAGCAGGCGGGGCTGTTCTCGACATCCCCGTCGGAGAAGTTTGAGGATCTAGTGACCGGGCTCGAACGGGTTCGTCAGAGCGGCTCCGGTGTCGGCAACATCGGGACCGCTGGCTGCCCGCGTCCTTCACGAGACGCCGCAACTCGTGCCCAAAACCGGTCCGGAAGCCGCGACATGCCGCAACTCGTGCCGGCGAGTCAAGTAGCGGATCAGCCGGGTATCAGTGCCAGCGACCGGACCAGCGTGTAGGCGAAGCGAAGCGCGTCGGCCAACTCCGGCACGTTCACCGGCAGGTGGATCACATGCCGCCGGCTCATGGGATTCTCCGTTTCGCATGGCTGGTCTGCCAGTCCCGCAGCGCCCGCTTGAGGCGTACGTTCTCGTCGTCGAGCCGGGCCAGATCCTGATAGAGAATGGCCAGCTCCCGCGCCACCCGGTGCAGGAATTGTCGTACCTCCTGCTGGTGAAGGCCGCGACGGCCGAACCCGACGACCGAGAACCGCCAGTCCCGAACCTCGCGCGGGAACAGCCGTTCCGGCCGCCTGCCGTACAGATTTCCGCGACTCATCGGATGTCCTCCAATGTGGATGGGGCGGCCCTGCCTCGAAGAGGAATTCCGGCGCAGGGCCGCCCCGCCCGAAGACCGCAGCCCCAATCGGCGAGTACGGCCACCGGGCTGCCGGTGGATGGTGCAGATTCCCGGCCAGGCACGCTCGCGACGACCTGCCTTGCCGTGATAGGTATTCATCAAGTCGGTCGGAGCCGGGAACAGCGGCTCCATGTGGAGACCCGACGAGAACCGGTATGCGTCTGCCACACGCGAAGCCGTCTCTCGTCACCTGCTCGGCTGTTGGCCCAGCCGCGGTTGCCGTGCTTGCACCGGGCGTCCCCGGGGGTCGGCGATCACCCTCACCCGAAGACCACATTTCCAGTGGTCTCGGCATTGGTGCAACCAACCCCAATGGATCTCAATCAGAGATCGGGCAAGAAAGAGGGATCATGCCTGTGAAACACGAATCGTTCGTGCAAACGCTCCGCGCCCAATGGCTGGGCCAGCAGATGCGGAAGCTACGCGAGCAACGCGGTTTCACGCTCAAGCAAGCGGCGGAGTTTCTGGAACGGGACTTCTCCTCTGTCGCACGGTGGGAGCGCGCCGAGTGGCCGTTCCGTCGAGGGGTCGTGACCTCGCTCCTCGACCTTTACGGCGAGCACGACGGGCGCGAGCGCAACCGCTACATCCAACTCGCCGAGGACGCATGGCGCACGGATCGGTGGGACGATGACTATGACGAGCTGGTCGACGCCTCCTTCATCGACTTCCCCTGGCTGGAGAGTCGAGCGGAGCAGATCTGCTCGTGGGACGCCATGCTCATGCCAGGGCTCATGCAGACGCGGCACTACGCCGAAGCGGTGATCCGCAACGCCGAGGGTGACAAGGCGACCGACTACTCGGTCGGCAAGTGGCTACAGCTGCGACTTGACCGGCAGCGGGTGATTGACCGAGAGCCGAGCCTCCGCATCGCAGCGGTCATCGATGAGAGCGTCTTGCGTCGTCCCGTCGGCGGTGCAGCTCTGATGCGCGGCCAGCTCCGGCACCTCGGGGAACTGCTTCGCCGCCCCAACATCGATGTCCGGGTCATGCCGTCAAGTGTCGGCCTTCACTCTGGCTTGGACGGTTCGTTCTGGCTGTTCAGGATGCCGAAGCCGTATCCCGAGGTCGCATACGCAGAGCATCTGGGGGGCCGCTTCTTCATGGAATCTCCGAAGTCCAAGCGTTACGCGCTTGCGTACGATCGACTCCGAGAGGCCGCACTCGACCCGCAGGAGTCGGCGAAGCTGATCGCAACGATTGGAGAGAATCTTCCATGAGCGAGATCCTGCCCGTAGTGGCTTGGCACATCAGCACCAAGAGCGCGAGCAACGGTGGGAGCTGCGTTGAGGCTGGTCCCGTACTCGACGGGTCCGGACGAGTGGCCGTTCGGCACAGCAAGGCACCCGAGGCCGCGACGATCGTCTACACAGCCGAGGAGTGGACGGCTTTCGTTCGCAGTGTCAAGGACGGCGAGTTCGACTTCGTCGCCCCCTGATAGCCGAGTCACCTGGCCGGTCTGACTCACCTTTCGACTGCACCTTGCCGGCCGAATGGTATGCCTGCCTGCTGAACTGGTGGTGACCTGGGCGGCGGGTTTTCAGCGACTTCACAGGCCCGACCGATACCGTGCCGCCGTCAGCGTCCGGTCCTCAAGGGAGTACGGGCACCAGACCCCGCGGGAGAGTTCCGATGGTCTTCAAGAAGATGTTGAGCGCGCTCGGTGTGGGCGGCCCCAGTGTGGACACCGTCCTGGCCAACCCGAACGTCCGGCCCGGGGAAACCCTCACCGGCCAGGTCAACCTGCTCGGCGGGGAGGCTGCGGCGGACATCGAGCAGATCGCCATCGGGCTGGTCACCCGGGTCGAGGTCGGTGAGCACGCCGGTGTGATGGAGTTCCACCGGCAGGTGGTGAGCGGCCCGCTCCAGCTCGCCCCGAAGCAGCCGCTGTCCATCCCGTTCCAGCTTCCGGTGCCCTGGGAGACCCCGGTCACCGCGGTGTACGGCCAGCGCCTGCACGGCATGACGATGGGCCTGCGTACCGAGTTGGCGATCGCCCGCGCGGTGGACAAGGGCGACCTGGACGAGATCTACGTGCACCCGCTGCCGGTGCAGGAGCGGATCCTGGAGGCGTTCGGTCAGCTCGGTTTCCGGTTCAAGAAGGCCGATGTCGAGCGCGGCATGATCCACGGCGTGCACCAGACGCTGCCGTTCTACCAGGAGGTCGAGTTCTTCGCCGCGCCGCAGTACGCGCAGACCGTCAACGAGGTCGAGCTGACCTTCGTGACCAACCCGCACGGCGTCGACGTGGTGCTGGAGTGCGACAAGCGCGGCGGTTTCCTCACCCCTGGCCAGGACGTCTTCGGGCGTTACCAGGTGGGGCACGCCGAGGCCGAGCGGGCAGACTGGGCGCAGGTGGTCGACGGCTGGTTGCAGGAGACCATCGGTCGCTTCGGCGCGTTGCGCGCCCAGGCGTTCGGCCCGCAGGGCTACGGCGCTCCCGGCTACGGTGCCCCGGGTTACGGCGCCCCGGGTTACGGCGCTCCGGGCCACGGCGCTCCCGGCTACGGTGCTCCGGGTTATGGGGCCCCGGGTTACGGTGCTCCGCAGAAGTACGGCCACCCGCAGCAGCGGGGTGGCGTCGGCATGGGTGGGATCGTGGCCGGCGCGGCGCTCGGTGCCGCGGGCGGCATGATCGCCGGCCACATGATCGGCAACGCGCTCGAAGGTGGCGAGGAGGAGATCGCCGAGGCTGCCGGTGACTTCGGTGGCGACTTCGGCGGCGGCGACTTCGGCGGCTTCGAGGAATTCTGAGTCGTACCCGCAATGGCACGGTGGCCCTCCGGGACGAACCCGGAGAGCCACCGTGGTGCGCGCGGAGGGTCAGCGTCCGCGCTGCCGGCGTTCGGCGGCGTTCCGCCGCTGGCTACCGGCCTTGGCCAGACCACGGCTACCCAGGTAACCGAGGGTCAGCAGGGTGATGTAGAGCCACGCCTGGCCGGGGTTGTTGATGTTCAGGCCATTCGCGGTCGTACCACGCCAGAAGGCCGAGATCACCAGCACGGTGACGGCAGCCGCGTAGACCCAGAACTCCGTCGTCAGGAACGCCTGCTTGGTCTCCGTACCCGGCGACGGCATCGGCTCCCGGTGCCCGTCGTGCATCATCGGCATCGGCTGGGTCGGTGTCTCCTGCATTGCCTGCCGATGCTGTACGTCCGGAGCCGGACGGTTCATCGGCCTGGTGGATGCAGCCTGCGTGCTCATCTGTCCTCCTCAGGATTGATGAGTCGTAACCTGCGACCCTCGCCCCGCTACCGCGTGTCGGCCACGGCACGGTTCGCGTGCTTGGCGGGGGCACCCGGGGTCTACCCGGCGTGCCGGGAGCAGTAACCCCTGGTCGATCGGCGGATCCGTCGGCAACTGGCCGGCCCGCCGGACCGGCGTACCCGTGGCCCGTCCATCGCGTCTTCTGCGCTGTATGTCGGGTTCCGCCGTCCGCTGCGGCGGTGCGGGTTAGTCCTGCCGGCTACCGGGCACGCACCGAGGACCGACCCATTCTGTGAGGTGATGGATCGTGCGTGAGGACGACATGCGACAGGAAGCCGCCCGCCAGGCCGAGGAGCGGATCGCCGGTGGTGTGTACGGCGAGGGCGCGCTCGACGAGGTGACCGTGCCACCTACCGATGTGGAGAGTGCCATCCAACGCGACGACCGGGACGATCCGGCGCACGTGCCGACGGACCCCACCGTGTTGCGCGACGGCGGCCCGACCCGGGGGCAGGGCGCGATCACCACGACCGGCGGCACAGCCGGACCGGCCAGCGCCCGCCGGGTGGCCCGCCAGCCGGAGCGCCACCGCGGAAAGGTGGCACCGACCACCACCGGTGACGCCACCACCGGCGGCATGAGCACTCCCGCCGGCGGCACCACAAGCGACAACTCCACCCCCGCCACCCAAACCGGCAACTTCGACTAACACCACCCACCCACCCCGTTGATCATGAGGTTAGCGGCAGTATTTGATCTTCAAAGTGCCGCTAACCTCATGATCAACTCGGTCAGGGGGTGGGGG
>NZ_POTX01000283.1 GCF_003236305.1 Micromonospora endophytica | reverse complement strand
CCAGCACCCCCGACCCCGACCCCGGCCTGGTCCTCGGCTGAGCACGATCGTCGACCGAGCATGTTTTAGCCGTTATATACGAATTGAGGCGCTTAGTCCACTTCGCTGTTATTTTGGTCGGGACGATCTCGACACAGTTGGAGAGGCGACCATGCACGAGAACCACGACGAGCACCTGACGGCAGCGACCACGCCGGACACCTACCAGGAGCCCACCATCCGGCGACTCGGCACCCTCGCCGAGCTGACGCTGGGCGGCGGCGACGAGGCCTTCGACGGCACCGGCCTCAGCGAGGAGTCGCTCGGCTGACGGAGCGGGACGGACAGGTAGGCGTCGACAGATGCTCACGCTCGACTCGGGGGGCCGCCGCTTCGGTCGCCGATGGGTCTTCGCAGGGCTGAGTCTGACAGTGCCCGAGGGCCAATGGATGTTCGTTCGCGGCCGCAACGGCACCGGCAAGACAACCCTTCTGCGCTGTGTGTCCGGCACGCTGACGCTGAGTGCTGGGCGGGCCAGTGTCGCCGGCCACCCGGTCGGCTCACTGGCCGCCCGCCGCCTGACCGGCGTCTGCCTCGCACCCGAGCAGGGCCTCTACGGACGCCTTTCGGCCCGGGACAACCTCACCCTGGTCGCCCGCCTCCGGATGCCCTGGCGGCAGGCGAACCGCACGGTCGCCCGCCTTGAGGAGGAGTTCGATCTCCTCGACCACGCCACCGTCCCGACCGACAGGTGTTCCGCGGGAACACGGGCCAGGGTCAGCATCGCGCGCTCCCTCATCGGTGACCCCGCCCTGCTCGTCCTGGACGAGCCGGACCGCTCACTCGACGAGCAGGCACGCGAGCAGCTCTGGCACGCTCTGGCGCGTCGGCCAGACCTGACCTGTGTGATCGCCTCGCACCACAGCGCTTCCCGGGACCGCTGCCAACAGCAGATCGACCTGGGCGGACGCCGATGACCGGCCTCGCGCCGGCCCGCCCCGAGACACGGCGGCACGCGAGGACCGACGCGATCCGACACGCCGGGCTCGGGGCACCCGTCGCGCTGCTCCGCCGGGACCTCACCGAGCGGACGCTGTTCCGGATGCCCCTGGTGCTGGACCTGGTCTTCGGAATGATGAACCTGCTGGTGTTCCTGTTCATCTCGCGGGTCCTGGTGCCGGCCGGCGGGCACGAATCGTTCGCCTCGGGCGCCTACTTCGACTTCGTCGCCGTCGGCATCATCTTCATGCTCGTCGTGCAGTCCGCCACCACGCAACTCATCTCCCGGGTGAGCCGGGAGCAGCGGGCCGGGACCCTGGAGATGCTGGTCGGCCAGCCGGTGCCGGCATCGCTGTTGGCGCTGGGACTCGCCGCGTACCCCCTGCTGTTCGTGTTGTTGCGCGCCACCGCCTACCTGGCCGTCCTCGCGCTCTGCTTCGGGCTCGGGGTCGGCCACGCCGACTGGCTCGGTGTCGCCGTCGTCCTGCTCACCGGTGCCACCACGATGATGGCCGTCGGGCTCGTGCTTGTCGCTCTCAGCCTGACCGTCGGTCACGGTGACACCCTCGCCCGACTCCTGGTGGTCGCCTTCTCCTTCCTGTCCGGTACCTACTTCCCGATTACCGCGCTGCCCGGCCCGCTGCCGGGCCTGACCACCGTGCTCCCCACCAGGTCCGCGCTGGACGGCCTACGGGCCGCGCTCTCCGGCGGTGACTGGATGGGCTCCGCCGGTGCGCTGCTCGTCGCGGCCCTGGTCCTGCTGCCGCTCGGCTGCTGGATGTTCGACCGGGCCCTGCGCGGAGCCGCCCGGCGCGGCGTCCTGACCCGTGATTGAGGTCCCATGTTCCGTCCGACCGCATCCGACATCGCCACCGGCCTCATCACGGGCATCCACGCGCGCTCCGCACCCACACCGACCACGCCGGACCGTCCTGACCCGCTGACCGCCCTGGAACGTGCCGTGCTGCCGGCGTTGCAGCGCCAGCCCTGCGCGGTCAGCTTCTCCGGAGGTTTGGACTCCTCGCTGGTCCTCGCCGTGGCGGCCCGGGTGGCCCGCCGGGTGGGGCTGCCCGACCCGGTCCCGGTGACCTGGCGATTCACCGACGCTCCGGGCGCCGAGGAGTCGACCCGGCAGGACCAGGTGATCCGCGCGCTGGGCCTCCGTTCCCAGTGGCAGATCCTCCGGGCGCACGACGACCTCGACCTGGTCGGCCCGATCGCCACCCGTCTCCTGCATCGCCACGGTGTGCTCTACCCGGCCAATCTGCATCTACACCTGCCGATCCTCGACCTCGCGGCCGAGGGCTCGTTGCTCACCGGCTTCGGCGGCGACCAGGTGCTGTCCGGCTGGCGTCCACCGCTGCCGAGGCGGCTGCGTTCCGGAGTCGCCCGGTTCCGGCGTGCCGTCGGAATGGCCCGCCGCCAGCAGGTCAGCACCACCCTGAATTGGCTACAGCCGCCGGTGGCCCGCCACCTGCGCCGCGAACTCCACGCACTGCGGCGCTCCGAACCGTTCCGGCTCGGCGACCGGATCGACTGGCACCTGCGCCGCCGCGAGGTGCGGATCAGCCGCGACGCCTTCGCGGCGGTCGCCGCCGATCATCGCGTGGCGCTGACCCAGCCACTGCTCGATGCGGGTTTCCTCCAGGCGCTGACCGCACACTGTGGACACCGCCGGAACGCCACCCGGTTCGACCTGCTCGCCGAGATCGCCCGGGACGCGTTGCCCACGGTGGTGACGGCACCACGGGGCAAGGCCCGCTTCAACGAGGTCTTCCTCCGGGAACCGACGATGCGGTTCATCCGGCAGTGGCCCGGCACCGACGTCGACCCGGACATCATCGACGTGCCCGCCCTGCGCTCCCTGTGGTCCCGGGGCGCCGTCGTACCTCGACAGAGCCTGCTGATCCAACAGCTCTGGCTCGCCGCCAATCCGCCGCCGGTGCCGAGCGTTCCGGCGGGCTCCACCACCACACCCGACCGAGGGGTCACCTCATGAGCGAACAGCAGACCACCCACCGGGTGGACCGGGCTCGGGTCGTCTGGCGACAGACTGGCCAGGAGATCGTCGTGCTGGACACCGTCGGCGCGGTCTACTACGGACTCGACCGCTCCGGTGCGCTGCTCTGGGAACTCCTGGTGACCGGTACGCCGGAGAGTGAACTGGTGGCGCGGCTCGTGCGGGACGCCCCGGTGGACCCTGCCCAGGCGCGGAAGGACGTGCACACGTTCCTCACCGAGTTGCGCCGACACGGCCTGCTCGAACCGGTCTGAACCGCCGGTTCAACCGCCCGACCGCAGCCACGACGACGGGACGGGCCGGCGCAGCAGTTCCACCATCGTGGCGGACTCCCGATCGTCGTCGCCGTCCAACCATGCGTGCGCGGCGAAGCCCGCGCCGGGGGCGGTCACCCCGATCACGATCGTCCGAGGAATCCGCTGCGCGCCGTACCAGCGTTGCCGCACGAGGGCCCGTTCCAGGCAGTTTGCCCGGCACCGCCCGAGCGCGCTGAGCAGCACACGGTGCTGGCCGTCGGCGTCCGACGGTGGACCAGACAAGCACACCTGCTCCAGGTTGCCGACACGGAGCTGCCGCCGTACCGACCGCACCGACCGCACGGTCCACCACGCGGTACGCAGCGCCGGCAGACCGCCCTGTCGACCGGTCCGCCACACCGCCGCCAGCACGGCACCTCGCTCAGCCATCGCGGGTCCGCCCGGCCGCTCGATAGGCTCCCACCAGTTCGACGAGTGCGCGCGGGATTCGCGCCCCGCGGGCCAGGAGCCGCTGCCCGTACGCGGCGGCCAGACCGGGCCAGCCCCGGCGGGCCAGCGTACTGTGGTGCCGCATCGCCGCCGGGGGCGGAAAAGCGTACGCCGCCAGGTGCCGCATGCGGGCGCCGACGCCACCCCGCTCGGCGCACCTGGCCAGAACATAGGCGACCGGTGCGTTCCGACGGGCCCGCAGCAGTTCGGCAGGCGTAGCCCCAGTCGGCAGTCGAAGCCCGGTCGCCAGTCGCGCGCCGTCCGGAACCAGACGCAGCCCGAGCGCGAACGAGGACATGGCGCCGGCCTGGTACGCCAGGTCCGCCGCGGCCGACCACACCGGGGCCGGAAACACGGCGAGCGCGCGGACGAGATCGGCGTACGGCTTGTCGGACGTACCCGGAACGGCGGCGTGCAACGCGACCAGGAGCGCGGTCGCCTCCACCCCGGGAACCAGCACCGATCCTCCGGCAAGCGGTAGTCGCTCCGCCGACGCGGCAAGCGCGACCCAGAACGCCTCGGGGTCACCCACCCCGTGAAAGCCCCGGTGCAGGTCGACCGTGAGCGGCGTCGGCGCGGCCGTGCGCCACGGCCGCTCGTGCCACAGCACCCGACCGTCCGGCCGGCCTCCGGGAAGTCCGCTGCGCAGGCCGAGAGCGGCCAGGGTCGCCTCGGCACGATCGAAGGCAGTGGGCGACACCAGCAGATCCACGTCGGAGTAGTGACGCCGGTGGCCGAGCCCGAGCCGGTGGGCGAGTCCGGGCCCCTTCAGCACGATCGCCGGGATGTCGGCGGCGGCGAGGGCGGCGCACACCGTAACCGTCTCGGCGTCCAGCGCGAGACAACGAGCGGCGGCACGAACCGCCGGATCGATCATCGCGGCACCGCAGCCGCTGCGGCGGCGTCGGTCAGGGCCCGACGGATCAAATGTTGCGTGTCCAGCAGGAGACTCCAGTCCCGGGGACGGGTCAGGTCCCACGCCGGCCGGGCGGCGATGGTGAGCATGGTGGCGGGGTCTGTGCGCAACTGCGGCCAGAATCGGACGGCGGCCAGCCGGGTGAGCAGCCGAGCAGCGGACACCGGTCGGATCGTCAGGTCCGGACCCCAGCGCAGGAAGATCCACCCGCCCAGGGGGAGGCGCGGCGGCACCGGTGCCACGCCCACCCGGGTCCGGGTCCGGGCCCGGACCGCCTGGCCCGGCCGCCGGACCGACGGCACAGGTTCCCGCAGGTCGATGCAGCGTGGACCGGGGTAGACCTTATCGCCGTCGACCACCATGATGTCGTCGGCGACGATCGGCACCCCACCGGCGGCCAGCGCCGCCAACAGGCTGCTCTTGCCGGCGGTTCGGGTACCGAGCAGGGCGAACGCCCGGCCGTCCTGGACGAAGGCGCCGCTGTGGAAGACTTCCCGGCCCGCCCACCTGTTGAAGACCGTGGCCACCGGGGAGAGGTACGGGTGGGCGAGCACGTCCGGGGCGAGGGGGTCGCCGTAGAACGTCGCCGTGGCGGACCGTCGACACAGGGCCAGGGTCCGGCCGTCGGAGAGCGACCGCACCCCGCGTTCCCCGTCCACGGGGACCACTGCCGGAACGGGACCGGCAGGGACCTGCCGGATCAGCACGCACGGAAGACGATCGTCGTCGTCGCCGGCCGGGCAGAGCTCCGGTACCCCTTCCAGGCCGCGAATGCGCAGCCCGTAGGCGACCCGACCTGACTCCGTTTTGACCGCATTCACCTTCTGCTCAACGAGCGGGGTCGGCCTTCGGAACGGTGCGATCCGCTCCACCATCCTCGGCTGAGTGTGAGCATGGTGAGGTCGGTTCAGTAGTGATGAGCTGATGGCTGGCAGTGGCAGGCGTGACCGTTCGCCTGACTGGCTTTGTGCCTTTGAGGGGACTTGTCCGTCTGCTGCTGCCGGCACCGGCCCGGCGGGAGACGTTTGGCCTGATCAGGAGCTTGACCGCCAGTAGTGGCTGGCGTGTCTCATCACAGTCCTGCCATCTCCGCACCGGACCGGACCTCGCGTCCCCACGGTGAGGAGAGAACGCATGTCCATGCTGGCAGATCTGGTCGAGGTCGTCATCGGCGTCGACACTCACAAGCACACCCACACCGCAGCGGTCCTGGATGCCCGCACCGGTGCCGTGTTGGATCGCACGACCGTCACCGCTGATCCGGATGGTTATGCACAACTGCTGGCCCTGGCCGGGTAGCACTCAGGGCTGCGAGCCTGGGCGATGGAAGCCACCGGCGGCTACGGCGCCGGCCTTCACCGACAACCGGCCGCCGCCGGTCAGCTGGTCGTGGAACTGGACCGCCCGAAACGCCCCAGCCCGCCGCGCCGGGACGAAGTCCGACCCGATCGATGCCGAACGCGCCGCCCGCGACGCTCTGGCCCGCGCCCAGTTGGCGCAGCCCAAGACCGGCCCCGAACGGGCAGCGCTGCAGATGCGACTGACCGTCCGCCGCGCAGCCGTCGAGCGAGCCACCACCGCTCAACGGCAACTCCACGCCCTGATCGTCACCGCCCCGGAGACGGTCCGATCCCGGTTCCGAGGGCAGAACACCCGCGCGATGATCAGCACCGCCGCCCGGCTGCGGCCCACACCAGTCAGCGGCGATGTCGAGATCATCACCGCGTTGACGGTGCTACGCGACCTCGCCCGACGCATCCGCACCCTCGAAACCGAAGCCGCCGCCCACGAGACAGCAATCCTCACCATCGTCCGTTCCTGGCGGCCCGACCTGCTCACACTCACCAGCGTCGGACCGATCGTCGCGGCCACCGTCCTGACCGCCTGATCCCACCAAGGCCGCTGCCCGCAACGCCGCCTCCGCCATGCTCGCTGGCGTGGCCCCCCGGTCCCGGCGTCCTCCGGCAAGACCATCCGCTACCGCCTCAACCGCTCACGCGACCGCCAACTCAACCGCGCCCTGCACACCATCGCCCTGTCCCCGACTGCGCTACGACGAACCCACCCGCGCCTACGCCGACCGCCGCCGCACCCAAGGCAAAACCGACCGCGAAATCAAACGCTGCCTCAAGCGCTACATCGCCCGAGACCTCTACCAACGCCTCTGACCACCCCACCCG
>NZ_POTX01000282.1 GCF_003236305.1 Micromonospora endophytica | reverse complement strand
GGGGTAGGCGGGTGGGGTCGCTGGCGAGGCGGCCGGTGCCGGCGACGGAGTCGCCGTCGTTGGCGCGTACGCCTGCCTTGCTGGCCGAGCCGCCGAGCCGCACGATCATCGCGTCGGCGTCCCGGATCAGCACGTCCCGGATCTCCGCCTCGGCGACCAGCGACGCGTCACCCGCCAGGGTGCGGAACGCGGTGAGCTGGTTGATCGCCCGGTTGTCGTTACCCGCCGCCTCCGCCGTACGGGCGTTGGAGAGCCGGTTCGACAACTGGTTGTACGCCTGGTTCTTGAGCCGCCCGGTCGCCTTGAACCGGTCCAGCAGGTTCTGCATGTCCCGGAACGAGGTGGTGACGAAGAACCGGACGTTGGCGGTGGTGGCGTTGCCGGCCTTGTCGGTGGCGGTCACCGTCAGCTCGTGCAGGCCCAGCGGCAGCTCGTACATCGCCTGGAGGGTGCCGCTGGCGTACGGCCGGCCGTTCAGCGTGCCGACCACCCCGGCGATGCCCGAGGTGGGGTCGACCGCCTGCCAGGACACCCGGACGTCCTGGCTGTCACCGTAGAGCTGGCCGTCGGCGATTCCGGAGACCAGCAGCGTCGGCTTCGTGCCGTCGATGCGTACCACCGCCGACTTGAGCGTCTCGGCGTTGCCCGCCTTGTCGGTGGCCCGGTAGAGCAACTCGTGGGCTCCGTCCCCGCTGACCTCGACCGGTGCGGTGTACGGCTGCCAGTCGTCGCCGTCGAGCGACCACTCCAGCAGCTTCACCCCGGAACCGGCGTCGGTCGCGGTGAGCACCACCGGAACCGTGCCGTCGTGCCAGCCCTCGTCGTTCGCCGGGGCGAACGCCGCGGTGCTGACCGGCGCGGTGGCGTCGATCTTGACGGCGACCCGCTTCGTCTCCTCCACGTTGCCGGCCTCGTCGACGGAACGGAACCGCAGCTCGTGCTCGCCGTCCCCGGACACCTGCACCGGTGCGCTGTAGGTGGTCCAGCCGGTGGCGTCGTCGAGCTGGTACTCGGTGCGGGCCACCCCGCTGCCGTCGTCCGGGTCGGTGGCGGAGAGCGTGATGGTCACCGGCCCGGTGTGCCAACCCTCGACCGGGGTGCCGGACACCTCGGCGGTGGTTACCGGAGCGGTGTCGTCAGCCTCGCCGGTGGAGAACCGGAAGTAGTCGAAGGACGCCGCCTTCGACGCGGTCTGGTTGGCACCGAGGGTGAACAGACCCACCTTCGGGGTGGCGCCGACCGCCGCGTTGGTCAACTCCTCCAGCGCCGTCCAGGTCTCACCGTCCGCCGAGTACGACCCGGTGAAGGTGTCACCGGTGCGGGCCAGCCGCAGGTACCACTGGGCCGAGGTCAGGTTCTCCGCCCCGGGCTGCGGATTCTGGATCGTCCCGCCGATCTCGCTGCGGAGTTCGATCCGCCGCGTCACCGGCTGGCCGGCCTGGTTGTCCACCACATAGTCGAACTTCAGGTAGTTGTCGTCGTCGGCGTACACGATCAGACCGGCCTGCTGGTACTGCTCGTCCAGCAGGCTGCCGTCGATCTTCGTCTCCATCGTCCAGTTGCCCTCGGGCGCGTTCTGGAGGATGAAGTTCGTCGGCCCGGTGTTGCTGGTGCCGTAGATGTCACCATTGGGCACGTCGATGCGCAGCGACCCGCCGCTGACCCGGTAAGCGGCCGGGTCCTCCCGGAGAATCGCGTCCCACCGGCACTTGTCCAGCGCGGTGCCGGTGAACTCGTCGGACGGCTCCACCGGCTCGGCCGGGGTGTCCGGCGTCACCTGGAACCAGTCGAAGGCGGCGTCGACCACCGGTGCGGTGGTGCCGCCGTTGAGCGCGAACAGGCCGATCCGCGGGTTGGTGATCCCGGCGAGCGCCGCCGCCCGGCCGACCGGAGTGAAGGTCTGCCCGTCGGTGGAGAAGGCGGCGGTCAGGTTCGTCCCGTCGCTGATCAGGCGCAGGTGAATGGTGTCACCGGCGGGCGCGGCGGTGCTGTCGGCCCCCTCGTTGCGCGGGCTGCCGGCGGTTTCCCGGATGAACTCCACCTTCCGGCTGCCACCGAAGAGCAACCCGACCTTGGCGTAGTTGTCGTCGTCGCCGTAGATGATCAGGCCGGCCTGCTGGTAGTCGGCGGTCACCGGCACCGTCACCTTCGTGGTGGCCTGCCAGGCCCCGCTCGGCGCGGCCTGGAGTACCAGGTTCGACGCGTCGTTGCGGGTGCCGTACAGGTCACCCACCGCGGTGGGCAGGCGCAGCGCGCCATCGGAGACCGCGTACGACTGGTTCTCCCGGACCACAGTGGTCCACCGGTCCCGGTTCAGCTCGCCGCCGGCGAAGTCGTCGGAGCGGGCCCCGAAGCAGGAGGTGTTCGGCGCGTCCACCATCACCGTGACGGTGGCGTACGCCTTCGCACCCCGCTTGTCGGTCACCGTCAGGGTGGCGGTGAAGGTGCCCGGGGTGGTGTACGTGTGGTTGGCGTCCAGGGTGTCCGCCGTTGCACCGTCACCGAAGTCCCACTCGTACGTGAACGGGGTGTCGTCCTCGGCGTCGGTGGCCGTACCCGAGAAGGCCACCGTGACCGGCGCGATGCCGGCGGTCGGGGTGGCCGTCGCGGTCACCGTCGGCGGCGCGTTGTCGGTGACGCCCTTGCCGAGGAAGTCCATCCAGTTGACGTTGAACAGGCTCCCGGCGCCGCCGCTCGGGGACTTGGCCACGAAGTAGAGCGTCCCCCGGGCGTCGACATCCGCCGGCACCTCGGCGGTGACGTCGGTGTAGGTCTGCCAGGCACCGGTGCCCGGCACGGTGACCGAGGTGACCAGCGGGCCGTCGGCGGCACCGGCGCGAACGTCGATCCGGCCGCCGGAGGCCCCCGAAGCGACCCGGAACCGGATGTCGTCGATGCCGGTCAGGCTGGCCGGATCGACAGACCACCAGTCGCCGTCCTCGATGAAGCCGATGTTCTGCCCGCCGGCGCTGTCAGCGGCGGTCTCCTTCACCACACCCGGGTCGCCGCCGCCGGTGCTGCCCGCGGCCCGCCCGGTTTCGGTGTAGTACTCGGCCTGCTTCCGCTTGGGCTGAAGGATCTCCAGCGCCCGGCCGGTGAGCGGGTCGGCGCCGCCGACCCCACCCTGGTCGGTGTAGCTGGCCTCCAGCACGGTGAAGACGTTCGCTTCGGCACCGTGACCGGCGGCGAGCTGCGTCTGCACCACGCCGGTGCAGCCGGTGTGCTGCTCCAGCGGGTGGGCGTGCTCGTCGTGGCCGAGCAGGACCTGGAGTTGGACGTCGTCGCAGTCGACAGCCCCGTCCTCCGGGTCGGTCACCTTGATCGTGTACTTGACCTGGTCACCCCAGTCGAAGAAACCGCCGTCCGGCGGGAACTCGATGGTGACAGTCGGTGCGGTGTTACCGACGGTGACCCGTACGTTCGCCACCGCCGTACGTCCCTTGGGGTTGGTCACGGTGAGCTGGGCGTTGTAGTTGCCCGCTGCGGCGTACGTGTGGGTGGGGTTGGCCTGGTCGGAGCCTTCGCCGTCACCGAACGTCCAGGCGTAGGTGAGCGCGCCGCCGTCCGGGTCGCGGGAGCCGGCGCTGGAGAACTGGACAGTCAACGGCGCCGGCCCGGAGGTCGGCTCGGCGGCGGCCACCGCGATCGGCGCCCGGTCACCGGCGATGTAGTCGATCCGGTAGACCCCGGAGTTGTCGTTGTTGCCGCCGAAGCCGCTGCCCCACTCGATCAGGTACATCGCGCCGTCGGGGCCGAACTCGAAGTCCATCGGCCGGATGAAACTCATCCCGTCGAGCAGCCGGTTGATGTCCACGAGCGACTTGCCGTCCTGGCTGAGCTGCATGGTGTACATCCGCGACTGGTTCCACTCGCCGAAGAGCGCCTTGCCGTCGTAGTAGGCCGGCCACTTGCGGTCGGAGTCGAGGTCCGCGTCGTACCGGTAGACCGGGCCGCCCATCGGCGCGCCGCCGCCACCGATCTCCGGGAAGCGCGGGTTGGCCGCGTAGCCGTAGTCGACGGTGGCCGCGATGGCCGGCGGCAGGTCGGTCAGTCCGGTGTTGTTAGGCGAGTCGTTCACCGGGTTCGCGCAGTCGAACTTCGCACCGGACGGACCGGAGGGGAACTGGTAGTCGTTGTACGCCCGGTTGTTGCCGTGGCAGTACGGCCAGCCGAAGTTGCCGGGCCGGTCGACGATGTTCCACTCCACCAGGCCCTCCGGGCCCCGGTTCGGGTTGGCCGAGCCGGCATCCGGCCCGTAGTCGGCCACGTAGAGCACGTCGGTTTCCAGGTCGATGCCGATCCGGAACGGGTTGCGGAAACCCATCGCGTAGATCTCCGGACGGGTCTTGTCGGTGCCCGGCGGGAAGAGGTTGCCCTCCGGGATGGTGTACGACCCGTCGTCCTCGGGGTGGATCCGGATCACCTTGCCGCGCAGGTCGTTGGTGTTGCCGGAGGTGCGCTGCGCGTCGTAGTCGGCGCGCCCCGGCCGCTCGTCGATAGGGGCGTACGCGTCGGACGAGAACGGGTTGGTGTTGTCCCCGGTGGCCAGGTAGAGGTTGCCGGCCGAGTCGAAGGTCATCGTCCCACCCGCGTGGCAGCAGGTGTTGCGCTGCGTGTCGACCTGGAGGACGACCATCTCGCTGGCCGGGTCGATGCGGTCACCGCTGACAGTGAACCGGGACAGGTAGTTGCGCGGCCCGCCGCCGCTGGGGGCGTAGTACAGGTACACCCAGTTGTTGGTGGCGAAGTCCGGGTCGAGCCGGATGCCGATCAGGCCGTCCTCGTTGCCGGTGAAGACGCTGAGGCTGAGGGCGGTGACCGTGTTGCCGGTGTCCGGCTTGACGATCTGCACCCGGCCGTCGCGCTCGATGTAGAAGACCCGCCCGTCGGGCGCGATGTCCAGCTCCATCGGGTTGCTGGTGTTGCTGTCCAGCGTCACCTTCTCGAAGCTCGAGTTGAGCGAGGCGCGGCAGTCGGCACCGGCCACCCCGGCGGCGGTCCGGATGCCGCCGAGCAGGTGCTCCAGGAACTCCGGCTCGGCGTACGACTCGCGGGTGTGTCCACCCCCGGTGTACCAGGCCCGGCCGCCGTCGTAGTCCTGGCACCAGGCGATCGGGTGGTCGTGACCCATGGCGCCGGTGCCGGCGTTGTAGCTGGTCTCGTCGAGAGTGGCCAGCACGTGCACCTTGCCGCGTGGGTTGGTGCGGTAGTTGTACCACTCGTCGTACCGGGACCAGCGCTCCGGCAGGTGCGCGGTGGACTCGTGGGCCGGGTCCTCCACCTTGACCGTGGCCGTCTGGTTGGCCGGGTGGCTGGCGAAGTACGCACCCACCAGGTCGCCGTACCAGGACCAGCTGTGCTCGGTGTCGGAGGCGGCGTGGATGCCGGCGTACCCGCCGCCGGCCTGGATGTAGCGTTCGAACGCCGCCTGCTGCTCGTTGTTGAGCACGTCACCGGTGGTGGAGAGCCAGATGACCGCCTGGTAGCGGGCGAGGTTGGCGTCGGTGAACGCGGCGGCGTCCTCGGTGGTGTCGACGGTGAAGTCGTGCGCCGCGGCGAGTTGCTGGATGGCCGCGATGCCGGTCGGGATCGAGTCGTGGCGGAACCCGGCGGTCTTGGAGAAGACGAGCACCGAGAAAGGCTGGTCAGCCGCTGCGGGGGCGGCCTGCGCGGTTGCCGGCGCGGCCTGCGCGACGGGAACGGCTGCGGGGGCTGCCTGCGCAGGTGCGGCGGCCAGCGTGGTCATGGCGAGGCCGAGGCTGAGGAGGGTGGCGGTGATGGGTACGCGGGCACGGCGTGGTCGGGACACTCCGGTCTCCTTTGTCCTTGCCGGACAGGGGTTGCGGGGCCAGCTCGCCGAAGACCGACCCAGGTGGAGGCCGGGCCGGACACCTTGCCAGGGCATCCGTTCCAGCATTATGTCGAGTCGCTGAACAAATTAATCCCGGCTGAATCGGTTCATGGCAAGGTCTCGATGGGTAACGTTTCTGCAACACATCGATAGTGGTGCCGTCTTTCCGCCGACACCTTGGCAGGCCAGCGGATTTGTCGTACGGTGACAGCCAAGTGACCCACGGGAGCCCGGTTGACCGGGCTGAGAGGGGGGCTGTGAGCCCCCGACCGTCGAACCTGATCCGGGTAATGCCGGCGCAGGGAGGAGCGTTGCCGTGCCGTCCCTGGGACGACTGCATCTGATCACCGACACCCGACCCGGACGCGATCCGTTGGCCGTGCTGCGGGCCGTGCTTCCGGTCGCCCACGCCGAGTTGGTCGTCCAGGTCCGGGTCGAGGACACCGCCACCGACCGGCAGGCGTACGACCTGACCCGGCGGGTGGTCGGGCTGTGCGCGCCGTACCAGGTGACCTGCCTGGTCAACGACCGGCTGCACGTCGCGTTGGCCGCGGGCGCGGCCGGCGGCCACGTCGGCGCGGACGACCTGCCGGTGGTCGCGGCCCGACAGGTCCTTGGTCCGGCCGCCGTGCTGGGCGCGACGGCGCGGGAACCGGGGACTGCCGTAGCGGCGGTCCACGCCGGAGCGAGCTACCTGGGCGTCGGCCCCTGCCATGCCACCACCACGAAGGACGGCCTGCCGCCGGCGATCGGCGCGGCGGGCGTACGGGCGGTGGTCGAGGCGGTGGGCGTACCGGTGATCGCCATCGGCGGCGTGACGGCGCAGCGGGTGCCGGCGCTGCGGGCCGCCGGGGCGTACGGGGTGGCGGTGGTCGGCGCGCTCTCCGATGTCGCCGATCCGGCGCGTGTCGCTGCCGAGCTGATCAGGGGGCTCTCGTGTTAAGCGGGGGCCCTTCCTATACACGAGGCGTTAGCAGGGGGCCCCTCCTTACACCTGATGTGGTGGTGGTGGG
>NZ_POTX01000281.1 GCF_003236305.1 Micromonospora endophytica | reverse complement strand
GTGGTGGGTGGCGACGGGGAGTACGTCGGCGACGGTGACGGGGCGGCCCAGCTCGGCGGTGAGCGAGGTGACCCCCGCGTCGCGGATGCCGCACGGCACGATCCGGTCGAAGTACGCCAGGTCGCAGTCGCAGTTGATCGAGAAACCGTGCAGGGTGACCCCCCGGGCGACCCGGATGCCGATGGCGGCGACCTTGCGGGCCGGCCCCCGGTCGTCGGCCGGCACCCAGACTCCGCTGCGTCCCTCGATCCGTTCAGTGGACAGGCCGAACTCGGCGCAGACGTCGATCAGCAACTGCTCGACCCGCCGGACGTACGCGACCACGTCGACCGGGTCGGGCAGGCGCAGGATCGGGTACCCGACCAGCTGCCCCGGACCATGCCAGGTGATCTTGCCGCCGCGGTCCACGTCGACCACCGGGGTGCCGTCGACCGGCCGGTCCCACGGCTCGGTGCGCTTGCCGGCGGTGTAGACGCTCGGATGCTCCAGCAGCAGCACGGTGTCGCCGCGCTCGCCGGCGACCACCGCCTCGTGCAGGCGACGCTGCTCGTCCCAGGCGGTCGGGTAGTCGAGGACACCGGCGGGCACGGCCGTCAGGCCGGAGGTCGTCGCGGTCACGCTTGCCAGCCTAAACCCGTACCCGCCGGTCACCGCCGGTGAGCCGGCCCACTCGCCGCCGCTGCAGCCCGCCGCGAGCCGATGCCGTCACCTGCAGCCCGCCGCGAGCCGATGCCGGTCACCGCTGCTGGACCCGCCAGAGCCAGACGTCCTCGACCCGCTCGGGTTCACCGAACAGCGTGGTCAACGTACGCCGGACGGCGTCCTCGTCGACCGGCCACTTCGCGCCGTGCACCTCGTCGGCGAGCACCACCGTCTCGATCCGCCAGTGCACCAGGTCGGCCTGGACCTCCTCGCGGGTGCCCTCGGTGACGATCGGCGGCAGACCGGTGCGGGCCGCCTGGTCCAGCAGCGCGCCGAAGGGACGCGGCACCGGCCCGATCCGACCCCTGTCGTCGGGACCGCCGGGCCCCAGGAAGAAGCCGGACGGGATGGCGAACTCACCCTGCCGGTTCGCCAGCGCGTACGCCTGCCAGCGCTGACCGTCGGGATAGACGTCCAGGGTGAGCGGGGCCGGGGTCAGCGTGCCGCCCGGGGAGACGTACTCCCGCCACGCACCGGAGGTGATGAAACGCGGGATCGGCTCGCGCTCGATGGTCAGCAGCGGCGTCGGGAAGAGCGGCACCAGCGCCACCACGAAGCCCACCGTCCAGGCCACCGCCGCCGCCCGGCGCGGTGGCTGCCGGCGGAGCTGATCCACGGCGTACGCCAGCAGCAGCCCGATCACCGGGGTCACCACCAGCGCGAGCCGGGCCGGCAGCGCGGCGTTGACCACCGGCAGGTGCCCGAACAGGTCGAACGGCATCGGCAGGTCGGTACGGTGCCCGTCCACCTTGGCCACCGGCCCGAAGGAGAGCGTGCCGAAGACCACCGCGAGCACGCCGAGCGCCCAGAGGGTGGCCCGGCGGCCCGGGTCGGCGCGCCGCCACACCAGCACGAAGCAGCCGACGGCGAGCACCAGCAGCGGCAACCCGAAGAAGGAGTTCTCCTCGGTGGGGTTCGGTGCCAGCGAGGTGCCGAAACCCGCCTCGCCCGCCAGCGAGCGGCGCGGGTACGCCGCGTACGCCGCGATGTCCTCGGAGTGGATCACCGCGTCGAAACCGGTGCCGTGGAACCGCTGCGGCCCGGCGAAGTGCAGCCAGAGCGGATAGGCCAGGAGCACTCCGGCGACCACCGCGGTCACCGCGAGCCCGCGCAGGAACGACGGCAGCACGGCCCGCGCCTCGGCCCGGTTGGCGGGATGCAGCGCCCAGACGGCGACGAAGACACCGAGCGCCAGCGCGGTGAAGAACAGACCCTCGGCCGCGATCGAGAAGGCGACCGCGACGAGCAGACCGAGCAGCACCCCGTCGCGCCACCAGTGCCCGGTTCGGCGCAGCGCGAAGACCCGCCACACCAGCAGCGGCACCAGCCAGCCGGCGGTCCAGTTCAGGTGGGCGTTGGCGTGCGACACCATGCCGGGGGAGAAGCCGATGAACAGGCCACCGATCGCGGCGGCCAGCCGGCTGTCGACCAGGTGTCGGGAGAGCAGCCAGTACCAGGCGACCGCGGTGGCGGCCAGGTTCAGGGTGAGGATCACCAGAAAGGTGGCCGGCGGCCCGATCAGGTACGTCAGCGGGGCGAAGACCACCGCGTACACCGTGATCGAGGTGTTGACCGCGAGGTTGACCCCGTCCGGAACGTTGATCAGGTAGGTGAAGAGCGGGTTCTGCAGGTGGGTCACGGTGTGCCCGCCGAACGCCAACAGCCACTCGAAGAGCGCCTGGTCACTGGAGTTGACGGTGATCGCGCGGCCGTTCGGATCCCGCCACAGCCCACTCGTCACCCAGACGGCGAGGGCCAGCGCGACAAGCGTCACGATCAGGTCGGTGCGACGGTCACGGGCGACCCGCGGCGGCGAAGCGGGCGCGGACGCCACGGACGGGGAGGTGGGCACCTAGCGGACGTTACCAACCACACCCTCCGCCCCGGTGCAAGGAAGGGCCCCCTATTAACGCCTCGTGTAGGTAAGGGGCCCCCTATTAACACGCCCGCGCTGTCTGCGCCGCGCGCCGTCTGCGCCGCGCGCCGTCTGCGCCGCGGGCCGTCTGCGCCGCGGGCCGTCTGCGCCGCGGGCCGTCTGCGCCGCGCGCCGTCTGCGCCGCGCGCCGTCTGCGCCGCGCGCCGTCTGCGCCGCGCGCCGTCTGCGCCGCGCGCCGTCTGCGCTGCGCCCCGCTCCGCGTGCCGGATGCGCCGTGTGCCGTGCGCGGGCTGGGCTGCGGTGCCACATCCGGGCATCGACGAATGTGTGCGTCCGCGCCATGTCATAGTCGCGACACGTCTGCGTAACGTCACGGCAATTATCGGTGACCCAGCTCACAACCTTAGGAGGTCTCCGTGCGCCGTCGTCGTACCCTGACCAGCCGCCTGACCGGCGCGCTGGCCGGCCTCGCCCTGGCCGCCACCGCGCTGGTGTCGGTCGCCGCTCCCGCCCAGGCCGCGTCCCTGACCCAGGTGACCAGCTTCGGCTCCAACCCCGGCAACCTCGCCATGTACGCCTACCGGCCGGACAACCTGCCGTCGGGTGCCCCCGCTGTGGTGTTGTTGCACGGCTGCGCGCAGAACGCCGCCGGCTACTTCGCCAACTCGGGCTGGCAGAAGTACGCCGACCAGTGGAAGTTCGCGCTGATCCTGCCGGAGCAGCGTTCCGCCAACAACTCCAGCTCCTGCTTCAACTGGTTCGAGACCGGCGACACCAGCCGGGGTCAGGGCGAGGCGTTGTCGATCAAGCAGATGGTCGACCACGCCCAGTCCAGTTACGGTACGGCCGCCAACCGGGTGTACGTCAGCGGACTCTCCGCCGGTGGGGCGATGAGCGCCACCATGCTCGCCACCTACCCGGAGGTCTTCGCCGCTGGTTCGGTGATCGCCGGTGTCCCGCACCGCTGCGCCACCAGCATGGTCAATGCGTTCTCCTGCATGAGTCCGGGCGTCGACAAGACCCCGGCCCAGTGGGGCGACCTGGTCCGCAACGCCCACCCCGGCTACTCCGGCGCACGCCCGAAGGTGGCCATCTGGCACGGCACCGCCGACTACACGGTGGCCACGGCGAACGCCACCGAGTCCCGCGACCAGTGGACGAACGTGCTCGGCGTGGCGCAGACCCCCACCAGCACCACGCAGCTGCCGGCGAACACCACACTCGAGGTGTACGGCAACGACGTCGTCCGGGTCTACCGGGTCTCCGGCATGGGGCACGGCACCCCTGTCGATCCGGGCAGCGGCGCGGACCAGTGCGGCACCGCCGCCGCGTACTTCCTGGACACCATCTGCTCGGCGTACCGGGACGCGCTCTTCTTCGGCCTGAACGACGGCGGCCCGGCACCGACCCCGACGGCCAGCCCGACCCCGACCGCGAACCCGACCGCGAACCCGACCCCGACCGCGAGCCCGACCCCGACGGCGAGTCCGACGCCGACCGCCAGCCCGACCTGCGTCACCGCAAGCAACTACGCCCACGTGGCCGCCGGCCGCGCGTACCAATCGGGCGGTTACGCCTACGCCAACGGCTCGAACCAGCGGATGGGCCTCTACAACACCTTCTACACGAGCACGCTGCGGCAGACCGACCCCAACCACTGGGTCATCGGCTGCTGACGCGGGCGAAAGCACCACCGAAAGCACCCGCGGGAGGCACCGCCAAAAGCACCACCGAAAGCACCCGCGGGAGGCACCGCCAAAAGCACCACCGAAAGCACCCGCGGGAGGCACCGCCAAAAGCACCACCGAAAGCACCGACGGGAGGCACCGGCGGGAGGCACCAGAGCACCGGCGAAAGAACCGACGGGATCAGTCGTGCAGGGCGGCGTGCAGGGCGCTGGGGAGGTCGGGGTGGCGGAAGGTGAACGCGGCCCGGTTCAACACCCCGGGCAGGACGCGGGTGCTGGTCAGGGCCTCCTGGGCGAAGCCGCCCAGGGCCACCCGCAGGGCCAGCGCCGGGATCGGGATGATCGCGGGACGGCGCAGCTGCCGGGCCAACTCCCGGGTGAACTCGGCATTGGTGACAGGTGCCGGGCCCACCACGTTCACCGGGCCGGCGAGGTCGGCGCGGGCCAGCAGGAACGTGGTGGCGTGCAGCCAGTCGACCATCGAGATCCACGGGATCCACTGCCGCCCGCTGCCGAGCCGGCCGGCGATGCCCAGCTTGAACGGCAGCAACTGCGGCTTGAGCAGCCCGCCGTCGCGGTGCAGCGGCAGGCCGGTGCGCAGCCGCACCACCCGCACCCCGGCGTCCTCGGCCGGCCGGGTCGCCGCCTCCCACACCCGGGCCACGTCAGCGAGGAAACCCTCACCGGCCGGCGCGTCCTCCTCGACCACCCGGTCGCCGGTGTTGCCGTACCAGCCGATCGCCGAGGCGTTCACCAACACCTCGGGTCGGTCGGCGGCCGGCAACCCGGCGATCGTGATGGCCAGCGTGCTGGTGGTGTCCACCCGGCTGGAGCGGATCAACTGCTGGTACCGCTCGGTCCAGCGCTGGTCGCCGACACCCGCGCCGGCCAGGTTGACCACCGCGTCGGCCTCGGCGACAAGCGCCGGGTCGAGCTGCGCCGCCGACGGCTGCCACCGCCGCTCGTCCGGCGTACGCGGCGGCCGGCGCACCAACCGGGTCACCTGGTGGCCGTCGGCGACGAGCTGGTCGACCAACCGGGTGCCGAGGAAGCCGGACGCACCGGCCATGAGGATCCGCATGCTGACATTTTCGCCGTACCCGGGGCCGCCCGCCCGGGTGGGCCCGGTTTCCTGCCTGTTCGGTGGCGCTACGCCGGTCCGTCGCCGGCCGACCGCAGCTCGGCCAGGATCCGCTCCACCTCGGCGAACGCGTCGTCCGGCAGCGGGCCGAGGGCGAGCACCCCGAGGTTCTCCTCGACCTGCCGCACCGTGCGGAAACCGGGAATCGGCACCGTACGCGGGCTGCGTGCCAGCAACCAGCCGAGGGCACCCTGGGCGAGGGTACGGCCGTCGGCGGTGAGCGCGGCCCGCACCCGGGCCACCCGCTCGGCCCACTCCGGCGTCGGCTGGCCGTCGGTGAACCAGCTCAGCCACTGCGGCGCCCGGCCCCGCACGTCGTCGTCGCCCAGCGACCGGGTCGTAGCGGTCAGCAGACCCATCGCCAGCGGCCCCCGGTTGATGCTGGCCAGGTCATGTGCCGCGCAGACCGCCAGCATCTCGGCGTTGTCCCGCAGCACCGACTGGTCGTGCTGGATCGTGGCGCAGTGCGGGGCCGCCGCCGCGAAGGCCGCCGCCGAGGCAGGATCGTCGGTGCTCCACCCGTACGCCCGGATGGTGCCCTTGGTGACCTCGGCCTCCAGCGTGTCGACCAGGTCGAGCGCGACGGCGGGCGGCAGGTCCCCCAGGTGCAGCTGGAACAGGTCGACGTGGTCGGTGCCGAGCCGGCGCAGCGACGTCTGGAGACTCTCCACCGCGTACGCCGGGCTGTGGTCGGTGCCGAGGGCCCGGCGGGTCGCCTCGTCAGTGGTGTAACCGAACTTGGTGGCGATCACCACCCCGTCGCGCCGACCGGCGAGGGCCCGACCGAGCACCCGCTCGCTGTGTCCCGCACCGTAGTTGCTCGCCGTGTCGAAGAAGGTCGCCCCGTGATCGAGCGCCGCGTGGATGGCGCGCACCGACTCGTTGTCGTCGACCTCGCCCCAGCCGAGCGGCTGCCCGTCGTCACCCCACAGCGGGCCCCCGATGGCCCAGCACCCCAGGCCGATCGCGCTGACCTTGATCCCGCTGCGTCCCAGTAACCGAGTGATCGTCATGTCGAGCAGCATTCCGTTTAGAGCGCACTCGAAGTCAAGCCCGCGCGGATCGGTGGATCAGCGCCCAGCCGAGAAAGCGGTCGAAGAGTCGCTTCGGGTCCGGTTCGTCGTCCGGAATGAGGGTGTGCAGGTGGCCGGCGGCCTCGTGCAGCAGGCCACCGAGGTGGATGAGCAGCACGACCCGGTCCTGGGCGTACTCCCGGAGCAGGGCGAGTCGCGCCGGGCCGCAGGGCCAGGGCGCGGCGCAGGCCCGGCAGCACCAGAGCGGCCGCAGCGGTGTGTGCGAGATCACCGCCGTGGCCCGCCGTGGGTCAGGTGGAGCCGGCCGACATCGCCGCGGCACCGGCTCGTCGCCGGGCCGCCGGGCCGTGGTCACGTCAGCACCTTCGATCGGGTACGCGGACAGCCCGACCGTGGACAGTCAGCCCGGTCACGGCCGGCCCGGTCGCGGTGCGGGTGATCGGGCCAGGGGCGGGGTGCGGGAGCGGGTCGTCGGGATGGGGCAACGGTGGCACCTGGTACCTCCAGGGG
>NZ_POTX01000280.1 GCF_003236305.1 Micromonospora endophytica | reverse complement strand
GGGCGACGGATGGGCCGCGCAGGGCAACATCCTCACCGGCCCGGAGGTGGTCGACGCGCTACGCGACACCTGGCTGACCGGCACCGACAGGCCCTTCGCGCAGCGGCTGCTCGCCGCGCTGCGCGCCGGGCAGCGGGCCGGTGGCGACCGGCGGGGTCAGCAGAGCGCCGGCCTGCTGGTGGTCCGCCAGGGCGGCGGGTACGGCGGCACCGGCGATCTGCTCGTCGACCTGCGGGTCGACGATCATCCCGACCCGATCACCGAACTCGACAGGTTGCTGGCCGTGCACACCCTGATGTTCAGCCGCCCGGACCCGGCCACCCTGCTCGACCTGGCCGGAGCGCTCGCCGCCGAGGTGGCCGGGCTGCTGACCGCGCTCGGTCATCCGGCCGATCCGGCTGAGCCCGAGGACGCCCTGGTGGACTGGGCCGGGATGGAGAACCTGGAGGAACGGTTGGTGCCCGGCCGCATCGATCCGGTGGTGCTGGCCCGCCTGCGTACCGCCGTCCCGCACGTGCCGGCACCCCGCTCCCCCGCCTGACGGGCCCGCCCGGTCGAGCCGCAGCGGATCCCCGCGCGATGCCCGCCCGGCCGGCGTCGGCGGGTTTCGCGCGGCGTCAGCGGCCGAAGGAGAGCAGCGGCAGCGCCGCGCGGGTGAGCGTGGCCTGCTCGGCGGGGTCGATCGGGGTTCGGCCGGTGGCCTTGGCGATCAGGGTCAGCCGGTCCCAGCCCAGCTCGGCCGGCAAGGGTCGGCCGCCGGTGAGCAGGTCGGCGATCACCTGGCCGGCGGTCGCGGTCAGCCAGGGGGGCCGGCCCAGTGCCGCGGCCAGGTCCAGGCCGTGCACCCCGACCTCCACCACCCGGGTACGCAGGAACTCCGTCACCGTCATCGCGTCGCCGTGCCGGGTGCGTACCACCCGGTCCGCCGGGTGGGCGTCGACCGCGTCGAGGGTGGCCCGCCAGGCCCGGTCGAACTCCGCCGCCAGCGTCGACACGTCGACACCCGCAGCGCGTCCCGCTTCGGCGCGGGCGGCGTCGATGCGGGCGGCGTCGACAGGTGGCGTGAACTTGGCGGCACCGAAGTAGCCTGCGGCGTCGACCCGGGCCTGGGTGGGTGCCGGGGCGGCAAGCATGTCGGCCAGCCGGGCGGCACCGGTGCGGACGTGCGCCATCAGCTCGGCCACCGTCCACGGCGGGCAGTCGGTCGGTCGTTCCAGGTCCGGTCCGTCGAGGGTACGCAACACCTGGCCCAGCCGGTCACACTCGGCGCGGAAGGCGTCGCGTACCCGATTCATGTGCCGCTCACCCCTTGTGGCGCGGGACGAGCCGGTGCACCGCGGCGAGCGCCAGCGCCATCACCACGCCCATCGAGCCGGCGATGCCGGCGGCGCTGCCGGCGTAGCCGAGGAAGAGGGGTTGGCGGCCCAGCTCGGCGGCGGGGATGCCCCGCTGGCCCAGCAGCCACCACAACGCCAGCACGCACACCCCGATCGCCAGCAGGCCGGCGAGGCCGAGCAGCGACGCGGTGAGACGGTGCGCGTCGGCCGAGGCGACCTGGGCCCGCTCCCGCTGGAAGATCAGCAGCAGCAGCCCGGCCAGGGCCGCCCAGACTCCGACCACGAGGAACGCGGCCACCGCGTCGCTGGGTCGGTGCCAGCTCGCGGAGAGGGTGGCCACCCCGGCGGTCGCGGCGTAGCCGGCACCGACCACGGCGGCGACGGGCCGTACCTTGGGCGGCAGCACCAGCACCAGCGCCACCGCCACCGACGCGGCCACCGTCGTGTGGCCGCTGGGCAGGCTGTTGCCGGTGAACGCACGCTCCGGGTCGACGCCGAAGTCGGGGCGGGCCAGGGTGTGCTTGAGCACCTGGGTGGTGACGTTGGCGCCGGCGATCAGCAGGGTGGCCGCGACGGCGAGGGCGACCCGGCCGCGGATCAGCGCGATGAATCCGATCGTCAGGGTGGCTGCCAGCAGCGACACCACGGACATCGCGTTGAGCAGGCGGTTGACCGGTTCCTCGATGTGGTCGCGGCCGATCCGGTTGCCGGTGAGCGCCACCGTGTCGATCCACTGACCGGTCCCGGTGTGCACGGCGAAGCGCCACACGAGCAGGAAGGCCACCGCCTGGACGAGGGCCAGGACGACCAGCCAGACCGCAGTTCCACCCCTCGGCGTGACGCGCACCCGCACAACTTAGCGGTCCGGCCGCACCTGCCGTTCGGTGCCCCACCGCTGCCGGCGGGAGAGGGGATAGGTTGAGGCGCAGGCGAGGGAGGACACGGTGACCGGTACGTCGCAGCGGGACGCCACAGCCGTCGGGCGGCCGGAGTCGCTTGCCGATCTGCTCGGCGGACGCCGTGGCGCGGTGGACGCGACAGTGCCGCCGGTGGCCTTCACGGTGGGGTGGCTGTTGGCCGGGCGGTCGGTCACCGTCGGGGTGATCACCGCCCTGACCGTCGGTGTGCTGGTGGCCGGGTGGCGGCTGCGCCGGGGACACCGCCCCCGGTCGGTGCTGGTCGGGCTGCTCGCCGTCTGTGTGGCGGCGATCGTGGTGGTGCGCACCGGGCGCGCCGAGGACTTCTTCCTGGTGCAGTTGCTGGCCAACGCGGCAAGCGCCCTGGTGTGGGCGGTGAGCATCGTGGTGCGGTGGCCGTTGCTCGGGGTGGTGGTCGGTGCCGCGCTCGGCCAGCGCGGGCGGTGGCGGCGCGACCCGGCGCTGCTGCGGGCGTACGGGCGGGGCAGTTGGGTCTGGACGGCGACCTATGTGCTGCGGGTGGCGGTGTTCCTGCCGCTGTATCTGAGCGGGCAGGTGCTCGCCCTGACCGCGGCCCGGGTCGGGTTGACCTGGCCGCTGGTGGCCACGGCGTTGGCGCTCAGTTGGGCGCTGGTGCGCCGCGCGCTGCCGGCCGGGCATCCGGGGCTGCGTCATCCGGTGCCGGCGGGCGAGGTCGAGACGCCGCCGCCTGCGGGGGCGGTGCGCGGCTGAGCGAGCTGACACGTAAAGGGAGAGGCCGCCACGGGGGGAGCGGCCTCTCCGGTGATGTACGTTACTCCGTCCCGGGGCGGGTTGTGATCCCGGGGTGGCTACTTTTTTTCGCGATCTGCGTAGTACGCCCGGCGAGTCGGGCATGGTGGGGGTGGGCCGATCTTCTCCGCTGCGTCGGCCAGATGGACCGACCCACCCCCGGCCTGACCGTGGGTGTCAGGCCGCCGGCCGGACCTGCCTCTTACCCCCGTGGCCCGGCCGAAGCCTCCGGCCGGGTCGGTGCCCGGCCGGAGGAGTTCACTCAGCCGTTGGGGAACAGCTTCGCGTAGTCGGCGTACGCCATGGCGACGTCCGCCTGGGCCCAGAACCGGTGGTAGCGGAACTCCGGCTCCGGCCCGCCGTCGAGGTACGCCTGGACCTTCGGCCACGCCGGGTCGTTCTTGTAGAACGACCGGATGTCGACGAAGCTCTTGCCCGGGGCGATCTGGTCGCCGTTGGGCATCCGGCCGGTCCAGCCCGGCGGGACGTAGAGGCCCTGGCCGGTGGAGGCGTTGTAGACATCGTCGAAGCGCCGGTAGTCGCCGCGCTTCTCCACAGTCGACACGCCCTGCGCGTCGCTGGCCGCGTGCAGCGCGTCCAGCAGCCCCTTGCCGGTGGTCTTCGCCGCCGTGTTACCCGACTTCGCCGCGTACGCGATGAGCGTGCGGGCCAGGGCGGAGGTGACGCCGACGTCCCGACCCTTCACCGTCACCTCGACGTGCAGGTTGTTGTTGGGCTGCGGGCTGGTCGGGTTCCAGTTGGCGGGCTGACCGGTCCATTCCATGTCCGACGGGATGGACCAGTTGGTGCCCAGCGTGGTGTTGGCGATCGCCCACGGCACCCACTTGTCCAGCAGCGCCTTGGCCCGGGCGTTGCCGGTGACCAGGTACAGCTCGGCGATGCGCTGCATCGACCAGACCTGCATGCCGAACCACTGGTTCGACGGCGGGTCGTTGTAGACCGGGTCCTCGTCGTAGAACATGCCGTAGAAGGTGGCGGTGCCGGCCGGCGGCGTGCCGTAGTGGCCGCCCCAGCTGTTGGTCGCGCCACCGGCGATGCCGCCCTCGGCGGACTGGAGCCAGGTGTAGAACTCCAGCTGCCGCTCGAAGCTCTTCTCCCAGTCGGCGGCCGCGGTCGGCGACTTGGGCTTGAGCTCGGCGACGTTGGTCAGCGCCCACGCCGCGAACGGGTTCTGGTAGCCGAAGTGGCTGTGGCTGGAGCCGATCCGCCACGACCAGTTCTGGCTGGTCTCGTACGCGCCGCCCCAGGCGTAGTACCAGGACATCAGGTAGTGGGCGGAATCGCGACCGTTGCCCGCCGGGCAGGTGGTGGCCCCGACGCAGTTGCCGACCCGCTTGAAGTACTTGTCGAACATGGCGTACCGCAGGTAGTCGCCCATCTTGGCGGCCTTGGCCACGGTGGTCGCCACGTCGGCCTGCTTGTTCTGCTCCTTGGCCCAGGTCAGGGCCCAGTAGGCGGCCTGCACGGCCCGGGCGTCGGCGTCCGGGGCGTTCGTGTACTTCCACTGCTTGGCCGGGGTGCCGGACTCCTTGATGAACAGGTCCAGGTAGCCGTACTGGCCGCCGTGCGCGAAGGTGTCGCAGGAGGGCTGCGGGATGGTCTCCCACACCGACTCCTGGGTGCCGCGCTGGAAGGTGTTGATGTACGCCGGCCGGGTGGTGCCGTCGCCACAGCGGCCGAAGCCGTAGACGTTGTCCACGTCCAGCAGCCAGTGCATGCCGTAGATCGAGCCGGTGCCGTAGGTCTGCTGAAGCTCCGCGCGCAGCGGGTCCTTGCCCACCGGCACGTTGGGCTGCAACTGTGACGGGTACTGGCTGGGCAGGTCGTTCTCGGCGGCGTAGGTGGCGTCACCGGCCGCGCCGGCGGTCGGCTGGTCAGCCGTGGACGGGATGATGTACTTCTCCATCACCGTCCAGGCGTTGTTGAACGGCGCCCAGTTCTGGGTCACCCGCCCGTAGTACGCCTCCAGCCACAGCCAGAAGCTGAACGCCTCCGACGTGGTCTCGTGCCCGTGGTCCGGCGCCTCGACGATCAGGGTCTCGATCGAGTGGTAGGGCACGCCCTCGGGGCTGAAGTAGCCCGAATTCTTGATCTTGTTGTACTGGGTGAGGAAGCGCTGGACGTACTCGCCGTCGCCGCCAGGCACGTCGTTGTCGATCTCGGTGACGGTGATGGTCGCCGGCGTGTGACCGGTGGCCGAGGCGGTGATGGTGGCGGTGCCGCCGACGGTGTCGGAGTCCTCGGCCGCGTTCACTGTCACGTTGACCCCGGTGTTCCAGTTGCTCGTGGTGAGCGTCGCCGTGGTCGGCGAGACGGTGATGTCCGTGTCGCCCGTGCGGGCCAGGGTCACCGCGACGTTCGAGGTGGGCGCCCGGCTCAACTTCAGGTTGAACGTCGAGCTGCCGCCCTCGGGCACGGTCACCGCGGTGGGGGTGGCCACCACGGCCGGCGAGGTGGACCCGGCGACGGTGAACGACCGCTCGGCGACCGCGGAGAGACCGCTGTTGTCAAAGGCCTTGGCCTGCACGGCGTAGTCACCGGCCGGCAGGTTCTCCAGCGTGTACGCGTACGGCGCGGTGGTGTCGGTGTTGACCAGCAGCCCGTTGCGGTAGAACTCGACCCGGGCGATGGTGCCGTCCGGGTCGCTGGCGGTGGCGGTCAGCGGCACGGTGGCCGGGGCGGTGAACGGGCCGGCGGGCACCGACAGGCTCACCGTCGGCGGCTGCTGCGCGACGCCACCGCAGGTGACCCCGTTGACCGAGAACGAGGTCGGCTTCGGGTTGCTGCCACTGTAGGAGCCGTTGAAGCCGAGGCTGACCGACGAGCCGGTGGCCAGGTTGCCGTTGTAGGACTCGTTGGTGGCGGTGACCTCGTTGCCGCTCTGGCTCCACCGGGCCGACCAGCCCTGGGTGACCCGCTGGTTGCCGGGGAAGGCGAACTTGAGCGTCCAACCGTTGATCGGATCGCCGAGGTTCTTGAGGGTCACGTTGGCGGTGAACCCGTTGCTCCAGTCGTTTGTCGCGTAGACCACGTCGCAGGCCGGCGCGGCCTGCGCGGCGGCGGCGGGTACGGTGACCCCGCCGAGCGCCAGTGCCGCGGCGGCGAGCCACGCCAGCCGGCGGCGTCTTGCCAGATTTCTCATCTGCGCGGTGTCTCCTCGGACCAGGCCGGGGGCGGTGCCGTCCCGGCGATGACGCCTGCCGACCCGTCAGGTCGCGCAGCGCCAGTGGATGGTGGTCTCTCCGGCCGGATGGCCGGCGGCGGTGAGGGCAGCCGTGGTCACGGCTGCATCGCCCACTGCTGACAGGACGCCGTACCGGATGCACCGGATGCCCTCGGCGACCCGCGCTCGCGCGCTGTCTGGCTCCACGCGGTCGATCGACAGTTTGCCATGGAAGCGCTCCCAGCACCAGAGACGAGACTTCCGGAAACACTCAGTTGTTTCGATCTCGTTTTGGGGCTTTCACAAAGCCGTGACGGGCGTTACAGTCGCAGCATCGTCGATGGGAGCGCTTCCATCGACAGAGTTCCAACCAGAAGATCACCTGGTGTCGTGCCCACGGCACCGGGGACCTAGCCCACAGGCCGACGGCGGGCCAGCCCGGACACCGCCGTCAGCCGACGCCCCACACAGTGGAGGGAGGTGGATCCTCAGCCACTCGCGTGGCCCGGCTCCCGCGCGACACGCACGACTGGGACGCCAATCCGCACGTGCGTGACCGCAACATGGTGGGGACGGGGGTTGCCCTCCCCCGTCCCCACACTAAACCCCCGTTCACGATGGGAAAAGAGGCCGACGGGTCAGACGCGCATCACCCGCGCGCACCGCACGGCAGTCGACCCGCCCGCCGACCGCCATCCGCGCCGCCCCGCCGACCGCCCGGGCGCGCGCCACGGTCCGCCCGCGGCCCTCGGCGTACCCGGTCCCGCCGCACCCGACGCC
>NZ_POTX01000027.1 GCF_003236305.1 Micromonospora endophytica | reverse complement strand
GCGGTGGGCGGGCGGCGGTGATGGGGCGATGAGCCAGTCATGACGCGGCGATGAGCGCTGCCGTCAGGCTGCGTGCAGTCGTCCCCTCATCACCAGGAGCACACGTGAAGCGTCTGTTACGCACATTCGGCGTCACCTCGGCCCTCGCCGTGAGCCTGCTCGCGGCACCCGCCTCGGCCCAGGCCGCCCCCGACCGCGCCGCCGAGGTCGCGGCGGCCGCCGAGCCCAGCGCCGCGGTCATGGCGGAGATCGCGGCCGGCAACGCCACCATGATCGACGAGGCGACGCTCGCCGCGTCCGGCTGTGGATCTTCCTGCGACGGCCGGAACCCGCAGACCTACAAGATCTACTACAACGGCTCCGCCTACTACACCTGCGCCGAGGACGCTGTCGTGCCGAAGTCCGGCACCTACACGTACAAGACGTCGAGCCCGATCGGCTCCGTCGAGCTGCGGTACAGCCCGCGCTGCCGCACCGCGTGGGCCCGGACCACCGCCAGTTACGTGTCGTTCAAGGTGGACAGCCGCTACCTCAACGGCAACCACCGCCGGACGGAGTCGGGCTACACCGAGTCCGGCGGCTACACCCTGATGGTCAACGACGCCGACCTGGAGGCCCGGGCCTGCTACGCGGCGAGCGGCCCGATCTCCGGCTGGGACTGCACCCGCTGGTGGTGACACCCAGGGACACCGAGACCTGACCCACCCCGGTTGCTCGGCTGGCCACGATCGTGGCCAGCCGAGCAGCACGTACCCGGCCGGTGCCGGTGACGGCGCGCGGCCCGGTCAGACCCGGGCGCGGTTCAGACCGTAGGTGAGTGCGTCGACCAGGGCGTGCCAGCTCGCCTCGACCACGTTGGGGTGCACCCCGACGGTGGTCCAGCCACCGCCCCGGCCGTCGGCGGTCTCGACGAGCACCCGGGTCACCGCGCCGGTGCCGTGGCTGCCCTCCAGGATGCGGACCTTGTAGTCGGCCAGTTCGAAGTCACGCAGCTCCGGGTAGTGCCGGCCCAGGCCCACCCGCAGCGCCTCGTCGAGGGCGTTCACCGGGCCGTTGCCCTCCGCGGTGGCGATCAGCCGCTCACCGCGTACCCGGATCTTCACGGTCGCCTCGGAGACCACGGCACCGTCCTCGCGGTGCTCGACAAGCACCCGGTACGACTCCAGCGCGAAGGGGCGCGCCGGCGCGGCGTCCGGCAGCTCGGAGCGGACCAGCAGCTCGAACGAGGCGTCGGCGGCCTCGAACGACCAGCCACCGGCCTCCAGCTCCTTGACCCGGTTGGTGACCCGGGACAGCGTCTCCGGATGGCCGGCCAGATCCAACCCCAGCTCGCGGCTCTTGAGTTCGATGCTGGCCCGGCCGGCCATCTCGGTGACCAGGATCCGCATGTCGTTGCCGACCACCTCGGGTTCGACGTGGTTGTAGAGCAGCGGATCCACCTTGATCGCACTCGCGTGCAGCCCCGCCTTGTGGGCGAAGGCGGCGGCCCCGGCGTACGCCTGGTGGGTGTCGGGGGCGATGTTGGCGATCTCGGCGATGGCGTGGGAGACCCGCACCATCTGCTCCAGGCAGCCCTCCGGTAGGACGGGCATCCCGAGCTTGAGCTGAAGGTTCGCCACGACGGCGAAGAGGTCGGCGTTGCCGGGGCGTTCGCCGTACCCGTTGGCGGTGCCCTGCACGTGGCGGACGCCGGCCTCGACGGCGGCGATGGTGTTGGCCACCGCGCAGGCGGTGTCGTTCTGCGCGTGCATCCCGAGCACCTCGGGCGCGACCCCGATCCGGTCGGTGAGGTCGGCGATGGCTGCGGTCACCCAGGAGGGCAGCATCCCGCCGTTGGTGTCGCAGAGCACGAACCGCTCGGCACCCGCGGCAAGCGCGGTCTCCACCACCGAGGCGGTGTACGCCGGGTCATGGCGGTAGCCGTCGTAGAAGTGCTCGCCGTCGACGAAGACCCGCCGTCCCTCGGCGACCAGGTGGGTCACCGTGTCGTGGATCATCGCCAGGTTCTCCTTGGCGGTGGTCCGCAGCGCCCGCTCCACGTGCCGCAGGTCGGCCTTGGCGACCAGGGCGATCGCCGGGGTCTGCGCGTCCAGCAGGCCGCGTACCTGCGGGTCGTCGGCGGCGACGGCACCGGCCCGGCGGGTGGCGCCGAAAGCCACCAGCACCGCGTGCCGCAGGTCGAGTTCGGTACGCGCCCGGCGGAAGAACTCGGTGTCCTTCGGCACCGCGCCCGGCCACCCGCCCTCGATGAACCCGACGCCGAACTCGTCGAGCAGCCGCGCCACCGCGAGCTTGTCGACCACCGAGTAGCTGACCCCCTCGCGCTGGGCACCGTCGCGCAGGGTCGTGTCGTAGACCTGGAACGTCATGGGAGATCCCTTCGTACTGGCACCGGCCGACGCAACAAAAAGACCCCCCGCGGCTGCGGGAGGTCTGCGCGCTCGGCGAGGGGAGGCCGGCGCGCTAGTTGCCAATAATGCGGGCGGTGCTGGTCACGTACTGCACTCTGCCACTCGCCGACGACCTCTGGGAGGCGAAATCCACATGTCGGGACGCGGCGCGGAACGGCCGGAGACTCGTGGGTGTAGGCCGGGCCGCACGGGGTAGGAGTTTCCGGGACAGGGAAGCACGTTCCGCACGAGACGACTCATCGTAGTCGAGGCAGGTGAGAATCATGGACAGGCTCGATCAGAACACCGCACACACCACTCCGGATCCGGCTCTGCGCGGCGTCGACCAGGGTGTCGTCGCAGGCGGCGCGCCGGCTGGCAGTTTCGACCCGTGGAGCTACCGGGACGAGGCCGGGGTGTCCGGCACCAACCTGGTCGGCTACAAGGTCGAGGCCACCGACGGCTCGATCGGCAAGATCGACAGTGACAGCAACGAGGTGAACGCCAGCTACCTGGTGGTCGACACCGGGCCGTGGATCTTCGGCAAGAAGGTCATGCTGCCGGCCGGCACCGTGAACCACGTGGACCACGACGAGCAGAAGGTCTACGTCGACCGGAACAAGGACCAGATCAAGGCGGCCCCGGAGTTCGACGAGACGGCCACCGACCCGGCGTACCGGGACAAGCTCGGCGGCTACTACAACGACACGTACGCCGCGACTCCGCCCGGCGGCCTGCGGTGACTCGGGTTCACTGACGAATCGCGTGACGGCCGGTGGGGCACTGCCCCACCGGCCGTTACCGTGTCAGGGTGGACGCCACCGAGATAACCCGCAAGATCCCGTTCGCCACGACCTTCAACTTCCGCGACGTCGGGGGCTATCGCAACCGGGACGGCCGTACGGTCCGCACCGGCCGCCTCTACCGCTCCGACTCGCTGCACCGCATCGCCAACGCCGACCGGGACGTGTTCACCGCGCTCGGCGTACGGACCGTCATCGACCTGCGTCGCCCCGCCGAGGTGGAGCGCGACGGCCGGGTTCCCGAGTTCGACGGCCTCAGCTACCGGCACATCCACCCGGAGCACACCGAGTGGAGTCAGCGGCCGTACCAGTCGGGAGACCTGGCCCGCTACCTCGCCGACCGGTACGCCGACCTGGCCCGCACCGGCACGGCGGGCCTGGCCGAGGCGGTCGGCCTGATCGCCGACAGCGCCAACGCACCGGTGGTGGTGCACTGCGTCGCGGGCAAGGACCGGACCGGCATCGTCTGCGGCCTGACCCTCGCGGTGCTCGGCGTGGCGGACGACGACATCGCGGCGGACTACGCGCTGACCAACGAGGCGTCCCAGCGGTTCGCCGCCTGGCTCAAGGCCACCTTCCCGGAGGCCGACGAGATCCCGCCGCCGTTCCTCGCCTCGCCCGCCGAGACGATGCTGCTGTTCCTGGCGGAGATCCGCGAGGGACACGGCTCCGTCGAGAACTACCTCCGGCACGCCGGCGTGACCGACGACCAGCTCACCGCCCTGCGCACTCACCTGCTCGACTGACGCCGACATCGGCCTCGGGTGTTAAGAAGGGGCCCCTGCTATACACGAGGCGTTAGCAGGGGGCCCCTCCTTACACCTCAGAGCACGCGGTGGACCCAGTTGTGCGGGTCGGCGGCCTTGCCGCGCTGGAGGTCGACGAGCTGCTGGCGCAGCGCCATGGTGACGGTGCCGGGTTCGCCGCCGGCGATGGCGAACTCGCCGTCGGGGAAGCGCACCCGGCCGATCGGGGTGATCACCGCTGCGGTGCCGCAGGCGAAGACCTCGCGCAGCCGGCCGCTTGCCGCGTCGGCCTGCCAGTCGGCGAAGCTCACCGGTCGTTCCTCGACCCGGTGCCCGGCCGCCTCGGCCAGCGCGATCACCGATTCCCGGGTGATGCCGGGGAGGATGGTGCCGGTCAGCGGCGGGGTCGCGATCGAGCCGTCGTCGTAGACGAAGAAGACGTTCATGCCGCCCAGTTCGTCGACGTAGGTGCGCTCCACCGCGTCCAGGAAGACGACCTGGTCGCAGCCGCGCTCGGCGGCCTCGGCCTGGGCGGCGAGCGAAGCGGCGTAGTTGCCGCCGCACTTGGCCGCACCGGTGCCACCGGGGGCGGCGCGGGTGTAGTCGGGCGAGACCCAGACCGTCACCGGCTTGACCCCGCCGGAGAAGTACGCGCCGACCGGCGAGGCGATCACCACGTAGAGGTATTCGTTCGCCGGCCGCACACCGAGGAAGACCTCGCTGGCGAACATGAAGGGCCGCAGGTAGAGGCTGCCGTCCTCGCCGTCGGGAATCCACTCACGGTCGATCTCGATCAGCTGGTGCAGCGAGTCGACGAATGTCGCCTCGGACAACGCCGGCATCGCCATCCGGGCGGCGGAGGTGTTGAAACGGGCCGCGTTGGCGTACGGGCGGAACATGGTCACCCCGCCGTCGGCGGCGCGGTACGCCTTCATGCCCTCGAAGATCTCCTGGGCGTAGTGCAGCACCGCGCTGGCCGGGTCCATCGGGATCGGCGCCCGCGCCTCGACCCGGGCGTCGTACCAGCCCTTGCCCTCGGCATAGCGGACGGTGACCATGTGGTCGGTGAAGACCCGGCCGAACCCGGGGTTGGCCAGCAGGGCGGCCCGGTCGGTGGCGGATACCCGCGCGGGATTCGGACGGATCTCGAAGTCGAGCTTGTCACCACCGCTCATCGCGCTGACCTCCCTGAGGACCACGGCGTACGCGCGCAGTCGCACGCCGGAAACGTATGTGCCAGAAACTTACCCCGAACGGTCGTTCAGCGGGTAGGTCGACCGGCGGGTAGGAAGACGACAACCGGTGGCCGGCGGCGGTGGCGCGCGCGGCTCAGGCGGTTACCTGCGCGGCGATCCGGTCGCCGACCTCGGCCGTACGCAGGGTTACCTCCGGGCCGCGGTTGGCCAGCTCGGCGCTGACCGCGGCGGTGATCCGGGCCGCGGCGTCGGCGTGCCCGAGCTGGTCGAGCAGCAACGCGGCGGAGAGGATCGCGGCGACCGGGTCGGCCACGCCGCGACCGGCGATGTCCGGCGCGGAGCCGTGCACCGGCTCGAACATCGACGGGTACCCGCCGTCGGGGTTGATGCTGCCGCTGGCGGCCAGCCCGATTCCGCCGGTGACGGCGGCGGCGATGTCGGTCAGGATGTCGCCGAAGAGGTTGTCGGTGACCACGACGTCGTAACGCTGGGGCTGGGTGACCAGGAACATCGCGGCGGCATCGACGTGCTGGTATTCGGTGGCCACGTCGGGGTGTTCGGCGGCCACCGCCGCGAAGGTGCGGGCCCACAGCGAACCGGCGTGGGTGAGCACGTTGGTCTTGTGCACCAGGGTCACCTTGCGCCGCTCGCGCCGCCGGGCCCGGGCGAAGGCGTCCCGGACCACCCGCTCCACCCCGTGCCGGGTGTTCAGGCTCTCCTCGGTGGCGACCTCGGCCGGGGTGTCCCGATGCAGGGTGCCACCGGCCCCGGCGTAGAGCCCCTCGGTGCCCTCGCGGACGACCACCAGGTCGACCTCGCCGGACTTCACAGTGGCCAGCGGGCTGGCCACGCCCGGCCAGAGCCGCGACGGTCGGAGGTTGACGTACTGGTCGAAGGCGAAGCGCAGCTTCAGCAGCAGACCCCGCTCCAGCACACCGGGCGGGACGGTGGGGTCGCCGACGGCACCGAGCAGAATGGCGTCGTGGCCGGCCAACTCGGTCAGCACCGAGTCGGGCAGCACCTCGCCGGTGCGGTGGTAACGTGCCGCGCCGAGGTCGTACTCGGTGGCCTCCACCCCGGGCAGCACCGCATCGATGACCTTGCGGGCCTCCGCGACCACCTCGGGTCCGATCCCGTCCCCGGCCACCACCGCGATCCGTGCCACGTCGTCAGCTCCTTCGCTCGTGTGGCTCGACGGTACGCCGCCGTCCCGCGTCCCGGTACGAAGGTTCCACTTTTCGGGACGCCGGAACGCACAGCAGCTTCCCAGCACGCATTCATGGAGCGGTCATCTGCGCTGCGTAGCGTGATCGTGCGCGGGCCGCTCGGTCCGGGTCTTGGGCGACCGCCACGACGGCGTGACGGGGCGTCGAGGGAGGACGAGGCGATGTGGATCGACGAGCAGCCGCGAACCCGGTGGGTTGACCCGGCGACTTTCCGTTTCCGCCGACCCGACCTGCGGCTGGGCACCCGCGAGCACCGCCCCGACCGGGCCGGCCTGGTGGCCGGGGACCGGATCGCCGTCCGGCACACCGTACGCACCTCGACCGCGACGTACACCCTGCTGCTGAACGCACCCGTTTGGGTCGGCCGGCGGGGCACCGGTGAGGCGTTGCGGGACGCGGTGGCCGAACTGCGGGCGATCGACCTCACCTACGGCCCCAACCGCCCGGAGAGCCTGGTGTCACGGCTGCGCCGGGGTGAGATCGGCCCAGACTCGTACCCGCCGCTGGCGGACCTGGTGGACCGGTGCGCCGCGATGCGGGCGGTCACCGACGGCTGGTTCGACGCCTGGGCCGTGCCCGGCGGATTCGACCCCGGCGGCCTGCTCGGCGGTTGGGCGGTGGAGCGGGCCGCGGCCCGGTTGCGCGCCGCCGGCATCCACGACTACGCCGTGCTCACCGGCGCCGACCTGACCGTACGCGGCCACGCCGCGCACGGCGGCCCGTGGCGGGTCGCGGTGCACCACCCGACCGATCGCCGTCGAACCCCACTGGTGCTGGAGATGACCGCCGGTGCGATCGGCACCTCCGGGGTGACCGGCCGGCAGGGACATGTGGTCGACCCGCACACCGGTGATCCGGCCGATCAGCTCGTCGCGGCCACTGTGGTCGGTCCCGATCTGGCCACCGCCGACGCCTACGCCACCGCGCTGTACGCGGCCGGAGCGGTGGGGCTGGGCTGGTTCCGCCCGGGGTCGGAATATCGGGCGCTGCTCGCCGCCCGCCGCTAGAGGCCCGCCGGGGGCGGGCGGCCGACACCAATCGGCCTCCACGGCCGCGGCAACGACCGTGGAGGCCGGTCGGCGACGAGTGCGCGTGGCTCGCGCAATCGAGGGGTGCGGGCCGGTCAGCCGGGCGTCAACCTCGCCACCCGAAGACGGGTCAGCGCCACAGGCACGGCCAGCAACCGCCTCCGTACGCTATCGAATCGACGCGTTTCGCGGCAAGGGTTCCACACGGGACATCCGGCACTGTTCCACCGTCGCCTGTCGGCCCCGACCGGGCCGTTTTCGACAAGGCAAACTGCGGATGGCACGCTGTCCGCCGTGAGTTTCGATCTGAGCGTGTGGGCCCTGGCGGACGGGGCGACGCCCGAGGATGTTCGCGCGGCGGTGCAACGGTGCCGGCAGGGCCAGCACATCGAGCGCCACCCGGACCCACGACTTGTGGGGTTCTACCGGGCGATCACCGCCCGCTACCCCGACCGGCCGGCCGGTCCGGGCACCCCCTGGGCGGTCGCACCGCTGCACACCGCGGCCGACCACATCGAACTGAACCTGGATCCGGGCTGCGCCGACCAGGTCCTGCTCGACATCGAACGGCTGGCCGGTGAGTGTCGACTGATGCTCTTCGACGCCCAGGACGGCTCGGTCTATCCGCCACCGGCGGCCCGACTGCCCGGCTGAGCCGGGCGCGCCGCAGTAGCACGCGGCCCGCACGTCGCCGGCACGACGAGGGGCCCGACCGAAGGTCGGGCCCCTCGCGGTCGTGCGTGGACTACTCGTCGCGCAGATCCGCCGCGCTGGCCGCGGTCGCGCCGATGGAGTCAGCCGCCGAGGTGAGCAGGTCGGCGCCGAGCGCCTGGTCGACGGTGAGGGTCATCAGCGTCTCACCGCCGGCCTCCCGGCGGGCCACCTGCATCGCCGCGATGTTGACGCCGGCCTCGCCGAGCAGGGTGCCGACGGTGCCGACCACACCGGGCCGGTCGGCGTAGCGCAGGAAGAGCAGGATGCCCTCGGCGCCGATCTCCACGTCGAAGCCGTCCACCTCGGTCAGCTTGAGCACGTCCCGGGTGCCGGCGTGGGTCACCGTGCCGGAGACACTGACGGTGCGGCCGTCGGGCAGCGCGCCACGCACGGTGACCAGGACCGGGTGCTCCACGGTCTCGGTCTGCGTGGTCAGCGACACCTCGACCCCACGCTGGGCGGCCAGGTGCGGTGCGTTGACGTACGTCACCTGCTCCTCGACCACCGAGCTGAACAGGCCCTTGGTGGCGGCGAGCTTGAGCACCGAGACGTCGTGGTTGACGATCTCGCCGCGTACCTCGACGGTGACGCTGGCGGCCACGCCGCCGGCCAGCGCGGTGAAGGCCCGGCCGAGCTTCTCGGCCAGCGGCAGCAGCGGGCGGACGTCCTCGTCGACCACGCCGCCGGCCTGCACGTTCACCGCGTCCGGCACGAACTCGCCCTGCAGCGCCAGCTTCACGCTCTTCGCCACGGCCAGGCCCGCCTTGTCCTGCGCCTCGGCGGTGGAGGCACCCAGGTGCGGGGTGGCCACCACGTTGTCGAAGGCGAACAGCGGCGAGGAGGTGCAGGGCTCCTTGGCGTACACGTCCACCCCGGCGCCACCGACCCGGCCCTCGGCCAGCGCGTCGGCCAGGGCCTGCTCGTCGACGAGGCCACCGCGGGCGGCGTTGACGATCCGCACGCCCGGCTTGACGATCGACAGTTCCTTCTCACCGATCAGGCCCACGGTCTCCGGGGTCTTCGGCAGGTGGATGGAGATGAAGTCGCTCTCCCGCAGCAGCTCCTCCAGGCCGACCAGGCGCACCCCGAGCTGCGCGGCGCGGGCCGGCTGGATGTACGGGTCGTACGCGATCAGCCGGGTGCCGAAGGCGGCGATGCGCTGCGCGAACAGCACGCCGATGCGGCCGAGGCCCACCACGCCGACGGTCTTGCCCTGGATCTCCACACCCGTGTACTTGGACCGCTTCCACTCCCCCGCCTTGAGCGCGGCGCTGGCGCTGGCGGTGTTGCGGGCCACCGCGAGCAGCAGCGCGACGGCCTGCTCGGCGGCGGAGACGATGTTGGAGGTGGGGGCGTTGACGACCATGACGCCCCGCGCGGTGGCGGCCGGCACCTCGACGTTGTCCAGACCCACACCGGCCCGGGCCACGACCTTCAGTCGCGGCGCGGCGGCGATCGCCTCGGCGTCGATCTGGGTGGCACTACGGACGATGACGGCGTCGGCCTCGGCGAGCGCGGAGAGCAGGGCCGGGCGGTCGGTGCCGTCGACGTGCCGGACGTCGAAGTCGTGGGCGAGCACCTCGATGGCGGCGGGGGCGAGTTCTTCGGCGATCAGTACGACAGGAGTCATTGGTCCTCGTAGATGTCGTCAATGCGGTCGGCCGGTGCGGTGGACGCTGCGCTGCGCCCGGCGCAGACAGGGCCATGGCCGTCAGGTGCCGCCTGGAGCACCTACCCGCGATCGTAGGGGGCGGCTCGCCCGGCGCGCCCCGGAGTACGGGGTGAGTGCCCTCACAAACCGGACGTGACGTGCGTGTTAACGATCGGTCAACTGGTGGCGGACAGCACGGCACCCGGGCCCGACGTCGGGGAGAACGCCAGGTCCGGGTGCCGTTGGTGAGAGTGCTCTCAGGTGGCCGAGATCTCAGGCCGTCTCGGTGATCGGCCGGTCCACCCAGCTCATCATGCCGCGCAGCTTCGCGCCGGTCTCCTCGATCGGGTGCGCCGCGCCCTCGGACTGCAGCTTGCGGAAGTTGGGGCGGCCCGCCTCGTCCTCGGCCACCCACTCGCGGGCGAACTCGCCGGACTGGATCTCACCGAGGATCTTGCGCATCTCCTCCTTGACCCGGCCGTCGATGACCCGCGGGCCCCGGGTGACGTCGCCGTACTCGGCGGTGTCGGAGATGCTGTACCGCATCTTGGCGATGCCGCCCTCGTACATCAGGTCGACGATGAGCTTCAGCTCGTGCAGGCACTCGAAGTAGGCCACCTCGGGGGCGTAGCCGGCCTCGGTGAGCACCTCGAACCCGGTCTGCACCAGGGCCGCCGCGCCACCGCAGAGCACCGCCTGCTCGCCGAAGAGATCCGTCTCGGTCTCCTCCTTGAAGCTGGTCTTGATGACGCCCGCGCGGGTGCCGCCGATGCCCTTGGCGTACGACAGGGCCAGCGCGAGGGCGTTGCCGCTGCCGTCCTGCTCCACGGCGACCAGGCAGGGCACGCCCTTGCCGTCGACGTACTGCCGGCGGACCAGGTGACCGGGGCCCTTCGGGGCGACCATCGCCACGTCCACGTCGGCCGGCGGCTTGATCAGCCCGTACCGGATGTTGAAGCCGTGTCCGAAGAACAGCGCCTTGCCCGCGCTGAGGTTCGGCGCGATCGACTCGGCGTAGATGTGCCGCTGCGCGGTGTCCGGCGCGAGGATCATGATCACGTCGGCCTCGGCCGCCGCCTCCGCCGGGGTGAGCACCCGCAGCCCCTGCTCCTCGGCCTTCGGCCGGCTCTTCGAGCCCTCCGGCAGGCCGATCACCACGTCGACACCCGAGTCGCGCAGCGACAGCGCGTGGGCGTGGCCCTGGCTGCCGTACCCGATCACGGCGACCTTCTTCGCCTGGATCAGGCCCAGGTCGGCGTCGTCGTCGTAGTACACCTCAACGCTCATGACTTCCCTTTCGTACGGCGGCCGCAGCGGCCCGTCGTGGCTGTGTTGATCAGGCGGCCGGACGGTGCCGGACCTGCGGTTTTCTCACGACCCGCGCCTGCGGGCCGGTGGTTCGGTACGGCCGGCCCCGGTGCCTGCGGGCCGGCCGTGCGGGTCAGGCGGCCCGCAGGGCCGGACCGGCGGTGATGGCCCGCGAACCGCGACCGATCGCCACCAGCCCGGACTGGACCATCTCCTTGATGCCGAAGGGTTCGAGGTCGCGCAGCAGCGCGTCGAGCTTGTCGGCGGTGCCGGTGGCCTCGATGGTGAGGGTGTCCGGAGCCACGTCGACCACCCGGGCCCGGAACAGGTTCACCGTCTCCAGCACCTGGCTGCGGGCGTTGCGGTCGGCCCGCACCTTCACCAGCAGCAGTTCCCGGGCAACCGAGGTCGACGGGTCCAGCTCAACGATCTTGAGTACGTTCACCAGCTTGTTGAGCTGCTTGGTGACCTGCTCCAGCGGGGAGGACTCGGCGTTGACCACGATCGTGATCCGCGAGACGTCCGGGTTCTCCGTCTCGCCGACGGCGAGACTGTCGATGTTGAAGCCGCGCCGGGAGAACAGCCCGGAGACCCGGGCCAGCACGCCCGGCTTGTTCTCCACCAGCACGGAAAGCGTATGGGTCGTCATTTAGATGTCATCCTCGTCGAAGACCGGGCGGACGCCGCGGGCGAACATGATCTCGTCGTTGCTGGTGCCGGCGGCGACCATCGGCCAGACCATGGCGTCCTTGCCGACCACGAAGTCGATCACCACCGGCGCGTCGTTGATGGCCATCGCCGCCTCGATCGTCTTCTCCACGTCCTCGGCGTTCTCGCAGCGCAGCCCGACGCAGCCGAGCGCCTCGGCCAGCTTGACGAAGTCCGGGATGCGGTGCTTGTGGGTGCCGAGGTCGGTGTTGGAGTAGCGCTCGCCGTAGAACAGCGTCTGCCACTGCCGGACCATGCCGAGGTTGCCGTTGTTGATCACGGCGATCTTGACCGGGATGCCCTCCAGCGCGCAGGTGGCCAGCTCCTGGTTGGTCATCTGGAAGCAGCCGTCGCCGTCGATCGCCCAGACCACCGTGTCGGGCTTACCGACCTTGGCGCCCATCGCCGCCGGCACCGCGTAGCCCATCGTGCCGAGGCCACCGGAGTTGAGCCAGGTCTGCGGCTTCTCGTAGGAGATGAACTGCGAGGCCCACATCTGGTGCTGGCCGACGCCGGCCACGTAGATGGCGTCCGACCCGACGATCTCCCCCAGCCGCTTGATCACGTACTGCGGGGAGAGGGTGCCGTCGGAAGGCTCGTCGTAGCCCAGCGGGTACCGCTCGCGCAGGTCGTCGAGCTGCGTCCACCAGTCGGCGAGGTCGGCGACCCGCCCGGCGGCCCGCTCCGCGGTGACCGCCGCCAGCAGTTCGTCGATCACGTACCGGGCGTCGCCGACGATCGGCACGTCCGCGTGCCGGTTCTTGCCGATCTCGGCCGGATCGATGTCGGCGTGCACCACCGTGGCGTCCGGGGCGAAGGAGTCCAGCTTGCCGGTGACCCGGTCGTCGAAGCGGGCGCCGAGCGCCACGATCAGGTCGGCCTTCTGCAGGCCGTAGACCGCCGCCACGGTGCCGTGCATGCCCGGCATGCCCAGGTGCTGCCGGTGCGAGTCGGGGAACGCCCCCAACGCCATCAGCGTGGTGACCACCGGGATGCCGGTCAGCTCGGCCAGCTTGCGCAGGCCCTCGGTGGCGCCGGCCTTGAGCACCCCGCCACCGACGTAGAGCACCGGACGCCGGGCGTTGCTCATCAACCGCGCCGCCTCGCGGATCTGCTTGCCGTGCGGGTGCAGGGTGGGCCGGTAGCCGGGCAGGTCCAGGGTGGGCGGCCAGGCGAAGGTGGTCGACGCCTGGAGGACGTCCTTGGGGATGTCCACCAGCACCGGGCCGGGCCGGCCGGTCGAGGCCAGGTGGAACGCCTCGGCCAGCACCTGCGGGATCTCGCTGGCCTCCTGGACCAGGAAGTTGTGCTTGGTGATCGGCAGCGTGATGCCCTGGATGTCCGCCTCCTGGAAGGCGTCGGTGCCGATCGCGGGGCGGGCCACCTGACCGGTGATCGCCACCATCGGCACCGAGTCCATGTACGCGTCGGCGATCGGGGTGACCAGGTTGGTCGCGCCCGGCCCGGAGGTGGCGATGCACACCCCGACCCGGCCGGTGGCCTGGGCGTAGCCGGTGGCCGCGTGGCCGGCGCCCTGCTCGTGACGGACCAGGATGTGGCGGACCGTCGAGTCGTAGAGCGGGTCGTACGCCGGCAGGATCGCGCCACCCGGGATGCCGAAGACGACGTCGACGCCGAGCGCCTCCAGCGAGCGCACCAGCGAACCGGCGCCCGAGACCTGGGTCGGAGTGGCGCGTACCGGCGTGGCGGGGCGGACGTGATCGGTGTCGCCCGGGGCCTCTGCGGTGGTGCGGGCCCGCCGGGCGGAGTGGGCGAGGGTCTCTGGCGTGGGTCTCGTCATGACGTTGGCCTTCGAGTTGGTGGGCTGCTCAGACTGTGGAACGCGGGCCGGGCCGACGTTCGATGGGTTCGACGGCAACAAAAAGGCCCACGTGCCAGATGCACGGGGCCAGCGCACTCTCAGGCGAGGAGAGTGCGCTCAGGTAAGTACTCGCAGCGACCGGTACGACATGGGCTCAAGCCTGACGCATCTCATGCGATGAGTCAACTGATCCCACATTTTGGTTCACGGGCTCCGGTGTTTCGTGGCCCACACCCGGCTTGACCTGCTCCGGAGCCGACCGGCTGGGGCGGGCGCCCGCCGAGGTGGCCGCCTCCAGCATCGCCTCCAGGTGCTCGGCCGGCACGCCCCAGCCGAACAGGGCGCCCTGGCCGAAGCGGCAGCCGGCGGCCACCACGGCAGCCAACTCCGTGGGCGTGGTGACCCCCTCGGCGATGACCTCGAGGCCGAGTTGGTGCCCAAGCCGCATGACGATGTCGACCATCGGGGCGAAGGCCGGGCCGTCGCGCCCTACCGGCCGGACCGGTTCGTGCTCGGCCACCAGCCCGTGATCGATCTTGAGGATGTCGATCGGCAGGCGGCGGAGCTGCCCCAGCGAGGAGTAGCCGGCCCCGAAGTCGTCGAGCGCGATCCGCACGCCGGTGAGCCGCAGCGCGGTCAACCGCCGGATCAGCTCGTCCAGGTCGGTGGCGACCGCGTGCTCGGTGACCTCCAGCACCAGCCGCTGCGGCGGCACGTGGTGGGCGCGCAGCGCCTCGGTGACCTGCACCACGTACTCGGGGGCGTGCAGCTCGCGGGGGGACACGTTCACCGACACCCAGACGTCGTGCCCATCTGCCAACCAGCGGGAGAGCTGGTGACAAGCCTGGTGCAGCACCCAGGCGCCGAGCTTGGCGATCATCCCGCACTCCTCGGCCAACGGGATGAACTCGTCCGGGCCGACGTTGCCCAGCTCGGGGTGCCGCCAGCGCAGCAACGCCTCCGCGCCGACCGGACGCACCGACGGCAGGGAGGCCACCGGCTGGAAGACCAGGCGCAGCTCGTCGCGCTCGATCGCGCCCCGCAGCTCGTGCTCCAGCGTGGTACGCCGGCGCAGCAGCTGGTCGTACGCGCCGTCGTACCGCTCGATCCGGTTCTTGCCGCGCTGCTTGGCGTAGCGCAGCGCGAGATCGGCGTGCCGCAGCAGCAACTCGACATCCGGCTGGTCCGTCCAGCCGGCCAGTCCGATGCTCACCGAGAGGAAGACCGGCCCCTCGGGCTGCTCGTAGCCGCCACCGAGCACCTTCAGCAGCCGCTCGGCGACCACCCCCGCCTCGGTCGGGCCGCCGTGCATGAGCACCGCGAACTCGTCCCCGCCGAGCCGGGCGGCCAGGTCGCCGGGGCGCAGGTTGCCGCGCAGCCGCTGGCCCACCTCGGCCAGCACCGCGTCACCGACATCGTGCCCGCGCATGTCGTTGACGTGCTTGAAGCCGTCCAGGTCCAGGCCGAGCAGCACGCAGCCGGTGGCCTCCTCGGCGCACCGGTGCAGCGCGCGCAGCAGCCCACGCCGGTTGGCCAGGCCGGTGAGCGCGTCGGTGTGCGCGAGCTGGCGGAAGTGCGCCTCCCGCTCGGCGAGCTGCCGAGCGTACGCACGGGCCTCGTGCAGGGTGAGGTACTGCCGGGCCACCAGGGCGAACCCCTGCACGCTGCCGGCGACGACGCCGAGCAGATCGAACCGGCCGCCCGCGACGAGGTGGTAGATCGCCGAACCGACCATCGCGGCCATCGGCACCACGGCGTACTCGCCGTCGTGCCGGATCACGTCGATGGCGACCTCGCCGGGCAGGTCGGTCCGGTGCACGGCGAGCGCGGCGGCCAGCAACCCCACCGCGAGCGCTACCGCGCTGACCGAGGTGACAGTGCGGCCGGCCTGGCAGAGCCCGGCCGCGAGACCGAGCCCGCCGAAGGTGGCCACGGTGATGCCGACGGCCAGCACGGCGAGGCCACGGCGGGGCGCCGAGACCCGCAGGACCATGATGACGGCGAGGCCGGTGCTCAAGGCCGCGCTCACCGACCCGACCAGGATCGCCGGGCAGGCCGTCGGGGTGGCGTCGCCGAGCAGCCGGGTCGGCTCGGAGGTGAGCACCCAGCCGACGAACCAGAGCGCCGTGCCCAGGATCACACCGTCCAGGGCCAGCCGGGCGGCCGAGCCGACCGAACCGGCCACCCCGGGCATCCGCAGCAAACCGAGACAGAAGAGCAGACCGCTGACGGCGGTGCCGCACGCGATCACGCTCGGCCACCCGACGCCCTGCGGGTCTTGCGGCCATTGCCCGCTGCGGTTGAGCGCGACCGCCAGCCCACACAACAGGGTGAGCAGGGCGACCGCGCCGGCGACGGCGAGCAGCGCGTACGCCTGGCGGTGCGGTCCGGCCCGGTGTCGGGCTGCGGCGGCCAGCAGCACGCCGGCCGCGAGGGCGACCAACGCGCTGAGCACCGCGGCACCGATCATGCCCGGGGGTGTGTGCACGCCCCCAACTCTGCCGGATGACCGCTTCCCGTGGGGATCGGGTGCGCAACTGTTGGGACACGACCCGCTCGGCTGTCCGCGGCGGCCCGAACGGTGCCAGACTGGTGTGCATGCCTGAGCTGCGGTCGAAGACCTCCACGCACGGTCGGACGATGGCCGGCGCCCGGGCCCTGTGGCGGGCCACCGGGATGACCGACGACGATTTCGGCAAGCCGATCGTCGCCATCGCGAACAGTTTCACCCAGTTCGTCCCGGGCCACGTACACCTCAAGGACATGGGTGGCCTGGTCGCCGAGGCGGTCGCCGAGGCCGGTGGCGTGGGCCGCGAGTTCAACACCATCGCGGTCGACGACGGCATCGCGATGGGCCACGGCGGCATGCTTTACTCCCTGCCCAGCCGGGAGCTGATCGCCGACGCGGTGGAATACATGGTCAACGCGCACTGCGCGGACGTCCTGGTCTGCATCTCCAACTGCGACAAGATCACCCCGGGGATGCTGCTGGCGGCGCTGCGACTCAACATCCCGGCGGTCTTCGTCTCCGGCGGCCCGATGGAGGCCGGCAAGACGGTGGCCATCGAGGGCGTCGTCCACTCCAAGATCGATCTGATCGACGCGATGATCGCCAGCTCGAACGAGGCCGTCACCGACGACCAGCTCGGCGAGATCGAGCGCTCCGCCTGCCCCACCTGCGGGTCCTGCTCGGGCATGTTCACCGCCAACTCGATGAACTGCCTCACCGAGGCCATCGGGCTGGCGCTGCCGGGCAACGGTTCGACGCTTGCCACCCACGCCGCCCGCCGGTCGCTCTTCGTCGAGGCCGGCCGCACCGCCGTGGAGATCGCCAAGCGGTGGTACGACAACGACGACGCCTCGGTGCTGCCGCGCAACGTCGCCGGCCGGGCCGCGTTCGAGAACGCCGTCGCGCTGGACGTGGCGATGGGCGGGTCGACGAACACGATCCTGCACCTGCTGGCCGCCGCCCGCGAGGCCGAGCTGGACTTCACCGTCGCCGACATCGACGAGATCTCCCGCCGGGTGCCCTGCCTGGCCAAGGTCGCCCCGAACTCGCCGCAGTACCACATGGAGGACGTGCACCGGGCCGGCGGCATCCCGGCCATTCTCGGCGAGCTCAACCGCGCCGGCCTGCTCCGTCGGGACGTGCACGCGGTGCACGCCCCCTCGCTGGAGCGCTGGCTGGCCGACTGGGACGTGCGTGGCGGCTCCGCCATCCCCGAGGCGATCGAGCTGTTCCACGCCGCGCCGGGCGGGGTACGCACCACCGAACCGTTCTCCACCACCAACCGCTGGTCCACCCTGGACACCGACGCGGCCGGTGGCTGCATCCGGGACCTGGCACACGCGTACACCGCCGACGGCGGGCTGGCCATCCTGCACGGCAACCTCGCGCCCGAGGGCTGCGTGGTCAAGACCGCCGGGGTGCCCGAGGAGTGCCTCACCTTCCGCGGCCCGGCCAAGGTGTACGAGTCACAGGACGACGCGGTCACCGCCATCCTGGCCAAGGAGATCGTCGCCGGGGACGTCGTGGTGATCCGCTACGAGGGCCCCAAGGGCGGCCCCGGCATGCAGGAGATGCTCTACCCCACCTCGTTCCTCAAGGGCCGGGGACTGGGCCGCTCCTGCGCGCTGCTCACCGACGGCCGGTTCTCCGGCGGCACCTCCGGGCTCTCCATCGGACACGCCTCCCCCGAGGCCGCCTCCGGTGGACTGATCGCGCTGGTCGAGCCGGGTGACGAGATCGTCATCGACATCCCGGCCCGCTCCATCGAGCTGAACGTCCCGGCCGACGTCCTCGACGCCCGGCGCGTCGCCCAGGAGAAGCGCGACCGCCCCTACACGCCCGTCGACCGGCAGCGCCCGGTCTCCGCCGCGCTGCGCGCGTACGCCTCGATGGCCACCTCGGCCAGCGACGGCGCCTACCGCCGGGTGCCGGAGTGACGGCGCGCCCCGGCCGCCGGGTGCAGGGCACCCGGCGACCGGGGCGTCAGCGGATCACCAACGAGTCCAGATAGCCGGCCAGGTTGCGGCGGATCTCGGCGACCGAGTCACCACCGAACTTCTGCACCGCCGCCTCGGCCAGCACCAGCGCCACCATCGCCTCCGCGACCACCGCCCCGGCCGGTACGGCACACACGTCCGACCGCTGGTTGATCGCCGGGGCCGGTTCCCCGCTGCGGACGTCCACGGTCCGCAGCGGCCGGTTGAGCGAGGAGATCGGTTTGAGCGCGGCACGTACCCGCAGCGGCTCACCGTTGCTGATGCCACCCTCCAGGCCGCCGGCCCGGCCGGTGACGCGACGGACGCCGTCCGAGGTCGGGATGATCTCGTCGTGCGCGACGGATCCCCGCGACCGGGCCTGGGTGAGCCCGTCGCCGATCTCGACGGACTTGACCGACGGGATCGACATCAGGGCGGCGGCGAGGCGAGCGTCGAGCTTGCGGTCCCACTGCACGTGCGAGCCGAGTCCCGGGGGCACCCCGTAGGCCAGCACCTCCACGATGCCGCCGAGCGTGTCCGCGTCCTTCTTCGCCGCGTCGACCTCGGCCACCATCCGGGCGCTCGCCTCCGGATCCAGGCACCGCAGCGGGTCCGCGTCGATGCGCCCCGCGTCCTGCGGCACCGGTACCAGACCGGTCTGGACGGGCACCGCTCCGAGTTCGATCACGTGTGACACGATCTCGACCTCCAGCGCCTGCCGGAGCAGGGCCTTGGCGATCACGCCCACGGCGACGCGGGCAGCGGTCTCCCGGGCGCTGGCCCGCTCCAGCACCGGCCGCGCGTCGGTGTGACCGTACTTCTGCATGCCGGCCAGATCCGCGTGCCCCGGCCGGGGTCGGGTCAACGGCGCAGCCCGCGCCTGGTTGGCCAGTTCGGCCGCGTCCACCGGGTCGGCGGCCATCACCGTGCGCCACTTAGGCCACTCCGAGTTGCCCACCCGGATCGCCACCGGACTGCCCAGCGTCATGCCGTGCCGCACCCCGCCGAGCAGTTCGACCACGTCGCGCTCGAAGGACATCCGCGCGCCCCGGCCGTATCCCAACCGCCGCCGCGCCAGGTCACACACGATCTGCTCACTGGTCACCCGCACCCCGGCGGGTACGCCGTCGAGCAGCGCGACGAGCGCCGGCCCGTGGGATTCGCCAGCGGTGAGCCAGCGCACGTCAGAAGTCCACGATGGCGCGTTCCGCGATGCGGGGGCCGAGCCACCCGATCACGTCCTGATGACGGGGGTGGGCCTGGTACGCCGCCAATCCGTCCGGGTCGTCGTGCTTGGTGATCAGTGCCAGATCCCAGGAGTACGGGCCGCGGGTCACGTCGGTGCCGGTCACCAGCGCCTGGCACTGCGGGATCTCGGCGGCGAGGCCGGCCAGCAGCTCCTGCGCCTTCGGGGCGTCCGCGGGATCGACGAGTCGCATGAGGACAACGTGCGTGAGCATCTCAGGTCACCTTTCCGGCGTCGCCGCCGACGCCGCTGGGAGGGTTGTGGCGCGAATAGTCGTGCAGCCGCCAGCGGAGTTGGTGGGCGTGCTCGACCTGCACCACCCGCTCCACGTCGAACTCGACGAGCCGCAGCGCGCCCGGGACGGCGGCGGCGTGGTCGGTGTCCCAGTCGATCCGGCCCCGGCCGGTGAGCTGGAGGGTGGTGCCGGTCTCCCAGTCGACGAAGAGCAACCCGCAGCGCGGGTCCAGCACCATGTTGCCGAGCGTCATGTAGAAGGAGTTGCCGAAGTAGTCGGGCCAGGCCAGCCGGCGGGGGCCGAGGACCCGCACGAAGCCGGGCATACCGCCGCGGTGTGAGGCGTCGCCGCCCTGGCCGGGCCCGTGGCTGCCGATGAAAAAGGTGTCGGCGGCGCGGATCAGCTCCTGCTGGTCGCCGTCGAGTTCGTCGCTGTGCCGGACCTTGGCCTCGGCCTCGGCGGGCTGCGGCTGGCTGTCGACGACCTCGCGGGTCGTGATGTATTTCGGGCAGTTGCCGAGCACCTGGTCGGTGATCAGGCGCAGCCCGTCGCCCTCGCGGACGGCCCGGCCGTTGACCCGGATCCGGCGTCGGGTCTGCGGCTCGATGGCGAGCATGCCCACTTCCCGGCTTGTGGTGAGGGCGGCGCGCAGCGGGTCGCCGTGGGCAGGCAACGCCGCGATGTCGATGGTCCGGTCGCTGGTCGGCGTCACGAACCGCCGCGGCCCGGCGAGCACGGTGGCCCACAGAGCGCCATCGTCGTCCCGCGCGCTGAGCACCACCATGCGCTGGGCGAGCAGGAAGCCGTGGAAGCCGATCGGGATCTCCGGGCTGAACATCGGCGAGCCCCAGCCCTCGTGTCCCTCACCGGCACGGCGCTGTACGGCTTGCTCACCCTCGTGTCGGGTCATCTGTACCTCCTGGACGAGGTGCCGCGGGCGGTCCGGCACGGGGGTGGCCGGACCGCCCGCGGCGGCTGGGTCAGGATCGGGTTCCGAGGAGGCCGACCACGTCGACCACGCGGTTGGAGAAGCCCCACTCGTTGTCGTACCAGCCGACGACCTTCACCTGGTTGCCGATCACCTTCGTGAGGCCCGCGTCGAAGATGCAGGACGCGGGGTCGGTGACGATGTCGGCGGAGACGATCGGGTCCTCCGTGTAGCTGAGGATGCCGGCCAGCGGCCCCTCGGCCGCCGCCCGGTAGAGGGCGTTCACCTCGTCAACAGTGGTCGGCCGGGACACCGTGACGCTGAGGTCGGTGCACGAGCCGGTCGGCACCGGCACGCGCATGGCGTACCCGTCGAGGCGTCCCTGTAGCTCCGGGACGACCAGGCCGATGGCCTTGGCCGCGCCGGTCGTGGTGGGCACGATGTTCTGAGCGGCGCCACGGGCCCGGCGCAGGTCAAGGTGCGGGCCGTCCTGGAGGTTCTGATCCTGGGTGTACGCGTGCACGGTGGTCATCAGCCCGGCCTCGACGCCCAGTCCGTCGTGCAGCACGCGGGCGAGCGGGGCGAGACAGTTGGTGGTGCAGGAGGCGTTCGACACCACGTCGTGTGCTGCGGCGTCGTACCTGTCGTGGTTGATGCCGTACGCGATCGTGATGTCCTCGTTCTTGGCCGGCGCCGAGATGAGCACCTTGCGCGCGCCCGCCGCCAAATGGGCTCGCGCCTTCGTCGCGTCGGTGAACACGCCTGTGGACTCGACGACGACATCGACGTCGAGCGCCTTCCAGGGCAGGTTGGCCGGATCGCGCTCGGCGAGCACCCGGATCGTGTGGCCGGCGACGGTCAGCTCGTTGCCGGCCACCTTCACCTCCTCGTCCAGACGGCCGAGGATGCTGTCGTAACGCAGCAGGTGGGCCAGGGTTGCCGCGTCGGTCAAGTCGTTGACGGCGACGATCCGCAGGTCCGCCTTGCGGGCCAGGACGGCGCGGAAGAAGCTGCGCCCGATGCGGCCGAAACCGTTGATGGCGACCGTGGTGGTCATGAGGGTGTCTCCTCTCAGGTTCTCCCGGGGTGACCCGGGGGGATCCCGGGACGACCAGTGCGACCTGCGCGCCGTCGCGCCACGCACGCCATCCCGTGGGCTCGTCCGCCGCAGCGGGCGATCCGGACGGATCGTGTGCCCGGCCGGGCCGGTCGGCACCTCGGCGGTGGGACCTTCGCCGCCGGCCCGACCCGGCCGGTGCTCACGGGCCTGCCGGTGCGCGGACCTCGTCGAGGCCGGCGGCGTCGTCCGCTCGCAGCCCGGAACCGCCACGGGCCAGCGCGACGAAGACCAGGAGCGAGAGGCAGCCCAGCACGGCCATCACGGCACCCATCGGCACGGCGGTCCCGGTGCCGCCCGCCCCGGCCAGCGGCGCCAGGGCGCCACCGATCAGGAACTGGGAGAAGCCCAGCAGCGCGGCGGCCGACCCGGCGTGCTCGCCGTGGTCCTGCAGGGCCAGGGCGGCGGCGTTCGGCATCACCAGGCCGACGCTCGCGACGGCCACGAAGAGCGCGACCAGCAGCGGCCACAGGCCCGCCTGGGTGACGGCGGCGACGAGTACGCCGAGGCCGCCGACCGCGCTGCCGGTCAGGCCGGCGGCGAGCAGCATCCGGGCCCCGGTGTGCCGGACCAGACGGCCGCTGAGCTGGGCGGCGACGACCAGGCCCAGGGCGTTGACGGCGAAGACCGCGCTGTACTCCTGCGGGGAGAGTCCGTGGATGTCCTGCAGCACGTACGGCGAGCCGGAGATGTACGCGAACATCGCCGCGAACGCGAAGCCGTTGGCCAGCACGTACCCGGTGAAGGTCCGGTCGGCGAGCAGCCGGGCGAAGACCGGGCCCATGGCGCGCAGGCCGCCGCCGTGCCGCCGCTCGGCGGGCAGCGTCTCGGGCAGGCCGACCAGGCAGGCGAGCAGCATGACGGCGCTGAGCACCGCCAGCGCCACGAAGATGCCCTCCCAGGTGGTGAACCGCAGCAGTTGGCCGCCCGCCAGCGGGGAGAAGACCGGAGCAAGGCCGGTGACCAGCATGAGCAGGGCGAAGAACCGGGCCGCTGCCGCTCCCGAGGTGCGGTCCCGGACCACGGCGTAGGCGATCACGATGCCGAAGGCGCCACCGATGCCCTGCAGGAGCCGCAGCGCGATCAGCACCCAGACGTCGGTGGAGAGCGCGCAGAGCAGGCCGGCGATCGTGTAGACCGCGAGACCGACGATCAGCGGGCGACGGCGGCCGAGCGCGTCACTCATCGGGCCGGCCAGCAGTTGGCCGACCGCGAGACCGACCAGGCAGGCGGTGATCGTCAACTGGGCGCCGGACGCGCTGGCCCCCAGGTCACGGGTCAGCGCCGGCAGGCCCGGCACGTACGCGTCGGTGGAGAGCGGGCCGAGCGCCACCAGGGCGCCGAGGATGACGATGAGCCGAGCGGTACCGCTCTGGGCGGAACTGGTGGAACTCATGGCTTCTCTACCTTTCGGCGGCGGGGCGGCCTCAGTAGGCGACACTGATCCGGCGGCGGACGGCCTTGCCCTGCTCCAGCTCATCGACGAAGGCCACCGCGTAGTCGGCGTACGAGATGTCGCTCTTGCCGTCGGCGTCGGTGAGCAGTCGGTCGCCGCCGACCCGGAAGGCGCCGGTCCGCTCGCCCTCGCCGATGTGCGCGGCCGGGGACACGTAGGTCCAGTCGAGCTGTTCGCTGTTGCGGAACAGGCCCAGCGCCGCGCTCTGCGCCTCGGCGTTGGCCCGCCACATGGCCGGGAAGTTGGGGTCGTCGAGCACCCGCTTGCCGGGGGCGACCTCGAGGCTGCCGGCGCCGCCGATGGTCACCAGGCGCGTCACCCCCGCCTTGGACAGGCCCTCGATCAGCGCCCGCGCGGCGCCCACGATGATCTCGTGGTCGTTCTCGCGGCCGACCGCCGGGCCTACTGCGGAGGCCACGGCGTCGTGCCCGGAGGCGAGCGACGCCACGGTGCCGGCGTCGGTGGCGTCGCCGACGATGGCGGTGAACCGCTCGTGCTCGAGGCCCTTGACGACGCCGCGGCGGGTGACGCCGGTGACGCTGTGTCCCCGCGACAGCAACTCCTCGGCGATCGCCCGGCCGATGTTGCCGCTCGCGCCGAACAGCAGAACCTTCACGTCGATCTCCTTCAGGTTGGGCGGGTGCCGTACACCCGGTGACGCCACGGAAGGTCAGAGGGCCGTGGCGGAACGCGGTCAGACTAACAAACGAACTAGTTGGTTGGTAGGCCAACTTGCGGGGTTTAGGATTCGTTCATGGCACGCAACCCAGAGGCGACGCAGGCATCGATCCTGGCCGCGGCACGTGTGGAGTTCGCCGCCTACGGCCTGGCCGGGGCGCGCGTCGATCGCATCGCCGCGCGCTCGGGATACAACAAGCAACGCATCTACGCCCGGTTCGGCGACAAGGAAGGTCTCTACCAGCGGGTACTGAGCGAGATGCTGGAAGAGATGCGCCTGGCGACCGTGGTGCGCGAGGGCGAGGACGTGGGCGACTACGTCCGCAAGTCGTTCGACTACCTCAGCGAGCACCGCGAGCTGCTGCGCATGCTGCTCTGGGAGGCCCTGGAGTGCGACGGCGAGTTCGTGCCCGACGAGGCGGCGCGCCGCCGGTGCTACGGGCGCAGCAACGCCGCGCTCGCCGAGCACCTGGGCCGCACCGCCGGCCCGGACACCGCCCGGTTGCTCTTCACCCTCATCGGCATCACCGCCTGGCCGAGCGCGTTCGCCACGCTGGGGCGCCTGGTGACCGACAACGACACCGCCACCGAGGAGGGCCAACGCGCCCTTCGCGAATTTCTGGTCGAGTTCGCCAGAAGTGGGGTGGCAACTGCCAATTGCTTGATAAGCGCCGATGCGAATAACTCGTAGTGTCGATTCTACGCCATGTCGCTTTTCGGACTGATTGCCGTATCAACTAATTCGGTCGAACACGTTCGGATGGGTTGAGCAGGACCGCAACGAGCAGTTTGCCGCCTACCGGCGACGCCCTGGCCAGCGTATTCTCAGAAACGGCCCTGACCGTGGGCCCGGGCGGTCGAGCTGGCAATCCTCCGGCGCAGCGGGCAGCGCCGCGCGACCCGAGCTGGCCGGCGCGCCCTCCCGCCCGCCTGCGATGACGGCACGAGGAACTGGCCACAACCTTTCGAGTGGGCGGCAGTAAAAATAGAGAACAGTCTATTCATATCGAAAAGATTTCGAACTTGTTAACCGCCTCGCCACCGAGCAAGGTATCTGTCACCGTTGCGCATCAGCAGACAGCGCCGTCTCCGTCGTACTGTTAGCGAAACCAACGGGGGAAACGATGGATGCTGGAAGGCCCGATTTGCCTCGTCCGCGCAGCTTTGCCGAGTGGCAAGAGATGGTGCGTTTGAACTGCGGCCGATTGCGCGTGACAAGGAGGAACGAGGACAAATTCCACGGGGACATGACGCTGGCCCGACTGGGATCGGTGAACACCTCGCTGATCACCGCCGACGCGCATACCGTGGCCCGACCCAGCGGGCTCACCTGTCCCGACGAGAGCGAGTTCGTCTACGTCTGCCAGGTGCTCGCCGGCTCCGCCACCGTCACCCAGGACGACCGGGCCAGCGCGGCCGGCCCCGGCGAGATGGTCATGTTCGACAACGCGCGGCCGTTCACGCTCTCCATGGCCGCGCGGTTCCGGATGATGGTGTTGAAGATCCCGCATCGCGCGCTCGGCGTCGCGCCGATGGCCACCGCCCGGCTCACCGCACGACGCCTGTCCGACACCCGAGGGGTCGCCGCGCTGCTCTCGCCGCTGCTCATCAGCCTGGCGGCACACATGGGCGAGCTGGACCCGGCCAGCGCGCAGCAGGTGGGATGCAGCATCGCGGGCCTGATCACCACGCTCTTCAGCGAGCATCTGCGACGCGACGCCGACGATCCGGCGGCCGTCCGGCAAGCGCAGTTGCTGCGGGTGCAGGCATCGGCCCGGGAGCGGCTACGCGACCCGCAGTTGTGCCCCCGGGTGCTGGCCGAGAAGCACCACATCTCCGTACGCCACCTGCAGAAGATCTTTCAGGAGCAGGGGCTGAGTCCGGCCAGCTTCATCCGCGACGAGCGGCTCAGCCGATGCGCCGCCGACCTGCATGACCCGCGCCTGCGGGACGTGCCGGTGGCGTTGATCGGGGAACGCTGGGGACTCACCAGCGCCTCACACTTCAGTCGGTTGTTCCGGGAACGCTTCGGCGTCACCCCGCAGGAGTACCGGCGACTCGGCAGAACACCCGAGCGCGTCGGCCGGACGATGCCGATGCACGAGCCGGTCGGCGTACGGGCCCCCCTGATCGCCTGAACACCGCCCCACCAAAAGTTCCACAGGGCAAGCGACCGTGCGCGTTTGCGTCATCGGTCCTGCGCTTTCGGCGCACCCGTGGGCGGCTGGGCTCAGTAGCGTCGTTCGTGGCCGAGGCGGGGATCGGTGTCCACTTTGGACAGTATGGCGCACCGCTCAAGGTACGCCCCCGTCGACCCCCGGCCGTCTTCGTTCACGACTGGAGAGGTTGCCCTGTCATGACCCAGGTCTCGACCGCTGTCGCGCCCACGGCAGACGCCGACGCCCCCAACGATCTGCTCACCGGTGACAGCTACCTGGAGAGCCTCCGTGACGGCCGCCAGGTCTTCATCGACGGCGAGCTGGTCAAGGACGTCACCGCGCACCCCGCGTTCCGGCAGTCGGCGCTGTCCACCGCGCAGCTCTACGACGCCCTGCACGACCCGGCCACGCACGACATCATGACCACTGTCGACCGGTACACCGGCGCTCGTACCCACCGGTTCTTCACGCCCGCGCACTCCGCCGAGGACCTGCTCCGGGCTCGGGACGCCATCGAGTGCTGGGCGCGGCTGAGCTACGGCTTCATGAACCGGACGCCCGACTACAAGGCGTCGTTCATGGCCGGGCTCGCCGTCACCCACGACTTCTACAAGCCGTTCGAGCAGAGCGCGCGTGGCTGGTACGAGCGCTACGTACGGCAGGGCCTGTCGATCAGTCACGTGATCGTCAACCCGCCGGTGGACCGCAACAAGCAGGCCCACGACATCCCCGACGTCTACCTGCGGGTCGTCGAGGAGCGCGACGGCGGCATCGTGGTCGAGGGCGCCAAGCTGATGGGCACCGCGTCGGCGCTGACCCACGCCGCGTTCGTCGGCCAGATCCACCTGGCGAACCTCGAGGCGGGCAAGGCCGACGACATGGCGCTGGCCTTCATGGCACCGCTGGACACCCCCGGCCTGAAGGTCATCTGCCGGACCTCGTACGAGCAGAAGGCGGGGAGCCCCTACGACAACCCGCTGTCCAGCCGCTTCGACGAGAACGACTCGGTGCTGGTGTTCGACCGCGCCTTCATCCCCTGGGAGAACGTGCTGATCTACCGGGACACCGAGAAGATCCACCAGTACTTCCCCCGGTCCGGCCTGCTCAGCCGGGGCTTCTTCCAGGGCGCGATCCGGATGGCGGTGAAGCTGGAGTTCATGGCCGGCCTGCTGGACCGGGGCACCCAGCTCAACGGCACCGACAAGTTCCGGGGCGTGCAGGCCGGGCTCGGTGAGCTGCTCGCCTGGCGGCACCTGACCTGGGCGGTCACCACGGCGATGGCGACCGACCCGGAGCCCGGCCCGGGTGGCACGGTGCTGCCGCGGATGGACTACTCGGCCGGCTACCGGGCGCTCGCTCCGATCAGTTGGGACCGTACCCACCGGTTCTTCGAGGAGCACCTCGCCGCCGCCCTGCTGATGACTCCGTCCAGCGCGGCCGACATGAAGAACCCCGAGCTGCGCCCGCTGATCGACAGGTACCTGCGCGGCTCCGGCGGCACGGCCGAGGACCGGGTCAAGCTCTTCAAGCTCGCCTGGGACGCGCTGGGCACCGAGTTCGGCGGCCGGCACGAGCTCTACGAGCTGAACTACGCGGGCGGCCCCGACCAGGTGCGCCTGGACACCATGAACTGGTCCCGCGGCAAGGGCCTGCTCGACTCGTACGGCGCCTTCGTGCAGCAGTGCATGGACGACTACGACGTGGACGGGTGGCGCCGTGGCCGGTGGAGCGCCCAGTCCTGACCCGGCCCAGCGAGGGATACCAGCATGAGCGACTTGCGTTCCATCATGCGTCACTTCGCCACCGGCGTCTGCATCGTGACCACGTACACGGAGCAGCCGGACGGGCGACGGCACGACGCGGTGACCGTCAACTCCTTCACCTCCATGTCCCTCGATCCGCCGCTGGTGTCGGTGTGCCTGCGCGCCGACTCCCGGTTCCTCGCCGACATGCTGCACAGCGGCGTCTGTGCGGTGTCGATCCTGGCCGCCGGTGGCGAGCAGTTGGCCCGCTCACTGGCCCGTACCCGGGATGCCCGCGACACGGCGGTCCAGGACCTACCGGCCCGTCCCGGCGGCCTCACCGGCGCGCTGGTGCTGGACGCGGCCGGCTGGGTCGAGTGCAAGGTGCGCGACCACGTCACCGTCGGCGATCACGTCCTGGTGATCAGCGAGGTGCTCGCCGCGGGCTCCGACGACGACCGAGATCCGTTGATCTTCCTTCGCGGAGGATTCCACACCCTGGAGGGATAGCACCGTGAGCATGGTCCGAAAACGCCTGTTGGCCGGTGCCCTGGTGGTGGCGCTGCTGGCGACCGCCGCCTTCGCGCAGCTGGCGTCGTCCGAGCAGAAGGTGAGCCGGGCGGCCGGCGTCACCACCGCCACCATCTGCCTGGTGCCCCGGGGCACCCCGGCGGTGGAGGTCACGGTGACCGTACCCACCGTGGCGGTGCCGGCGCTGCTGGCGCAGACCTTGTCGTACCAGGGGGTCTGCGCCGCGTACGGGAAACCGCTCGCGCTCGGCGGCGGGACCGTCCGCACGTACGCGCAGATCGAGCGGAACGCGCCGAAGACGATCGGGATCACCTTCCCGCGCGGCATGCTCTCCGGGCTGCCGACCTCGATGACCGACGGGCACCACTGCTACGACGTCAACGGCGACGGGCAGCTCGACGAGATGTCCGAGTGCGCCGGTGGTCACGAGCGGGAGCTGACGCTGCCGGCCGCGGCGACCCGGATCGCCGGGCTGCCACTGAAGTGGGCGTTGGTGAACTGGAACCCGCACGGGCACGGCGCCCCCGGCGTGTACGACATCCCGCACTTCGACTTCCACTTCTACATTCAGCCGAAGGCCGAGCGGGACGCCATCCGGCCCGGCCCGTGCAGCATCATCGTGCACTGCGACGACTTCACCCGCGGCATCACGCCGATCCCGGCGCAGCACCTGCCGGCCGACTACCGGGACCTCCAGTTCGTCGAGGTGGCGATGGGCAACCACCTGCTCGACCAGACCTCCCCGGAGTGGAACGGTGCCGCCTTCACCCGCACGTTCGTCTACGGCGCCTACGACGGGAAGATCAGCTTCCTGGAGCCGATGATCAGCCACGCCTGGCTCCAGGGCGTCGCCACCGGCCAGAACCCCAGCGGTTGCCTGCCCATCAAGCAGCCGCAGAGCTGGCAAACCACCGGCTGGTATCCGCAGGAGTACTGCATCCGGTACCGGTCCAACCGTGACGACTTCACCGTGTCGCTGGAGAACTTCCGGCGCTGACGTCGGGGCGGGCTGGAGCGATGACCGCTCCCGCCCGCCCTGCTGCGGAGGACGAGATGCCCTCAACTGCTCACGATCGCGCCCGCCTCGAACCGTCGCCGCAGGTGTGCCCGCCGCAGCTTGCCGATGCCGGTCTTCGGCACGTCCTCGCGGGCCACCGGAACCACGTGCGCCACCTCGACACCGAATCGCCGGTGCACCAGGGAGCGGACGTCGGCGGCGAGCGCCCCCACGTCCGCCGAGTCGCGCGGGTGCAGGAAGACCGCCAGCCGGTGCGGGTTCTCCGGCCGCTCCCGGACGGTCGAGGCCACCGTGTACGACGGCTCCACCGCCGCCAACTCCTCGACTGCGGCCTCGATCTCGTGCCCGTGCAGGTAGATCCCGTCCAGCACGAGCACGTCGTCCACCCGGCCGGTCACCACAAGCGTGCCGTCGTCCAGGTAGGCCAGGTCCCCGGTGCGGAACCAGCCGTCCTCGGTGAAGGCGGCCGCGGTCTGCTCCGGATTGCCGTAGTAGCCGGCGAAGATGGTCGGGCCGGCCGCCTGCAACCGGCCCACCGTGCCCTGCGGCACCACCCGGTCGTCCTCGTCCACCACCCGCAGGCGTACGCCGGGGTGCGGCCGACCGACCGGCACGTACCGGGCGTCCTCCTCGACCTGCTCAGGCGAGAAGACGCAGTCCACCACGCCGGCTGTCGTCTCCGACATGCCCCAGCCCGGGTACATCGCGGTGGCCGGCAGGCCGTACTCGCTCAGCAGGCGCAGGAACGTCCGGGCCACCCGGGGCTTGACCGGCTCGCCGCCGTTCATGATGTAGCGCAACGCCCGCAGGTCCCAGTCCCGTCCGGCCAGCGCCACGGCCCGGTCGTTGACCAGGCCGAAGGCGAAGTTGGGCGCCCAGGTCACCTCGCTGCCGTGCGCCGACATGGCGGCCAGCCAGCGCAGCGGGTCGGCGAGGATCCACGGCAGCCGGGCGTGCACCTGGTGACAGCCCAGGACGACGTCGCGGGCGTGGAACATGATCAGGCCGCCGACGTGGTCCAGCGGCATCCAGTTGAAGGTACGGGTCTCAGCGGTCAGCCCGTTGACCTCGGCGGTGGCGACGCTGCGGCTGAGGATGTTGCCGTGTCGCAGCATCACGGCCTTGGGCAGGCCGGTGCTGCCGGAGGTGAGCAGCAGGACGGCGAGGTCGTCCGGAGCGGCCTCGTGCAGCCGGTCGGCCGGCTCGTGCTCGGCGAGCCGGGCGATCGAACCCAGCCAGCGCGCCGCCCAGGGCGGCGCGGCGTCGCCGTCCGTCTCGTGCCCCGTGAGCACCCACGGCTGGTCCAGCATCCGCCAGACGTCGACGAGCAGCCGATCCGCGTCGGTGCGCTGGGCCGATGAGGTGCCGGCGGTCACCGGCACCGGCACGAAGCCGCCGAGGACGCAGGCCCAGAAGCCGGCGAGCAGTTCCCGTTCTTCCTCGGCCTGCAGCAGGACCAGGTCGCCGACGGCGACGCCGCGTGAACGCAGCCCGTTGAGCACTTTCCGTGAATGGAACAGGAGGTCGGCGTAGGAAAGACTTTCCCGAGCGCCCGCCGAGTCGATGAAAACCATCGAGCCGGTCTGCACCCGCGCCGCCGCCAATAGTGCGGACCCAATGTTTTCATGCGCCAGAAAAGGCGCGTCGCCGCCGTCTGCAACTGACGGATCCATGACAGTTCCTCCTTGCGAATAGTCGACTGTTTGCGCTGGTCAACGCCATAGAGTCGCTCGCAGCGGCTCCCTGTAAACGCGTCGACCCACCGCTCAAGCTAGCCAGAAATCCGGCGCTCAAGAAAGGGTGGTGTGATGATGAACACAATGGAGTGAACATTGAGCCGTATGGTCCGATCCAAATCCTTTTTTGAAGCTCTAAATTGACCGAGAAGGAACCGCAAGACGTTGGGGGGAGAACGAGATATGACCATGGAAATCGGCATCGTCGGCGGCGGAGCATCCGCCGTCTGCCTCATCGCAGCGCTCACTCAACTCGACCTCAGCCACGGCGGCCTGACGGTCTACGAGCCGTCGCCACACCTGTGGCGCGGACGGCCGTTCCAGCCCGACCTCGACTCCGTCCGCGTCAACGCCCCGCCCGAGGAGATGTCCGTCTTCGCCGGCGACCCCGGGCACTTCGGCCGTTGGCTCAACTCCTGCGCCACGCGCACGGTCACTCCCGACCCGTACAGCGGCTCGCTCTTCCCGCCGCGGGCCCGCTACGGCGACTACCTGGCCGAGACCGCCACCACCGCCCTGGACCTGCTGCGGCAGCGCGGCTGGCGGGTGGAGGTGGTCCGCTCGGCGGTGACCGCCGCCCGGCGCGCCCGCGACCGAATGGTGCTGCGCACCGCGTACGGCCGGCACCACGCCCTCGACTACGCCGTGCTCTGCTTCGGCGGCGGCCGTCCCCAGGACGTGTACGGCCTCACCGGCGAGCGCGGCTTCGTCGTCGATCCCTACCCGCTGCGCGCGACGCTACGGCAGATCGGCCCCGAGGACCCGGTGACGGTGCTGGGCTGCGGGCTCACCGCAGTCGACGTGGTGCTCGGGCTCGCCCGTACCGGCCACACCGGCCCGATCGCCATGGTGTCGCGCAGCGGCCTGCTCCCCGGCGTCCGGCAGCGCGTGGTCGACCACGAACTGCGACACTTCACCCCGCAGCGGCTGCGCCACTGGGCCGCCACCCGCGACCGCGTCGAGCTGGCCGACCTGGTGGCCCTGATGCGCCGCGAACTCGCCGAGGCCGGTCCGGGCGCCGAGGCGGAGGTACGCCGCGAGCTGGCCGCCAACGGCACCGAGCCGGCCCCGGAGCGGCTGCGCCGGCAACTGTCCGAGGTGAACTCGCCCGACCTCGGGCTACGGATCCTGCAACGGGCCGTGCCGGACGCCGGACCGGACGTCTGGCCGCTGCTCGACGGCAACGACCGGGCGCGACTGCTCGGCCCGCACTACCGCACCATCATGAGCCTCTGCTGCCCCATGCCACCGGCCAGCGCGGCGGCCTTGCTGGAGCTGATGGACCGCGGCCAGTTGACGGTCGGCGGTGGCCTGATGGACATCCGGCCCCGCCCGGCCGGCGGCTTCGACGTCACCGCAGGCTCAGGCTCGTTCCGCACGGCGCACGTCGTCAACGCGACAAGCTCCGCGCCGCACCGCATCCCGCCCGCCGCGGGGGCGCTGGTGCACTCGTTGGAGGCCGACGGCGCCGCGATCCGGCACCCGCGCGGCGGCCTGCGTCTCGAACGCGCCACCAGCCGGATCGTCTCGATCCGCGGTGCCGACCCCCGCCTGTACGGCGTCGGCGACATCGCCGCCGGCGAACTCTTCTTCACCTTCGGCGTCCCGTCCCTGGTGGACCGGGCCGTCGACGTGGCCGCCTCGATCGCCGACGCGGAGCACCCCACCGTGACGCGGGCGATGCCGGTGGGTGCCGGCGTCGCCTGAGCCCGGCCTACATCCCCGCCGGACTCATCGAACCGACCATTCCCGCCGAACCCACCAGACCGACCAGCAAGGGGGAATCATGACCGTCATCGACCACCGTCGGCCCGGATACCTGGCCGACACCCACACCGGACTGCCGATCCCGACCGAGCCGGTGTTCACGTCGGCCGAGGACGAACGCCGGCACCGCAAGCAGCGGCTGGCCGCCGCCCTGCGGATCTTCGGCAAGCTCGGCTACGGCGAAGGGATCTCCGGGCACATCTCGGTACGCGACCCGGAGAACCTCGACCAGTTCTGGGTCAACCCGTTCGGGGTCTCGTTCAACCGGGTGACGGTGCGCGACCTCATCTGCGTCGACGACCAGGGCCGGGTCGTCGCCGGCCGGCACCCGGTCAACCCCAGCGCGTTCGCCATCCACTCGCAGATTCACCAACTGCGTCCCGACGCCACCGCGGCGGCGCACGGCCACACCGCCCACTCCCGGGCGCTGGGCGCGCTGGGCCGGCTGCTGGAACCGATCGACCAGGAATCCGCCGCCTTCTACCGCAACCAGGTCCTCTTCGACCGGTACGACGGCCCCTCAGTCGCCGTCGAGCAGGGCCGGGCGATGGCCGAGGCGCTCGGCGACCGGCGGGCCATCCTGCTGCGCCACCACGGCCTGATCACCGTGGGCGGCTCGGTGGACGAGGCCGTGCACTGGTTCGTCACGTACGACGGCTGCGCCCAGGTGCAACTGCTCGCCGCCGCGGCCGGACAGCTTGGCCGTTTCACCGACGAGCAGGCCGAGGCCGCCCGCGACGGCTTCGGCGATGCCCAGTTGGGCTGGTTCAGCTTCCAGGTGCTCTGGGACGACATCGTCCACGAGCAGCCCGACCTGCTCGACGAATGACCACACCCCGACCCCGTACCCGTCACCCTCAGGAGGGAACACCCATGCGCGCCATCCCGTACCGCCTCGTCCTGATCGCCACCGCGGCCGTCGCCGCGCTCGTCCCGGTGGCGGCCGTGCCCGGCGCCGCCCACGCTGCCGGTCCCGCCGTCGTCACACCGGCCCAGAGCGCGATCGGCTCGTGGCGCACCACAGTCACGATCCCCGGCCGCGCCGATTCGGTAGTGACACTCGTGTTCGCGCCCCGGCACCTGGTCACGATCACCGGACCGACCGGCCCCGACGGCAAGCCGCTCTACGTCGGCGCCGGCCTGTGGAAGCTGGCCGGCGATCGGCTCAGCTTCACCGTCGTGCACCCGGTGCCGGCTGCCGACGGCAGTCTCCTCGGCGTCATCCACGGCACCCAGGAGGGAGCGATCGACGGTGGCACCTTCCAGACCACCGGCGAGTCGTACCTGTACAAGCCCGACGCAACGGTCAGCGGTCCGAACCCGGTCAGCATGACGGGCGTACGGACCGCCGCCCGGTGATCCGGTCCGCGCCGCGCCGCGCCGATCAGCCTGGAGCTGACTCATGACCCACTCCTCTCCCGCCATCTCTCTCGCGGAGGCCAGCGCCGCGCCCTCCGCTCCCGACGACGACTTCGGCCTCGACACCTGGCGTCGGCTGCCGAGGGCACAGCAGCCACCCTGGCCGGACCCGGCCGAGGTCGACGCCGTCGCCGACCTGCTGCGTGAGGTGCCGCCGATCGTGGCACCGAACGAGGTGGACGACCTGCGCCGGCAGCTCGCCGTGGTCTGCGAGGGTCGCGCCTTCGTACTCCAGGGCGGCGACTGCGCGGAGACGTTCGCCGCCAACACCGAGGAACACCTTCAGCTCAACCTGCGCACCCTGCTCCAGATGGCGGTGGTGCTCACCTACGGGGCCAGCCTGCCCGTGGTGAAGGTCGCCCGGGTGGCCGGTCAGTACAGCAAGCCACGGTCGCAGGACGTCGACGCCGCCGGTCTGCCGGCCTACCGGGGCGACATGATCAATTCACTGGAGAGCACTCCGGAGGCCCGCCGGCCGGACCCGCAGCGGCTCATCCGGGCGTACGCCAACGCCTCCAGCGCGATGAACATGCTGCGCGCGTACCTCGGCGGTGGCCTCGGCGACCTGCACCGCGTACACGACTGGAACCGGGACTTCGTCCGCAAATCCCCGGCCGGTCAGCGCTACGAGTCACTGGCCCGGGAGATCGACCGGGCGATCGACTTCATCACCGCCTGCGGGCTCACCGACGTGGCCGCCCTGCAAACCACGTCGGTGAGCTGCTCGCACGAGGCCCTGGCGCTGGAGTACGACCAGGCGTTGACCCGGGTGTCCAACGGGCGGGCGTACTGCCTGTCCGCGCACTTCCTCTGGGTCGGCGAGCGCACCCGGCAACTGGACGGGGCGCACATCGACTTCGTCTCCCGGGTGGCGAACCCGATCGGCGTCAAGATCGGGCCCGACACCACCCCGGAGACGGCTCTGGATCTGTGCGAACGGCTGAACCCGGAGAACATCCCGGGCCGCCTCACGCTGGTGAGCCGGATGGGCAGCCGGCGGGTACGCGAGGTCTTGCCGCCCATCGTGGAGAAGGTGACAGGCAACGGCGTCAAGGTGGTCTGGCAGTGCGACCCGATGCACGGCAACACCCAGGAGTCGTCCAACGGCTACAAGACCCGGCACTTCGACCAGATCCTCGACGAGGTGCTCGGCTACTTCCAGGTCCACCGGGACAGCGGCACCCACCCGGGCGGCATCCACGTGGAGCTGACCGGCGAGGACGTCACCGAATGCCTGGGCGGCGCGCAGGCCATCCAGGACCTGCACCTGCCCCAGCGGTACGAGACCGCCTGCGATCCGCGCCTGAACCCCCAGCAGTCGCTGGAACTGGCGTTCCTGGTCGCCGAGGCGCTGCGCCGCTGACCACCCACCGACGTTCGAGAGGCAGCACATGGAAACCTTCAACTTTCCCGGCGGGTGCTACGAGGTGATGCGCCGGGGCATGCGCGACGCCACCGCGGAGGCCGACTTCCTCGCCGCGTACCTGCCGCCGGGTGGCCGGGTCCTCGACCTGGGTTGCGGCACCGGCACGACCCTGCGGGCGCTGGCGGCACGCGGGTACGCCGGCACCGGCGTGGACAGCAGCGCGCAGTTCATCAGCTACGCCAAGGAGGCCGGCGACCCCGGCGTCGAGTACGTGTGGGAGGACGTCACGCGGTTCCACACCTCGACCGTGTACGACGTCGTCACCTGCCTGTTCGGCACACTCAACCTGGTGCCGTACGCGGACCTGCCGGGCCTGTTGACCCGGGTCGCCAGCTGGCTTCGGCCCGGCGGTCACCTCGTGCTCGACGCGGCGCACCTGCTCAACTTCGTCGACGCGTACCAGCCGGCGGTGGTCACCCACCACCGCGGCGACGGGCTGCTCATCACCCGCCTGGCCCGTCAGGTCCTGCGTCCCCTCGACGGCGCCTGGATCAACGACGAAACGCTGCTGGTCCGGGGCACCGACGGGACGGTGAGCATGTACGAGAACACCTTCGCCCAGACGGTGTTGACCGGCCCGGAGATCCGTGGGCTGCTGCGGTCGTCCGGATTCACGATCGTCGAGGAGTTCGGCGGCTTCCGGAAGGAGTCGCCCGCGCCGTCCGGGCGCGGGCCGCTGATCACGGTGGCACGGGTCAGTTGATCATCGACGCGTACGGGTGCGGGGTCTGGTTCCCGCACCCGTACGCCCGGCACGGAGGGACGTCCATGATCGTGTCTGTCGTAGTGGTCGGGGCCGGACTGATCGGCGCGTCGGTCGGGCTGGCCGCGCGGGCGCAGGGACTTTCGGTGACCCTGCTCGACGAAGATCCCGCCGCGGTGGCGGAGGCGGTCGCCCGGGGCGCCGGGCGACCCGCCGCGCCGCAGGAGCCCACAGTCGATCTGGCGGTGCTGGCCGTGCCGCCGAACGCGGTGCCGGCCGTGCTGCGCACCGCCCAGCAGCACCGGCTGGCCCGCGTCTACACCGACGTGGCCAGCGTCAAGGCGTCGGTCGTGGCCGGTGCGCGGGCCGCCGGGTGTGACCTCACCTCGTTCGTGCCCGGCCATCCGATGGCCGGCGGCGAGCGGTCGGGTCCGACGGCGGCGCGCGCGGATCTGTTCGCCGGGCGGTCCTGGGCGATCTGCCCGACACAGGCCCCACCCGCCGCCGTCGACCTGGTCTGCCACCTGGTGCGGCTCTGCGGTGCCACGCCGGTGCTGCGCAGCCCCGAAGAGCACGACCGCGCGGTCGCCGCGGTCTCGCACACCCCGCACCTGGTCGCGGGGGCGCTCGCCGCCGCGCTCGCCCGGCTGCCCGCCGCCGACCTGTGTCTGGCCGGTCCCGGTCTGCGCGACACCACCCGGATAGCCGCCGGTGATCCGCACCTGTGGACCCAGATCCTGGCCCACAACGCCACCGAGGTCGCCGCCGTGGCCACGGCGGTCGCCGAGGACCTGCGCCGTGCGGCGGAGGCCCTGGCCGCCAACCCGCCCGACCTGGCCACCGTCAATGGTCTGCTCGGGGCCGGGCAGGCCGGCCGGGCCGCGCTGGAGGTCGCCGCGGAGCACGGTAGCCGACGAGGCTCGAGGGGGTTGCCGGCGCGGCGATAGGGTCGCAACGTGACCGGCAGGTCCACGGCGAGATCGTCCTCGATCTCTGACCGGCGTCACGCCACCGCGTGGTCCGGATCCGGCGTGCCCGGCACGAGGGTGCGGGCGTACGCGATGGCGGCCGGGGTGTCCGGGAAGACCAGGCCGTCGCGGCGCAACTGGTCGGCCACGCCGAGGGCGTCCAACACCTCGTCGTGGCCGGGAACGATGCCGGAGAGCAGCACCGTGATGCCGCGTCCCTGGAGTCGGCGGATGGCGTCGCCGAGCACGTGTGCGCCGGTGGCGTCGATGGTGGACACCCGGGACATCCGCAGGATGACCACCCGCACGTCGGCGACGTCGGAGAGCCGGAGTAGGAAGTTGTGCGCGGCGGCGAAGAACAACGGCCCGTCGAGCCGGTACGCCACGATGTGCTCGGCGAGCAGTGCCTGCTCCTCAGCGGTGTGCTCGCCGGTGTCGAGGGGGACCTGTTCCAGCCGGGCGGCGCGGGCGACCGCGCGCAGGGCCACCACGACCGCCACGCCGACCCCGACGGCCACGGCGGTGACCAGGTCCCAGATGACGGTCACGGCGAAGGTGAGCATCAGCACCAGCGCGTCGCCCCGGGTGGCACGGGCCAACGCCCAGAGCGACGCCGCCTCGACCATCCGTACCGTGGTGGCCAGCAGCACCCCGGCGAGCGCCGCGAGTGGGATGCGGCCGACCAGCGGCGCGGCGGCCAGCACGATGCCGGCCAGGGCCACCGCGTGGGTGAGCGCGGCCAGCTTCGACACCGCGCCGGCCCGCACGTTGACTGCGGTACGCGCGATCGCGGCGGTGGCCGGAATACCACCGAACAGCGGAGACGCCAGGTTGGCCAGCCCCTGTCCGAACAGTTCGCGGTCGGGGTCGTGCCGCTGGCCGACGGTCATGCCATCAGCGACGGTGGCCGAGAGCAGACTCTCCAGCGCGGCCAGCGCCGCCACCGCCAACGCGGCCGGCAGCAGCACACCCACCGCGCCGAGGTCGACAAAGTCCAGCGACGGCGCGGGCAGCGTCTGCGGCAGGGCGCCGATCCGGACCAGGTCGACCGGTGCCAGTTCGGCGAGGACCGTGGCAGCGGCCACCGCCAGCAGCGAGAACGGCACGTTGGGGCGCCAGCGCGCACCGAGCAGCAGCACCGCCGCGACGCCGAGGGCCACCAGGACCGGCACCGGTCGCGGGTGTACGACGAAACGGACGACCGCGTCGGCCGCGACCGCCCACACCCGTTCGCCGTGCGCGTCGGTCACGCCGAGCGCGGCCGGCACCTGTTGCAGGGCGATGACCACCGCGATGCCGGCGGTGAAGCCCTCGATCACCGGCATCGGCAGGTAGCGGACGTACCTGCCGACGCGGGCGATGGCGAGGGCGATCAGGATCAGCCCGGCCAGCACGCCGACCATCAGCACGCCGGTCGCCCCGAACTGCGCCACGACCGGCACCAGCACCACGGTCATCGCGCCGGTCGGGCCGGAGACCTGGAGGTTCGACCCGCCGAAGACAGCCGCCACGGCACCGGCCACCACTGCGGTGATCAGCCCGGCCTCCGCGCCGAGGCCGGAGGTGACGCCGAAGGCGAGCGCCAGCGGAAGCGCGACGATGGCGACGGTGAGCCCGGCGACGAGATCCCGGCGGGGTGCCCGGCGTACCGCCTGCCAGTCGGCGCGGCCCGGCAGCAGGTCGAGGAGACGACGCCCGATGGTGCTCGCGGCCGGCCGGATGCCGCTGGCGGGCCCGGCCTGGGTGCTCATCGGTCCGGCCCGCTGGCCCGCAGCTCGTCCAGCAGGCCGTCCCGGTCGGTGAGCACCGCGCCGAGGATCCGCCGCCCGGCGGCCAACAGGTCGGCGACGTCCGGCGTGCTCAGCGCGTACATCACCAGGGGGCCGTCGCGGTACGAGGTGACCATGCCGGCCCGGCGCAGCACGGCGAGTTGCTGGGACAGGTTCGACGCCTCCACCTCGACGACGGCGAGCAGGTCCCGCACCGGTTTGGGACCGTCCTGGAGCAGCTCCAGGACCCGGATCCGGACGGGATGCCCGAGGGTGCGGAACAGCTCCGCCTTCGCCTGGTACAGCGGCACCGACACGCCTCAGCCTCCTCCTGCGGCGATAGTCAACACCGCACTGAAGACTTTAGCACTTGCAAAAATCTGCAACTCGTCCGGATGTGCCGCGCCGGGCCGCCACTCAGCCGCGCGGGAACATCTGGCCGATCCGGGTCTTGTTGCCGAACGGGTCACGGATGCCGAAGTCGATCCCGTACGGCCGTTCCATCGGCTCGTCGGTGATCTCGACGCCCTTGGCGACCAACTCCTCGTACGTCTTCTGGGCGTCGTCGGTGGTCATGAAGAGGAGGCCACCGGCGGCGCCCTTGGTGAGCAACTCGCGGACCTGCTCGGCGGTGGCCGGGTCGAGGTTCGGCGGGCCCGGCTTCTCCAGCAGGATCTCGCGGGTCGGGTCGCCCGGCAGGTTGACCGTGAGCCAGCGCATGAAGCCGAGATCCAGGTCGGTGTTCAACTCCAGGCCGAGCTTGCCAATATAGAAGTCGAGCGCCTCGTCCTGGTCGAGCACATAGATCTGGGACCGGCTGATCGCGTTCATCGTCATGCCCGGAACGCTAGTGCAGCGCTCTGACCTGCTGCTTATCCAAAACTGCTCGGTCTGGTCCAGGCTTTGGTGAAGCAGCCCGGCACCGGCGCGGCAGGCACCGCCCGCCGCTTGCGGTAGTCGGTGGGTGACTCCCCCACGATCTGCCGGAAGGTACGACTGAACGTGCCGAGACTGCCGAACCCGACCGCGTGGCAGATCTCCGTCACGTCCCGACCGGTGTGCAGCAGCAGATACATGGCCCGCTCCACCCGACGCCGTTGCAGGTATCGGTGCGGCGTCTCGCCGAAGGTCGCCCGGAAGGTGCGGATGAAGTGCGCCGGGGAGACGTGCGCGATCCGCGCCAGCGTCGCGATGTCGAGCGGATCGGCGTACGCCCGGTCCATCGCGTCCCGGGCGCGCAGCATGGCCCGGTTCGTCTCCTCGATCGCCCTGCTCAACCCGCCCCTCCCCGCGACACGTCCATGTCTACCAGCCTGACCGCGCCGAGCAGGGTAGCTGCGCAGTCGCTACCCAGTTGCTCAGGACGGCAAGCATGCCACTGGCACATCACGCATCGGTCGGGGAGCCTGGGCGGATGAGAGTAGAAATCGTCGTCTTCGACGGCTTTGACGAACTCGATGCCTTCGGCCCGTTCGAGGTCCTGTCCAGCGCCGGGTTCGACGTGGAACTCGTGGTCGGGCACGGGCCGGGCCCGGTACGCAGCATGCGCGGGGTCCAGCTTCAGGTGCCCGCTGTGCTGGGCCGCCCCGACGGGGTGATCGTGGTCGGCGGTGGCTGGTTGAACCGAGCCGAGCAGGGCTCCTGGGCGCAGGCGCAGGGTGGGGTGCTGCTCGAACGCCTGGTAGACGCGGCAGGTTCCGCACGCTGGATGGCGTCGGTGTGCACGGGCGGGATGCTGCTCGCTGCGGCGGGTCTGCTCACCGGGCGCAACGCCACGACCAACCGCAACGCGTACGAGGAACTGCGCGCGTACGGCGTGAATGTGGTCGCGGAGCGGGTGGTCGACGACGGCGATCGAGTCACCGCGGGCGCCTTGAGCGCTGGCTTGGATCTGGGCCTCTGGCTGACCGAGCGGGAGTTCGGCGCGCAGCGCGCCATCGAGGTGGCCACCGCCATCGACTTCGCCCTACGGGCCCCCGTGTGGAGAAACGCTTCCGCCCCGCAGAGCCGGTGATCTGCTCTGCGGGGCGGCCGTCGACAGGCGAACGGAACACCTGCCGCCATGACGGGCGCGGCGGCTGAGCCCTACAGGGCGGGGCGGATCAGGAAGGCGGCCGTCGAGGAGGTGGCTCCGTCGCCGATCGGGGCGATACGCATCTGCCTGCGGGAGTCATGGCTCAGGTAACGATCGGGGTAGTTGTGCGAGCGCAGTGACGTGTGCTTGCCGCCGATGCCGGTGACCGGGCAGAACGTGGCGTCGGCGCGGAATCCCGCGCTGCCCTCAGCCCGATGCAGGAACACCCGGAATCCCGAGTGTCGCAGGTAGTAGCCGGGGTAATTCACCGCCTCGAAAGAGACACAGTCACTTTTGCCGAGGCCGGAACGGACGACGAACGCGGCGTCGGCTTTCGTGCCGGCGTTGCTGCCGGCATTGACCGGGTCGACTCGTGCCTCGAAGTTGGCGTGCCGCACCCGATGGCCGGGCAGGCCGGCGACTTCGAGACCTGCCTCTTATACACATCT
>NZ_POTX01000279.1 GCF_003236305.1 Micromonospora endophytica | reverse complement strand
GCGTCGGGCTGCCCGTGGCGGCGGGGGTGGCCGGTTCGCGGGCCGACCGGTCGGCCCGGTCAGCGGCCGCGGCGCGGGCCTGCGCGTCGACGGAGACCGGGCTTGGGGCGGGGCTGTTGTCGTCGCGGGTGGCAACGGCGACACCGCCCAGGCCGAGTCCGAACAGGGTGACCGCACCGATGATCAGGTAGCGGCCGCGCGGGCCGGATCGGCGGTGCCGGGCCGGGGCGTCGGGGATCTTCCGGTTCGGGGCGGAGCTGTGGTCCTGCACGGCGGAACCTCACTGGATCGAAGTGGCACGTGACCACGAAATCCTGGTGTCGATCCGGCTGTGGCGGGGTACCGGGGGTTGCGCGCTGCGCGCACGCCCGGCGGCGCGCTGTCCGGTTGTGTCCGCAGGTGGGGCCGAGTGCCCGGACCGGGACCGTTGACCCACTGTGGTGCCGGTCACAATTCCGGGTGTGAGCTGGGAGACTTTCGGCTGTCGAGGGCACAGAAAAACCGCCCGGATCGCGCGATCCGGGCGGTGAGCGGGCGTTACCCGCCGTCAGTTCTCGATTACCTCGCTGTAGATTGCCTCGACTTGTAGCTTGATGTCCACTCCGCGTTCCTGGAGGTAGGGCACCGGGTCGCGCGGCTCGCCCTTGACATGGATCTCCAGGTGCAGGTGGGAGCCGTAGGAGTGGCCGGTGTTGCCGACCAGTCCGAGCTGGTCGCCGGCCTTGACCTGCTGACCCTCCTGGACGGAAACCTGCGAGGAGTGGCCGTAGATGGCCTCGCTGCCGTCGGCGTGCTGGACGATCACCGCGTAGCCGTACCCGCCGAACCAACCGGCCTTGGTGACAGTGCCCTCGTGGATCGCGACGTACGGGGTGCCTTCCGGGGCGACCAGGTCGACTCCCGTGTGCAGCTTGCCCCAGCGGATGCCGTACGGGGAGTTGAAGTCGTACCCCTGGAGGGGGAGCAGCCAGACTCCGGATTCGGTCGCGCTCTCCGGCCCGCCGCGGCTGTCGCGGGACGCCCGGTCGGCGGAATCGGCGCGCTCCGCCGCGCCCTGGGCGCTTATCGAAGCCTGCTTCAGCTCATCGAGGACGGACGGGCTGACGCTCTTGGCGTCCGGCAACGCGCCGGCACCGATGGCCACCAGGCCGGCGCCGACGAAGGCGGTGGTGACGACCGCCGCGTAGCGGCTGCGTGGGGGGGTGGGTACGCGGCGGCGGCCGCGATATCGATCGGGCTCAGACGACAGGCGCTGGCGCACGCATACCCTCCGTTGTCGGGGTTCCGATGCGGTCAACCGAGGTCGGGCCCAGCAGGGCCGAAACTCTGTTGGTCGCGTCGTCACCCGTCCGTAGGCCTGATGACAACCGTGCACACGTTAGCCAACAGGCAGTCGAGTCACAAGCCGGAGCGCCGAATTCAATGCCCCATTCTGTCCGATTCCGTCCGTGATTGTCAGTGCTCCAGTCGCTGGAGGGGTGCCCAGGTTATCCCCCGTTCGTCGCAGACAGTGACCGAACGGCGGAGTCGTCCCGCTTGACTCTCCCCGTGCCGCTCGTGTCTTTCCGTGAGGTGTCGGTGGCGCCGCGTTCTGCTGGTCCACCCGGTGATTCCCGGTCGGCTGGCCGCCCCTGTTCCCGGGCCGCGGCCGGGCGGGTTACCGTTCGTTAAGGTGAATGCCGCAGAGCCGGTGAAAGGGATGCGCAGATGAGCTCTCGTGTTCGGGTCGTCGTCGCCAAGCCGGGCCTGGACGGCCACGACCGTGGCGCCAAGGTGGTGGCCCGCGCCCTCCGGGATGCCGGCATGGAGGTCATCTACACCGGCCTGCACCAGACGCCGGAGCAGATCGTGGAGACCGCGATCCAGGAGGACGCCGACGCGGTCGGCCTCTCCGTGCTCTCCGGCGCACACATGACGCTGTTCCGCCGGGTGCTGGAGCTGCTCGACGAACGGGACGCCAGGGACATCGTGGTCTTCGGTGGGGGCATCATCCCCGACGCCGACCTTCCGGAACTGGAGCAGCTCGGCGTAGCGAAGATCTTCACGCCGGGCGCGACCACGCAGTCCATCGTGGAGTGGGTCCGGCAGAACGTCGCCCAGCCAGTGGGCTGAGCGGGTGCCGGAGACCGGCTGGCCGGCGCGATGGCGGACCCCCATGCCGCGTGGCGGCCCCCCATGCCGCGCGGCGAACCCGCACAGACAAGGGGAGGGGCCGGACGCACCCCTCACACGCCCGGCCCCTCTATGCACGATGCCCCGCCGCCACCCCTCGACCGACAGGGCATCGGCCGTTTCTTGTGTCTTCGCACTGCTCAGCGCGCCGACACCTGACTCAACGACGCCCTTGCGGCAGGGTTACGCACGGCACCGGAGAAGCCCTGCCGGCCGGGTGAGATCGCCCGAACGGGTGACGTCCGCCGGCTCCGCTGCGGGTCGGTGACGCAGCGTGGGTCAGGGTTGTGGATTACCGCACACCGTGCACCCGCTCGGTTGCCGGACGTGCCGACATCGCTAGGCTGCGCCCAATGAATCCTTGTCAACCTCCCCTTACGGTCCGGCGGATCGTGAGGTCGCGTGCGGCGCGTCAGCGCGGCATGGTTCGGGTTGGGCGGGGTTCGACAGCCCACGTCAACTTCAACTGATGTCGGGCACTGCACTGTTTTCTTTCCATACGCTGGTGGCGGCGCGACGGTGCGCCGCGGAGACGGGACGGGACGCGCAATCGTGGACCTGTACGAGTACCAGGGGCGGGACCTGTTCGAGCGACACGGACTGCCCGTGCTCGCCGGCGGCGTCGCCACGACCCCGGAGGAGGCCCGCGCGATCGCCGAACGCCTCGGCGGCCGGGTGGTCGTCAAGGCACAGGTGAAGGTCGGCGGACGAGGCAAGGCCGGCGGCGTGAAGCTGGCCGAGGGCGCGGAGGAGACGGTGGCCCGGGCCACCGACATCCTCGGCATGGACATCAAGGGCCACACGGTCCACAAGGTCATGATCACGGTGACCGCCGACGTGGCCGAGGAGTACTACTTCTCGTACCTGCTCGATCGGGCGAACCGCACCTTCCTCTGCATCGCCAGCGTCGCGGGCGGCATGGACATCGAGCAGGTTGCCGCCGAGACCCCGGAGAAGGTCGTCAAGGCCCCGATCGACGCGGTCAAGGGCGTGGACGAGGCGAAGGCGCGGGAGATCGTCGACGCGGCCGGCTTCCCGGCCGAGGTCGCCGACCAGGTCGTCGAGGCCGCGGTGGGCCTGTGGCAGGCGTTCGTCGCCGAGGACGCCACGCTGGTCGAGGTGAACCCGCTGGCCAAGACCAAGGACGGCAAGCTGCTGCTGCTGGACGCCAAGATCTCGCTGGACGAGAACGCCGGCTTCCGGCACCCGGACCACGAGGCCCTGGTCGACCAGGCGACCGTGGATCCGCTGGAGCAGGCCGCCAAGGAGAAGGACCTCAACTACGTCAAGCTCGACGGCGAGGTCGGCATCATCGGCAACGGCGCGGGCCTGGTCATGTCCACGCTCGACGTGGTCGCGTACGCCGGTGAGCGGCACGGCAACGTCAAGCCGGCCAACTTCCTCGACATCGGCGGCGGCGCGAGTGCCGCGGTGATGGCCAACGGCCTGGAGATCGTGCTCTCCGACCCGGCGGTCAGGAGCGTCTTCGTCAACGTCTTCGGCGGCATCACCGCCTGCGACGCGGTCGCCAACGGCATCGTCCAGGCGCTGGACCTGCTCAAGCAGCGTGGCGAGGAGGTCAGCAAGCCGCTTGTCGTCCGGCTGGACGGCAACAACGCCGAGGCTGGTCGGGCGATCCTCGACGGCGCGAACAACCCGCTGATCGAGCGGGTCGACACCATGGACGGCGCGGCCGAGCGGGCCGCCGAGCTGGCGGCTGCGGGGGTCTGATCATGGCAATCTGGCTGACCAAGGACTCGAAGGTCATCGTCCAGGGGATGACCGGTTCCGAGGGTTCCAAGCACACCCGGCGGATGCTCGCCGCCGGCACCACGGTCGTCGGTGGCGTGAACCCGCGCAAGGCGGGCACCACCGTCGACTTCGACGGCACCGAGCTGCCGGTCTTCGCCAGCGTCGCGGACGCGATGAAGGAGACCGGTGCGGACGTCACAGTCATCTTCGTACCGCCGCAGTTCACCAAGGGCGCGGTCGTCGAGGCGATCGACGCCGGCATCCCGCTGGCGGTGGTGATCACCGAGGGCGTGCCGGTGCACGACACCGCCGCCTTCTGGGCGTACAACGTGGCGAAGGGCGAGCAGACCCGCATCATCGGGCCGAACTGCCCCGGTATCGCCTCGCCGGGAGCGTCGAACGCCGGCATCATCCCGGCCGACATCACCGGCACGGGCCGGATCGGCCTGGTCAGCAAGAGCGGCACGCTGACCTACCAGATGATGTACGAGCTGCGGGACATCGGCTTCTCGACCTGCGTCGGCATCGGTGGCGACCCGATCATCGGGACCACGCACATCGACGCCCTCGCCGCGTTCGAGGCCGACCCGGAGACCGACGCGATCGTGATGATCGGTGAGATCGGCGGTGACGCCGAGGAGCGGGCCGCCGAGTTCATCAAGGAGAACGTCACCAAGCCGGTGGTCGGCTACATCGCCGGCTTCACCGCCCCGCCCGGCAAGACCATGGGCCACGCCGGTGCCATCATCTCCGGCTCGGCGGGCACCGCCGACGCCAAGAAGGCGGCGCTGGAGGCGGTCGGCGTCAAGGTCGGCAAGACGCCTACCGAGACCGCGAAGCTGATGCGCGAGATCATGTCCGCCGGCTGACCGTACGTACCGACGTGTCGCTGAGGGGTCGACCGGATGGTCGGCCCCTCAGCGGTTCCAGTACGGGTAGTTCCCGGTCGCCTGCAGGATCAGGCTGCCCACGATGTTGATCACGCCGAAGGCGATGGCCAGGTAGCCCAGCACCGGTGACTGCCGGTAGCGCCGCGCGTCGCGGATCGACAACCAGCCGAAGACGATGCCGAGGATGCCGCAGCAGAGCAGCCCGGTCACGATGCCCAGGACGCCCCAGAGCGTGGTGCGGTCCCGGCCCGCAGGCGGCGGTGGAGGCGGCGGATACGGAGCGTTCACGGATTCCCTCCGGACAACAACAGTGAGTCACGGGCTCTTGTGCCGAGGCTAGACCGGGCCGGTGCTCCACCACGTGCGATCGGGCCGAATAGACGCCCTGGTGGGCCTGTGTCGGACAGCCGACGCCGACGCGACATGCCAGAGTAGAAGCGATGTCCTTCGTCACCCCTGACCAGCCTCGCCGGGCCACCGACGCCCGCGCGGCCGGTGCCCGGCCACCCGGCCGAGCCGGCCCGCCGCGTCGGGTGCCGCTGCCACGCGATGAGCGCGAACCCCGCAGCCATGCGCCGTTGCTGGTCGCCGCGCTGGTCGCCGCCGGTGGGGCCGCCCTCACCTCCTGGCTACCCGTGGCCGTCGTGCTCTGGCTGTTCCAGCTCAGCGAGGGTGCCGCCAGCCTGCTCGGCGCCCTGCGCGCGGGCGCCGCCGGATGGTTGCTCGGCCACGGGGTGCCCCTGGACACCCCCACCGGCTCGATGGGCCTGGCCCCGCTCGCGGTGACCGCGTTCGCGCTCTGGCGACTCAGCCGCGCCGGCGTGCACGTCACCCGGGCGGTCGGTGCCCGCGGCAGCCGCTCGCCGGGTCGTACGCTCGCCGCGGCCGCAGCGGTGGGTGTGGCGTACGCCCTGCTGGGTGTGCTGGCGTCGATGCTGGCCGGCGGCGGCGCACCGGTGCGGGCCGGGCTGACGCTCGCCGTCCTCGGCACGCTCGCCGCCGGCCTGGGCGCGGCCCGGACGAGCCGGGTGACCGAGGTGTTCGTCGCGCGGGTGCCGGTGTCGCTGCGGGAAGGCGCCCGGGCCGGGCTGGTGGCCGTGCTGGTGCTGCTCGGCGCGGGGGCGGCGATGGCCGGGCTGGCCGTGGCGACCGGCGGCGGCGACGCGGCCGACCTGATCGGCGCCTATCGCACGGGCGTGGCGGGACAGGCCGGCATCACCCTGGTGAGTCTGGCGTACGCGCCGAACGCCACCGCCTGGTCGGCAAGTTATCTGCTCGGGCCGGGCTTCGCGGTCGGCACCGACACGGCGGTACGCACCAGCGAGGTCTCCGTCGGCGCGCTGCCGGCCCTACCGCTCCTCGCCGGCCTGCCCAGCGGGCCTGTCGACGGGCTCTGGTCGGTCGCGATCCTGGCGCTGCCCGCCCTGGTGGGGATGACGGTCGGCTGGCTGCTCGCCCGCCGGCTGTCCCGGACGGTGGGCGGGCGAGCACCGTTGAGCTGGAGCACCCTGCTGTTCCCGGCCGCGCTCGCCGGGCCGGTGACCGGCGTGCTGATGGGCGTGGTCGCGGAGGCTTCAGGCGGGCCGCTCGGCGCGGGTCGGCTGGCCGAGGTCGGCCCGGTCGGCTGGCAGGTGGCCCTCGCGGCGACCGTGGTGATCAGCGGCGGCGCGCTGCTCGGTGCCGCCGCCACCCGCTGGCTCACCCGGCTGGCCGGCTGACCGGGCTCGGCCCAGCGCCGGCCCTGGGTAAGCCGGGCCGGGCTGGATGGGCGGGTAAACGGTCGAGGGGCGTCCCGCGCAGCGCGGGACGCCCCTCGACACCGGTTTCGCTCAGGGCTGTAGCGGCGCCACGGCGTTCGTCACGACCGTCAGCAGGATGTACAGCAGGCCGAGCAGCAGGCCGACCGCGCCGCAGATCAGGCCGGCCAGGGCCTGCCCCGCGTTGCCGGCCAGGCCCTGGTCGGCCTTCTGCTTGCCCAGCCAGCCGGTGATGACCGCGGCCAACCCCAGCGGGATGCCGAGAAAGCAGCAGTTCAGCGGGATCGAAGCGATGCCGAGGATCATCGAGATCAGGCCGAGCGTGTTCTGCTGCCCACCGGGGCCGATGAAGCCGGCGTGCGGATACATCGGCGCACCGCCGTACGGCTGCGGCGCATACGGCGGCGGGTAGGGCTGCCCGTACGACGGCGGGTAGGGCTGCCCGTACGACGGCGTGCCAGGGGCGTACGGGTCGTACGGCTGGCCCGAGGCGGGCGGGGCGTACGGGTC
>NZ_POTX01000278.1 GCF_003236305.1 Micromonospora endophytica | reverse complement strand
GGGGGAGGGGGGAGGGGGTTAGACGATGTCGTTGCGGAGGACGAGGATGGCTATGTCGTCGCGGGGTTCCTCCACCGAGAAGTTGATCGTGGTGGCACGGAGTCGAGCGGCCACCACGTCCGCCGAGTAGCCGGCGAGCGGAACGGCGGCGTCCCGCAACCGGCTGGCGCCGAACAACTCCCGGCCACGCCGACGTTCGGTGACCCCGTCGGTGTAGAAGACCAGACAGTCACCCGGATTCAGGATGATGTCCGCAGCCGGCGTGGTGATGGCGTCGAGCAGCCCGAGCGCGGTGCCGCCGGTGCCGACGAAATTGGCCGGGCCACCCCGGGAATGCAACAGCACCGGCCGGTCGTGCCCAGCCAGGTGCAGCTCGACGTCGAGCTGGTCGCCCTCGCCCGGCCCGACCGCGGCCAGCGCCAACGTGCAGTAGCGGCCGGCGCCCCGCTCGACGAGCGTCTCGTTGAGCCGGGCCAGCACCTCGGGCAGCGGCTTGCCGTCCCCGGCCAGCACCCGGATCACATCCCGCACCAGGCCGGTGACGGCAGCGGCCTGCACCCCCTTGCCGGAGACATCGCCGATCACCACCAGCCAGCGGCCGTCCGGCAGCGGCACCACGTCGTAGAAGTCGCCGCCGACGTCGGCGTCCCCGCCCGTCGGGACGTACTCCGCGGCCAAGCCGATGCCCTCCACCACCGGAAGCACCGGCGGCAACAGTGACTGTTGCAGCGCCTGGGCGACCCGGCGGCGTTCGGCGTGGATCCGGGCATTCTCGATCGCCAGGGCCGCCCGCCGGGCCACGTCCTCCAGCACCGCGATCTCGTCCGGGTCGTGCCGGTGCCGCTGGTGCCGCCCGACGGCGAGGGTGCCGAGGCGCGTGCCCCGGGCGATGAGCGGCACCGCGAAGCCCTCCATCGGCGCGCCCAGCGGGGTCTGCGTGCCGTTGCGGCTGGCCTCCCGCAGCCGGGACTGGATCGAGTCGGGGCCGGTCTCGCGCAGGGTGGCGTGCAACTGCGGCAGCATCGACTCGTCCGCGTGGCTGGCGGCGGCGAGGCGCAGCCGACCCCACTCGTCTGTGGTGTGCACCGCGCACCACTGGCCGAGCCGGGGCACCACCAGCTGCGGGACGAGCGCCATGGTCAGCTCCACGTCCAGCGACTGGGCGAGCAGCTCGCTGGCCTCCGCGAGGAAGGTCAACCAGGCTTGCCGGCGGACGTCGGCGCGGCGCAGCCGGTCGTTCTCCAGGTGCAGCGAGAGCCGCTCGGCGGCCAGCACCGCCAGCGGCCGGGCGTACGCGGTGGGTGCGGCGTCCAGCTCCAGTTCCCCGGCGTACGGGCGGTGCACGGCCAGCCGTACCCGGATCAGGTCGGTGCCGCTGCGGGGCTGCCGGCCGTACCTGGCGAGCGTCTGCGTGCCCTGGCCGTCACCCCGGTCCAGCCGGACCACGCCTCCCGCGGCACCGATCATCTCCGCCACCCGGGTGAGCAGGCTGGTGGCGAAGTCGGGCAACGGGTCTTCGGCGTACGGGTCGGGAGTGGTCTGCAGCAACTCGCTCATCGCACCGGGACTGAGGGCGGTGGTGTGCCCGGTGCTGTGCGGAACATCCGGTGCGGCGGCGGCTTCGTCGTCGTGCGGGCGCTGCCCGTCCTGGTGCCGCCGGTCCAGCCGGAACCAGACTCCCTTGCCCTGCGGGAGGTAGGTCGTGCCCCAGCGACTGGCGAAGTGGTCGACGAGCAGCAGGCCGCGACCGCGCTCGGCCACATCGACGATGTCGGTCGCCACGTTGCGCACACCCACGGTCAGCTCGTCGACCGGGCCGGCGGCGAAGTCCGAGACGGTCACCGTCAGTCCGGCGGAGTCCGCGGTGACCTCGATGTCCAGTTCGGTGCCGGCGTGCTCGACGGCGTTCGTGGAGAGCTCCGTGGTCAGCAGCAGCGCCTCATTGATCAGCTCGTCCAGGTGCGCCTCGGTGAGCACGGACCGGACGACCGCCCGGGCCGCAGCCGGCGTACGGCGGTCGGCGGGCAGCCGGACGCGTCGTACATGCTCGTCTGGGCCCTTGGTCCGGGCGGGCCCCGTCTCCGCCGACACCCTCGTATCCTCCACCGACACCCGCCCGGTGCCAAGCCGATCATCGGCTGGGTCGGCAGCACGAACGGCGGTGCGGCGTGGCGGTTTCCTGCTCACGGGGACAATGATGGGGTGGCCGGCGCGAGCCGGTGGACCCTGAGATGAGCGAGGAACGATGACCACGGCGAAACAGTCGGGGCTGGCGGACACCTCCGCCGCCGACCACGAGGCGGTCCTCACCGAGCTGGCGGAGGCGCTGCGCCAGGTCCGGCGCGGCGACCTGAAGGTACGACTGCCCCGGCGCTCGGGTGCGGCCGGCGATGTGGCGGACGCCTTCAACGACGTGGTGTCGCTCCAGGAACGGCAACACCTGGACCTGCGCCGGATCAGCCGGGTCGTCGGTCGGGACGGCCGGCTGACGGAGCGGCTGGACGAGGAGGGGTTGGACGGCTCCTGGGTGGAGGGCCAGCGGGCGGTCAACTCGCTCATCGACGACCTGGGCCGTCCCACCACCGAGATCGCCCGGGTCATCGTCGCGGTCGCCGACGGCGACCTCTCCCAGCACATGGCGCTGGAGATGGACGGGCGTCCGCTGCGCGGCGAGTACCTGCGCATCGGCCGCACCGTCAACACCATGGTCGACCAGCTCTCGTCCTTCTCCAACGAGGTGACCCGGGTCGCGCGGGAGGTGGGCACCGAGGGCAAGCTCGGCGGCCAGGCCGACGTACGCGGCGTCGCCGGCACCTGGAAGGACCTCACCGACTCGGTGAACACCATGGCGTCGAACCTCACCGGTCAGGTGCGGTCGATCTCCCAGGTGGCCACGGCGGTGGCCAAGGGCGACCTGAGCCAGAAGATCACGGTGGGTGCCCGGGGTGAGGTCGCCGAGCTGGCAGACACCATGAACTCGCTCACCGACACCCTGCGGCTCTTCGCCGAGCAGGTGACCCGGGTGGCCCGTGAGGTGGGCACCGAGGGCAAGCTGGGCGGCCAAGCCGAGGTGCCGAACGTGGCCGGCACCTGGAAGGACCTCACCGACAGCGTCAACTCGATGGCGTCGAACCTGACCGCGCAGGTCCGCAACATCGCGCAGGTGTCCACGGCGGTGGCCCGGGGTGACCTGTCGCAGAAGATCACCGTGGCCGCGCAGGGTGAGATCCTCGAACTCAAGGACACCGTCAACACGATGGTGGACCAGTTGTCGTCGTTCGCCGACGAGGTGACGCGGGTGGCCCGTGAGGTGGGCACCGAGGGCAAGCTCGGCGGTCAGGCCCAGGTACGCGGGGTCTCCGGCACCTGGCGGGACCTCACCGAGAACGTCAACCAACTTGCCGGCAACCTCACCAGTCAGGTCCGCAACATCTCCCAGGTCTCGACGGCGGTCGCGAAGGGCGACCTGAGCCAGAAAATCACCGTGGACGCCCGGGGCGAGATCCTGGAGTTGAAGTCGACGGTGAACACGATGGTGGATCAGTTGTCGTCGTTCGCCGATGAGGTGACGCGGGTGGCCCGTGAGGTGGGCACCGAGGGCAAGCTGGGTGGTCAGGCCCAGGTCACCGGGGTCTCCGGCACCTGGCGCGATCTGACCGACAACGTGAACTCGATGGCGTCGAACCTCACCAGCCAGGTGCGTAACATCGCCTCGGTCACCACCGCCGTCGCGAAGGGCGACCTGTCGCAGAAGATCACCGTGGATGCCCGGGGCGAGATCCTGGAGTTGAAGTCGACGGTGAACACGATGGTGGATCAGCTGTCGTCGTTCGCCGATGAGGTGACGCGGGTGGCCCGTGAGGTGGGCACCGAGGGCAAGCTCGGCGGTCAGGCCCAGGTCCGCGGCGTGGCAGGGACCTGGCGGGACCTGACCGACAACGTGAACTCGATGGCGTCGAACCTGACCGCGCAGGTCCGCAACATCGCCCAGGTTTCGACGGCGGTGGCCAAGGGCGACCTGTCGCAGAAGATCACCGTGGATGCCCGGGGCGAGATCCTGGAGTTGAAGTCGACGGTGAACACGATGGTGGATCAGCTGTCGTCGTTCGCCGATGAGGTGACGCGGGTGGCCCGTGAGGTGGGCACCGAGGGCAAGCTGGGTGGTCAGGCCCAGGTCAAGGGGGTCTCCGGCACCTGGCGGGACCTGACCGACAACGTGAACTCGATGGCGTCGAACCTCACCAGCCAGGTGCGTAACATCGCCTCGGTCACCACCGCCGTCGCCAACGGTGACCTGTCGCAGAAGATCACGGTGGACGCGCAGGGTGAGATCCTGGAGCTGAAGAACACCGTCAACACGATGGTGGACCAGTTGTCGTCGTTCGCCGATGAGGTGACGCGGGTGGCCCGTGAGGTGGGCACCGAGGGCAAGCTCGGCGGTCAGGCCCAGGTCAAGGGGGTCTCCGGCACCTGGCGGGATCTCACCGAGAACGTCAACCAGCTCGCTTCCACCCTGACCACCCAGCTGCGGGCGATCGCCCGGGTCTCGACGTCGGTGACCCGGGGTGACCTCACCCAGCGGATCGCGGTGAAGGCACAGGGCGAGGTCGCCGAGCTGAAGGACAACATCAACCAGATGATCGTCACGCTGCGGGAGACCACCCACAAGAACGCCGAGCAGGGCTGGCTCGACTCCAACCTGGCCCGCATCGGCGGCCTGCTCCAGGGCCAGCGTGACCTCGGCGAGGTCTGCCGGATGATCATGATGGAGGTGACCCCGCTGGTCGACGCGCAGCTCGGCGCGTTCTTCCTGGCGGACAACTCCGAAGGGGTGATGCGGCTGCGGTTGACCGCCTCGTACGGCTATGTGTCCCGGGGCCACGACGTCACCTTCGGGCCGGGCGAGGGACTGGTCGGGCAGACCGCGCTCTCCCGGCGCACCATCCGGCTCGCGGCCGTACCGGACAGCCGGATCACGCTGCGGTCCGGGTTGGCCGACACCCCACCGCAGGACCTGGTCGTGCTGCCCGTCCTCTTCGAGGGCGAGCTGCTCGGCGTGATCGAGTTCGCCAGCATCACCCCCTTCTCCGAGCTGCACCTCTCCTTCCTGGAGCGGCTGGTCGCCACCATCGGCATCGCGGTGAACACCATCCAGGCCAACCGTCGTACCGAGGAACTGCTCTCCCAGTCCCAGCGACTCGCGCACGAGTTGCAGGAGCAGTCGGCGGAGTTGCAGCGCACCAACGCCGAGCTGGAGGAGAAGGCCAAGCTGCTCTCCGAGCAGAAGGCGAGCATCGAAACCCAGAACCGGGAGATCGAGCTGGCCCGGCTCGGCCTGGAGGACAAGGCGCAGCAGCTCACCCGGGCCTCGGCGTACAAGTCCGAGTTCCTGGCGAACATGAGCCACGAGCTGCGTACGCCGTTGAACTCCCTGCTGCTGCTGGCCCGCCTGCTCGCCGAGAACTCGGAGCGCAACCTGACGCCCAAGCAGACCGAGTTCGCCCGGACGATCCACAGCGCCGGCTCGGACCTGCTCTCGCTCATCGACGACATCCTGGACCTGTCCAAGATCGAGGCGGGTCGGATGGACGTGGAACCGACCGAGGTGCGGTTCGCCGAGATCCGCAGCTACGTCGAGCAGGCGTTCGCCCCGCAGGCCGAGGAGAAGGGACTCGACTTCCAGGTACGGGTGAGCAAGGACCTGCCGCCGGCGGTGGTCACCGACGCCCAGCGCCTCCAGCAGGTGCTGCGCAACCTGTTGTCGAACGCGGTCAAGTTCACTGACAACGGCGCGGTGACGTTGCGGATCTCCCGGGCGCCGGAGCACGCGGTCTTCGACGTGCCGGCGCTGACGAACGCCCGGCAGGTGATCGCGTTCACCGTGATCGACACCGGGATCGGCATCTCCGACGACAAGCTGTCGCTGATCTTCGAGGCGTTCCAGCAGGCCGACGGCACCACCAGCCGCCGCTACGGCGGCACCGGGCTGGGCCTGTCGATCAGCCGGGACCTGGCGCGGCTGATCGGCGGCACGATCACCGTCAGCTCGGCCCCCGGGCAGGGCTCGACCTTCACTCTCTACCTGCCCGACGTGCTGGCCCCGGACGCGGTGGTCGCGCCGTCGTCGCCGTCGCCGCAGCGGGCCGGACTGCCGTCGTCGCTGCTGATGCCGCCGATGGAGCTGCTGCCGGAACGGCCGGTGGCACCGAAGACCCGGCAGTTGGACGGGGCCACCGTGCTCATCGTCGACGACGACGTACGCAACGTCTTCGCCCTGACCAGCGCACTGGAGCTGCACGGCATGACAGTGCTGTACGCGGACAACGGCAAGGACGGGGTGCGCCTGCTGGCCGAGCACCCGGAGGTGGACATCGTCCTGATGGATGCCATGATGCCCGATCAGGACGGGTACGAGACGACCCGGCAGATCCGACGTAACCACCGCTTCGCGGAACTGCCCATCGTCTTCCTGACCGCCAAGGCGATGCCCGGTGACCGGGAGTCGGCGATCGCGGCCGGAGCCAGCGACTACATCACCAAGCCGGTCGACCTGGACGAACTGATCGAGTTGATGGGCAGCTGGATCAGCGGTGGCCGTACCGAGGAGGGCTCGTGACGCAGGTGGCGAAGGCATTGCTCGTCGACGACCGACGGGAGAACCTGATGGCCCTGGAGGCGATCCTCCAGGGCCTGCCCGTGCAGTCGGTCGCGGTGGAGAGCGGCGAGGCGGCGCTGAAGCAGTTGCTTGTCGACGACTTCGCGGTGATCCTGCTGGACGCCCAGATGCCGGACATGGACGGCTTCGAGACGGCCAGCCACATCAAGCGGCGGGAGCGTACCCGGCACGTACCCATCATCTTCCTGACCGCCGCCGACCGGGACGCCCAGCTGGCGCTGCGCGGTTACGCGGTGGGTGCGGTGGACTACCTGACCAAGCCCTTCGACCCGTGGGTGTTGCGCGCCAAGGTCTCCGTCTTCGTCGAACTGTGGACCAAGACCCGCCAGCTCGCCGCCCAGTCGGAGATGGTGCGCGAACGTGACGCCCAGTGGCGGCTGCTCACCGACGCCGTCGACGAGGCCACCACCCTCCTGCGCACCTCCGACGACACCCCCGACGCCATCCCCCGCGCCCTCACCC
>NZ_POTX01000277.1 GCF_003236305.1 Micromonospora endophytica | reverse complement strand
CGGGGGTGGTGGTGGTGGTGGTGAGCCAGCCGCGGGCGACCAGCCGGTCCCGGGCCTGCGTCAACTCCTGCGCCGACCAGCCTCGGCGGAGCAGCGGCTGCGGCGCCAGGCCGGTCGCCGCCCGCCAGGCAAGCGCCTCGGCCGGGTCGAGGTCGGCGGCGACAAGCGCCGCCACATGCCCGTCGCCGCGATGCTCGCGCAACGTGGTCGCCGCCTGCCAGAGGCGGGCCAGCGGATAGTCTCCGCGCGGCAGGGCGGCGTTCGCCGCGCCGAGCACCCGGCCGGGCGCGGCCCCGACCGCCTCGGCGGCGACCTCCAGCAGTTCGGCGGCCTCCGCGAGGTGCCGCTCCGGAAGTTCGTACGTCAGCTCGGCGAGCGCCTGCACCGCACCGGTGAGCCGGGCCCGCAGCGCCTCCTCGGGCGTGGCCAGCTGCCAGACCGCGGGCAGGGCGCGGGTCACCACGTGCGGGGCGAAGGTGAAGAAGGTGGCGATCACCGGCGCGGGACCGACCGGTCCGAGCGGGGCGGCCCGGCCGGCGAAGTAGCCGCGCCAGAAGCCGCGCAGCCCGGCCGCCTCGTACGCGGCGCGGGCGCGCGGATGGAAGTAGGTGACCGCGTGCACCGGCTCGTAGCAGGTCCACATCAGCCGGGCCACCGGCCCGGGCCCGTCCAGCGCGGTCACCCGTACCTCCTACTCAGCGGCGAGAATGTCCACCACGAAGCGCAGCGGGCCGCCCGGACGTCCGCCCTCACCGTCGCCGTACGCCTGATCGGCCGGGATGTCGAGCTGTACGCGGCTGCCCACGGTCACCCCGACCAGGCCGTTGTCCCAGCCCGGGATGACCTGCCCCACACCGATCGGGAAGGTGGCCGGCTGCCCCCGCTCCCACGAGGAGTCGAACTCCTCACCGCTGTCGTAGAACACTCCCACGTAGTTGGTGGTGATGGACTGGCCCTTCTTGACCTTCGGACCGGTGCCCTCGATCAGCGGGGTGACGGTGAGCTTGGTCAGCTCGCCCTCACCGGCGGCGACCGTGGGCTTGCTGCCCAGCGCCGGATCGGCGCCCTCTGGCAGCTGCGGCGGAGGCGGCGGCGCCTGCGCACCATCCGAGGTCACGTCGCTCGGCGACGCGGACGGGGTGCCGGCGGCCTGCTCGGGGGCATCGTCACCACCACGCTGGCCGATGATCACGAACACGGTGATCAGCACACCGACCACGGCGACGGCGGCGAAGGCCCCGGCCCAGGCCTGCCGGCGGCGCTTGGCCTCGGCTGCCTTCTGCTCGGCCAACTGTTCGGCCAGTCGTCGCCGCGCCTTGCTCTCCTGCCCGCCCGCCTGATCGCTCACGTCCTCGACTCCCCTGAACAGAGATGGATGCGTCCGGCCACGGACGCCGTCGCCGACACACGGTACCTGGTGGTGGGTGTACTTCCGACGATCGATCGTGACCGGTGGGATTCCTGAGGCCGGCGGGGCAGGAGTGCGGGGCCCGGAAATGATTCCGGGCCCCGCACCGGTGCCGACTGTCGAGTCCGCGTCACCTGCTGAGGACAGGGCGGGTCACCAGGACGTCGGCTTGCCCTTCTGGAACAGCCACACGTCGAAGAAGGCGGTCAGATCCTGCCCCGACTCCCGCTCGGCCAGCCCGATGAAGTCGGTGGTGGCGGCGTGGCTGTACTTGTGGATCTCCGCCCACTGCCGCAGGATCCGCAGGAACGTCTCCTCGCCGACCTTGCCGCGCAGCGCGTGCAGGGTCATCGCGCCCCGGTTGTACGGGATGCTGCTGAACATGTCCATCGGCCCGGGATCGGCGAGCACGATCTGCCAGAACGACGACGAGGCGGCGCGGCCGTAGTTGCTGCTGCTGTTGAACGTCGCCTGGACCGTCGCGCCACCGTTGTACTCGGTGTACATCCACTGGCCGTAGGTGGCGAAGCCCTCGTTGAGCCAGATGTCCTTCCAGCGCTCCGGCGAGACACTGTTGCCGTACCACTGGTGGGCGATCTCGTGGGCCATGGTGCCGACACTCGCCGTGTTCGAGAAGATCGGCTTGGTCTGGGTCTCCAGGGCGTAACCCACCTGGGGGGCGTAGTCGACGATCGCCCCGGTGGAGGCGAACGGGTACGGCCCGAACAGCCCGGTGAAGAACTCCATCATCTTCGGGATCTGCGACACCGCGTTCGCCGAGCCGGTGACCAGCCGCGGGTCGATCGCCACGTACGACGGGACGCCGCTGGGCGTGACCGATTCGGTGACCACGAACCGGCCGATCGTGATCGTGGCCAGGTACGTCGCCATCGGCTCGGTGTTGTCCCAGACGTACGTGGTCCAGCCGTCGGTTGTCTGCTGGGAGAGGAGCTGGCCGTTACCGACGGCGGTGAGCCCCTCCGGCACCTTGGCGGTGAAGCGGAAGGTGGCCTTGTCGGTCGGGGTGTCGTTGCTCGGCAGCCAGGCAGGGGTGCCCTGCGGCTCACCGACGACGAAGGCGCCGTCGTCGGTCGGGATCCAGCCCTCGATCGACCCGTCCGGGTCGGTCACCGGACCGGGGATCCCGGCGTACTTCACCACCACCGTGAACATCTGCCCGGTCTTCGGCTTCGGGCGGGGGGTGACGATCAACTCCTGGCCGTCGCGGGTGAAGTCGTTCTTCTTCCCGTTCACGGTCAGCGAGGAGATCTCCGGCCCGCGGAAGTCGAGGTTGAACTGATCGAGATCCTGGGTGGCCCGCGCGGTGATCGTCGCGGTGGCGTCCATGAACCGGGTCGCCGGGTCGTACGAGAAGTCGAGATCGTAGTGCTGGACGTCGTACCCGCCGTTGCCCTGGTCCGGGAAGTACAGGTCGCCGATGCTCGGTGCGCCGGGCGAGAAGCGGGGCGCTCCGGGGTTGCCGGGTGCCGCGCTGGCCGGGCCCGGTGCCACCAGGGCCCCGGCGGCCAGCAGACCGGCGGTGGCCAGCGCGGCACCGCGCAAGCGAGGGATCGTCATGTGAATCCTCTCCATGGGGGATGCCCGGGAGCGTAAGGATTCACAAAATCCCTGGTCAATGGCCTAACGGCCAGGATCAGGCGGTCTTGCGGGGGGCGGCCTTCTTCGCCGTCTTGGCCGCCTTCTTCTCGGCGGTCTTCTTCCCCGCCTGAGCCTTCGTGGCCGGCGTCTTCTTCTCGCCGGTGGCCTTCTTCGCCGTGGTCGCCTTCTTCTCGGCGGTCTTCTTCGCCGGGGCCTTCTTCGCGCCCGCGCCCGCGCCCGCGGCGGCCTTCTTCTGGGCCGAGCGGGCCGACGTGATCGGCGTCGGCTCACCGGCACCACCGCCGGCCCGGCCACCACCGCCGGCACCGCCACCGCTGGCCCGGCCGCCACCACCGCCGGCACCACCACCGCCACCGGCCGCGCCCGTCTCACCGCGCGCCGCGCGGGCCCGTTCGACGGAAGCCTTCAGGGCGGCCATCAGGTCGACGGCGGCGGCCGGGGCCTCCTCCACCTCCTCCGGCTGGACCACCTCGCGGCCCTCCACCTTCGCGTCGATGACCTCCTGCAACGCGGCCCGGTAGTCGTCGGTGAACTCGTCCGGCTGGAAGTCACCGGCCATCGAGTCGATGAGTGAGGTGGCCATCGCCAGCTCAGGTGGGCGGACCTTCAGGTCTTCGGCCAGGAAACCGAAGTCGGGTTTCCGGATCTCGTCGGGCCAGAGCATCGTGTTCAGCAGCAGCACCCCGTCGCGCACCCGCAGGGTGGCCAACTGCTCCCGCTGGCGCAGCGCCACCTTGACGATCGCCACCCGCTCGGAGTCGGTCAACGCGTCCCGCAGGAGTAGGTACGGCTTGGTGGCGGTGCCCTCCGGCTCCAGGAAGTACGCCTTGTTGTAAAGGATCGGGTCGACCTGTTCGGCCGGCACGAACTCCAGCACGTCGATCGCGTGCGAGGTGCTCAGCGGCAGGTCGGCGAAGTCTTCGTCGGTGAGGATGACCATCTCGCCGCCGCCGATGTCGTAGCCCTTGGCGATGTCGTCGTAGCTGACCTCCTCGCCGCAGACCTGGCAGGTGCGCTTGTACCGGATTCTTCCCCCGTCCTCCCGGTGCACCTGGTGGAACCGGATGTCCTTCTCCTCGGTCGCCGAGTAGAGCTTGACGCCGATCGAGACCAGCCCGAACGACACCGCCCCCTTCCAGATGGCCCGCATCCCGCGCCCCCTTCCCCGATATCGACCATGGTCGCACCAGAAAGAACCGGGTGTAGGGCGTTCGCGCTGGTAATACAGTCGGAACGTGCCCGGTGCGCCGCTCAAGCCGATGCTCGCGATGACCGGGCCACTCCCGGCCGGCGGGGGCTGGGCGTACGAGTTCAAGTGGGACGGCGTACGCGCGCTCGCCGACATCGCCGCCGGGCGGCAGCGCCTCTACGCCCGCTCCGGCGCGGAGATCACCACCGCGTACCCGGAACTGATCCCGCTCGCCGAGCAGGTGGACGACGCGCTGCTCGACGGCGAGGTGGTCCTCTTCGACCAGGCCGGACAGCCCTCGTTCACCGCGCTGGCGGAGCGGATGCACGTACGAAATCCGGCGAAGGCGGCCCGACTGGCGGCGACCGTACCCGTCACGTACATGATCTTCGACTTGTTGCGACTGCGCGGCACGGACCTCACCGGATGGCCGTACGCCCGCCGCCGGGACACCCTCGACGAGCTGGGGTTGGGTGCGGCGCGGTGGGCCGTGCCCCCGGTCTTCGCCGACGGCCCGGCCACCTACGCGGCGGCCGGTGAGCACGGCCTGGAGGGGGTGATGGCGAAGCGGCGCGACTCGGCCTACCGGCCCGGGGTCCGCTCACCGGACTGGGTCAAGGTCAAACTTGAGGTGACAGGCGACTTCGTGGTCGGCGGCTGGCGACCCGGCGCGCGCAAGATCGGCGGCCTGCTGGTCGGGGTGCCCGGCGCCGGCGGGCGGCTCGTCTACCGGGGTCGGGTCGGCGGCGGTATCGGCGCGGCCCTGGAACGGGAACTGCTGCGCGAGTTGGAGCCGCTGCGCACCGCCGCGTCACCGTTCGCAGGCGACGTGCCCCGGGCGGATGCCCGTGCCGCGATCTGGGTAACACCACAGGTGGTAGTGGAGGTCAAGTACGGCCAACGGACGCCGGACGGACGGCTGCGGTTCCCCCGGATCCTGCGGCTGCGGCCCGACAAACCGGCCGAGGAGGTCGACGATGCCAGCTGACCGGCTTCCGGTGGAGGTCGAGGGACGTCGCCTGGAGCTGTCCAACCTCGACAAGGTGCTCTACCCACAGGCCGGCTTCACCAAGGGCGAGGTGATCGACTACTACACCCGGATCGCCCCGGTGCTCCTGCCGCACCTGAAAGACCGGGCGCTGACCCGGATCCGCTACCCCAACGGGGTGGAGGGCAACTCGTTCTTCGAGAAGAACGCCCCCGCCGCCACCCCCGACTGGGTACGCACCGAGAACCTGCCCGCCCCCGGGTCGAGCAAGGGCCGCGAGACCATCGACTACGTGGTCGCCGACGACCTGCCCACCCTGGTCTGGCTGGCCAACCTGGCCGCGCTGGAACTGCACACCCCGCAGTGGAAGGTCGGCGCACACCCGGACCTGATGGTCGTCGACCTGGACCCGGGCGCCCCGGCGTCGCTGGAACAGTGCTGCCAGGTGGCGCTGCTGCTGCGTGACCGGCTCGCCGACGACGGCGTCGACGCGTACCCGAAGACGTCGGGGAAGAAGGGCATGCAGCTCTGCTGCCCGATCTCCGGCACCCAGTCCGCCGACGACGTGTCGGCGTACGCCCGGCGGATCGCCCAGGACCTGGAACGCGAGCACCCGAAACTGATCGTGTCGAGAATGGCGAAGAACCTCCGCCCCGGCAAGATTTTCATCGACTGGAGCCAGAACAACGCGGCCAAGACCACCGTCGCGCCGTACTCCCTGCGCGCCGAGGCCGTCCCGTCGGTGTCGACGCCGCTGACCTGGGACGAGGTGGCAGCCGGCCCGCGCGGCAAGCAGCCCGGCGTCCGCCCGTTCACCGCGGCCGAGGTCCTGCAACGGGCCGAGGAGTGCGGTGATCTGCTCGGCCCGCTCCTGCACGCCGGCCCCGAACTCCCAGCCGGGTGATTCGAAACTAGTACTGCATGTAGTACTATCGTGAGGTGCCGCCGATAGCCAAGATCATTGAAGCGATGCGTAAGAGTCAGCAGAACATCGCGTACAACGATCTGTATCGGGTCTGTGAGCACCACTTCGGGAAGCCGCGCCAGGCCGGCACCTCCCACGCCGTGTTCAAGATGCCCTGGGCTGGCGACCCACGAGTCAACATCCAGGACGACAAAGGAAAGGCCAAGGCTTACCAAGTTCGGCAAGTGCTCAAGGCGATCGAAAAGAAGGAGGCCAGGTGATGTCCGAGTCCCGCCCTGAGATCTCCCACTACACCTACCGCGTCACCTGGTCGGTCGAGGATGACGAGTTCGTTGCCAGCTGCGCGGAGTTCCCATCCCTCTCCTGGCTCGCTCCCTCCCAGCTGGAGGCGCTTCAGGGCCTCCAGGAACTCCTGCGCGAGGTGATCGCCGACATGGCCGACCAGGGCGAGCAGGTTCCGGAGCCGCTCTCCGAGCGCAGTTACTCGGGGAAGTTCAACCTTCGGGTCGGTGAGAGCCTGCACCGCGAACTGGCCATCCACGCCGCCGAGGAAGGCATGAGCCTCAACCAGTACGTGCTACGCAGGTTGAGCGCCGCCTGATCCACGGTCGTGGTCGTCGAGACTCGGTGACCACCCATTGGCGGCAGTCACGGCTGCCGGCGGAGTCGGGCGTAGGCCCCGGTGAGCAGGGCGACCACGATCACGCTGACGAGCACGTCGCTGACCAGGGCCTCGCCGGGCGAGGCCGGCGCGTACGGCGGCACGAGGTACGCCAGGACCGCCGCGCCGACAAGTGGCCCCGCGACGCCTGCCAACACGTGTTCCTGCCCCCAGCCGGTGCGCCCGGACCAGCGGACGAGCGCCACCGCCAGCGCGCCGATGACGACCACCGCCACGGCGACCCCGATCCAGCCGGAGAGCATGTTTACGCCGAGGTAACCGGCCAGTACCAGCAGCCAGAGACGGCGTGGTCGGGGCGCTGACACCGAGGCCGAGGCCGGGGCCGGGGCTGAGGGCGAGGGCGGGGC
>NZ_POTX01000276.1 GCF_003236305.1 Micromonospora endophytica | reverse complement strand
ACCCCACCCCACCCCGCTCCGCATGATCGTTGACGTCGAGGCGACTCAACACGCCGAGAAGAAGGCAGCCAGAACGTCAACGATCCGGTCGTCTCGGCCCGACCCGGCCTGCGCGGCGGGTGCTCACGGCTCGTCGGTGGCCGGCTGCAGGGCGGCGTACCGTCCCATGTGGTAGATCAAGGGGTCGCCCGCGCCGTGCTGGCCGACCAGCGGCTCGGCCAGCACGATCGCGTGGTCCCCGGCGGTCACCCGCTGGGTGACCCGGCAGAGCAGCCAGGTCACCGGTCCGTTCAGCAACGGCACCTCATACGGGCCGTACCGCCATCCGGAGTGCGCGGCGAACCTGTCGATGCCGCTGGTAGCGAAGGTGCGGGCGACACCCCGCTGGTCCGCACCGAGCAGGTGCACCGCGACATGCTCTGCTTCGGCCACCGTCGGCCAACTCGACGACGACCGGGCCAGGCAGAACGACACCAGCGGCGGGCGCAGGGAAACCGAGGTGAACGAGGTCGCGGTGAACCCCACCGGCGGGGAGCCCGCGGCAGTCACCACGGCGACCGACGCCGCCTGCCGGCGCAGCAGGGAACGGAACGTGTCCGGGTCGACCGGCTCGACCGGCTGGGCAGTCATGCCATTCCTTCCGGCACCGACAGGATCTGGATCCCCGCCGAGCCATCCTGCGGTTTCATCAGGCCGTCGTCACCTCGATGCTGATCGGTGCACCGCCGCGGACGAGGGTGTTGTAGATCGGACAGCGAGCGGCGAAGTCGTCCACGTAGCGCCGGCTCTGCTCCACGTCGGTGTCGGCGAAACTGAAGGACAACTCGATGCTGGCGAAGCGGGTGCTGTCGTTCTCGTCGACCAGGTACGACGCGCCGATCTCCAGCTGCGGATACGGCAACTCCCACTCGACCGATCGCGCCGCGATGAGGTTGAGGGCGCAGCCCGCGAGGCTCGCGAGAAAATAGTCCGCCGTACCCGGATGCTCGGCGTACTCCAGCAGTTTGCCGTTGTCGATGGTGAACACCGCGGCGCCACCATCCGCCTCGAACCGGCCGATCACCTCGGTCGTCCGCAGCGCCAGCGTGTACGGGGTGCGTTCGACCGGTGGCGTCGTCACGCGGCACCTTCTTCCGCGGCCTTGGCCCGCGCGGCCAACCGGTTCGGCGCGGGGCCGAGGCCGAGGTGCTCGCGCAGGGTCGAGGTGGTGTATTCGCGCCGGAAGACGCCCCGGCGCTGGAGTTCCGGGATCACCAGGTCGACGAAGGCGTCGGCCGGTCCCGGCCAGTAGGGCTGGCAGATGGCGAGGCCGTCGAAGGCCCGATCCCGGAAGTTGGACTCGATGAAGTCGGCGAGCTGTTTGCCGTCCCCGACGATCGCCGGCTGCGACATGGGGTTGTTGCCCATGTAGTGGGTCAGATCCTCCAGGGTGATGTCCTCGTCATCGAAGCTCGCAATCGCGTTGTCGATGATCCACGCCTTCTCCGGAATGAGCGTCCGGTCGATCGCCGCCAGGACCCGGTCCCGACCGGTACGGCCGGCCAGATCGATGCCGAGTTGGCCGGAGAGCACCTCTGGCACGAAGACGTTGATGTTCAGATCCTGCACCTCGCGGAACTTGGCGTGCGCGTCCCTGGCGTTCTCGGCGACGTACGGGGTGATGCCGGCAATCAGCAGATGATCTCCCTCGGCGCGTCCGTGCCGGACCACGCGGGACTTGATGTCGGCGTAGTACGCCTTGTTCCACTCCGCGTGCCGCCACTGGATGAACCGCATCTCGGCGTACTTGGCGGCGTACTCCAGCGACCGCTCGGAGTATCCGGGATGCATGAACGGCACATGCCCCTGCGGTGGCCGGGGGAAGTTCAGCGGACCCCGCACCGCGAAGTGCTTGCCGGTGTGGTCGATCCGTCGCGCCTTGGTGACGTCCTGGTAGACCCCGCTCTCCTTGTCCGCGACCAGCCAGCCGTCCTCCCAGCTGTCCCAGAGGTCCCACAGCACCTCGGTGAACTCCTCGACCCGGTCGTAGCGGTCTTCGTTGTCCAGGTGGCGCTCTCGGCCGAAGTTGAAGGCCGCGGAGAGGTCGGATCCGGTGACGATGTTGAGGCCGAGTCGACCACCCGAGAGGTGGTCGAGAGTCGCGGTGACCCGCGCGATGTGGAAGGGATCGTTATAGGTCGCGTTGAAGGTCACCACCAGGCCCACCTTCTCGCTGAACGCGGCCGCGTAGGCCATCAGCGTGAAGCCCTCGATGGCGAAGAGATGGTCATGCGACACCTGGACGTTCTTGCCGGTGTACGCGAAGTCTCCCCGGTGGGCGGAGCTGGTCAGCGAGTTGCCGACGAAGAAGAAGTCAAGCTTTCCCCGCTCAGCGATCTTGACACCTTCGGAGACCAGAGCGGGGTCGGTGTATCCGTCCGCTTCGGCCTCCGGCAACCGCCAGGCGCTGGAGTGGCGGCCGATACCGCTGTAGACGAGGCCGAGTTTCACGTGTTCCTGCGTCATGTCTGGGCGAGCCTTTCCTGCTGCGAGAGGGGAGTTTCCGGTTCCGCTCGTGCCTGTCTGCGCAGCGCACCCAGCTGTTCGACGCCCAGGTGGGAGAACAGTTCGGCGCGCCGATCGAGCAGCTCCGTGGCGGGGACAGATCCGTCTGCGGCCCGTGTCACCGTTACCTGATGGGCGATCCGCCCCCCATCGAGCACGAGCACCCGGTCGGCCAGGAGCACCGCCTCGTCGACATCGTGCGTAACCAGCACGACGGTGGTCGCGTGTCGGGCCCAGATCCGGACCACCAGTTGGTGCATGGCGATGCGGGTGAGCGCATCGAGGGCACCGAACGGCTCGTCGAACAACATCAGTCGGGGTTCTCGGACGAGCGCACGGGCCAGGGCCACCCGCTGCGCCTCCCCACCTGACAGGGTCAACGGCCAGGCCCGACTCTTGTCGGCGAGGCCGACCTCGGCGAGCGCGTCGAGGGCTGCCGCCCGCGCGGTCCGCGGCAGACCGATCGTGACGTTGTCGAGCACATCGAGCCAGGGGAACAGCCGAGCTTCCTGGAACACCACCCCCACGCCGTCCGGCACGGTGACCTGGCCCGCGTCGGGCTTGTCCAGACCCGCGAGCAGCCGCAGGAGCGTGGACTTGCCGGAACCCGACCGGCCGAGGAGGGCGACGACCTCGCCCTCCTCGACGGTCAGGTCCAGGCCGTCGAGCACCCGCTGGGCACCGAAGAAGCGCGAGACGCCGGTGGCCAGTTGGAGCATGTCAGCCACCGAGCGACGTGACATCTACGTAGTTCTTGGAAAGGTCGGGGAGGCTCTTGCGGAAGCCGAAGCGTACGGTCTGCTCGCCGACCTCCTTGATCTGCGCCAACACCTCGTCGTTGATCGCGACGACCTCACCCGGGTCGAAGCCGACGACGAGGTCGACGAGATTGGCCGGCTGCCCGTCCGCCAGTCGCGCCTTGCGCTCCAGTTCGCGATCGGCCCGGATCTGCTGGGCCTGGTTGGCGAGCCCGTCGAACACCGCCTTCACAGAAGCGGGATGCGCGTCGAGGAAGCTGCGGGTGACCACGAACAGGCTCCAGTTGCGCGCCGAGGTCTGGGCGTTGGTGGTCAACACCGTGGTGTCCTTGATCAGTTGCGCCGAGGCAAAGAAGTTGTCCCAGGTCGCCAGGGCATCGACGTCGCCGCTGGCCAGCGCGGACACCCCGTCGGCCGGGTTGGCGATGTAGACGGTCTTGACGTCGGTGGCCGGCACGCTTGCCGACTCCAGGGCGGCACGCAGCACGTACTCACCGGTCGACCCGGGGGTGCTCACCGCGACCCGCTTGCCGGCGAGATCGGCGACGGTCGCGATGCCGGCCTGGTTGCGGACGACGATTCCCTGGTTGTCACCGCTGTTGCGGATCGCCGCGAAGGCCACCAGCGGGGACGCGGAATCCGCCTCGTTGAAGAACGTGGCCACCGAGTTCGACGTGAAATCGATCCGGCCGGCCTTTGCCGCCTCGGACGCCTCCACCGGAGCGAACGGCCCGTTCCACTGCACGGATCCGCCGATGCTCTTGAGCGCGTCCGAGACGGCGTTGCTGTCCTCGGCGAGGGTCCACAGGCTCGTGCCACCGAAGTATCCGACCCGGGCGACGGCCGAGTCGCCCTGAGACGGCGACGAGCCGGTGGCGGCTGTCGCGGCGGAGTCGGAGTCACTCCCGCAGGCAGCCAGGGCAAGTGCCGTGAGGATAGCGACGCCACCAACTCCGAGTGACCGCTTGCGAACCTGCGGCAGTAGTTTCATGTCAATCTTCCTTTGATCTTGTAACACGAACTCGATTTGTTCGACGGCTCTCATTACCTGGCCCCTGACGCCAGCGGAAAACTCTGCGCTCGATCAACTCGACGAAGGCGTCGGTGATGAGCCCCAGCGCCGCGTACAGCACGACGCACAGGATCACGACATCGCTCTGCCCGTACTGCCGCGCGTTCGTCAGCAGGAACCCGATCCCACTCACCGCGTTGAGGCTCTCGGCCAGCACGAGCACCGCCCAGGTGATGCCGAGCGCGTACCGGATCCCGACGAACACCGATGGCAGGGCTCCGCGAAGGAGCACCCGGGTGGAGAGTTGGTAGCCGGTCAGACCGTAGACCTTGCCCGCTTCCACAAGGCGTCGGTCCACGTTGCGGATGCCGCCGAAGGTGTTGAAGTAGACCGGCACCGCGGTCGCCAGCACCACGAGAAGGACCTTGGTCTCCTCCCCGATGCCGACCCAGAGGATCAACAACGGAAGCATGGCCGTGAACGGCACCGCCCGCACGATCTGGATCGGCTTGTCCAGCCCGTACTCGGCCCAGCGCGAGAAACCGGCAAGCACACCCAGCAGAATTCCTGCCGCGATACCGATTGCCGCCCCGAGAAGCCCGCGGACGATGGTTACGGAAACCGACGTCCACAACAGATCGGCTTCGGCGAGTTCGACCGCAGCGTCGACCACCTCGGTGGGGGACGGAAGAAACTGGGTCGACACCGATCCGGTGGCCGTTGCCGCAATCCAGATTGCGACAATAATTAACACGCTCAACCAGGGCGCTAAACGCAACCTCAACCACAGCCGCGATAAGTCTGGGCGAGCAGCGGTGGACCTCATCACGACCTTCCGTAGCGCAATATAACCGCCTGCCACCACGCGGCAGGCGCTCAGTTGTCCTAGTAACCAGATAGGAGATGAGGGGATACTACCCAGCAGGTCGAGCCACACCTAGAGGCGTTCGATGTGACCGACACAACATCACCGACCGGCCCAGGGCGCCGACGCGAGAGGCACTCAGCGGACGGCCATGCAGTTAGTCGACTGGGCCATTTGGCCGACTACACGACGTTCCATCAGCCACCCGGAGAAGACCACATTGGCGGTGGATAACCATTTCATCCCGGTTAACGCCACACCCCAATGCAACCGCACGCTAACAGCACGTGCGCGAGAGTCGAAAAGCCGAACCATCGCCCGGACGACTTTTCATTAATTATCCTCGATCAGGCAGCAGCAATGCGTACGCACACCCACACGGAAAGCAACCCGCGGGAGCCACGCACGAGATGCGGCGACCCGTGGCCTCCGCCGGCCCTGATACCGCGACATGCCGCAACCCGCCCCGGGCATCACCCGGATGATCAACTCCGTTTCAGCGGAATGGCGGGGTACCGGTGGGCGGGATACCGCCATTCCGCCGAGACGGCGACCGGGCAGGTCAGGTGGTGGCGCGTTCTGCGGCGGCCACGGCGTTGCGAAACAGCATGGCGACGCGCGGCGCGACTGGCCGCCATCGCCGGTCTGACCCGACCGTCCTGACTCGCGGCCGGCACCCGTCGCGCGAGATCCCGCATCTGGCACCCTCGACCGTCCGGGAGGCCGCGGGATACCGCATCCCGGGCAGCATCGCCGGCCGGCGACCCAGCATCAGCCGGTCGGCGACCCACCGATCGTCTTCTTCAACGCCCGGCACCTCCACCAGCAATTGGCGGACCGTTCTGCCGGACCGCCAACGGCCTGGGCGGCGGAACAGCGGCCGGATCAAGGGGCGACGGACCCGAGAGCGTGGATCGGCGACGTCGGAGCGCCATTCCTATGTGGATAGATACTGGGTACGCTGACGGGCGCATCGCCACCACCGCCGATGTTGCCCACTCCATGCCGCCGCGTTGACGCCTGCCGCCCGGGCAGGACGTTCGACCGCGCTCCGGTGGGCAGTGATGTCAACCCCTTCTGCGCGAAAGATGCTAAATGAACATTGGACGGGTGATGCGAGACCGCCTGATCGGCGGCCTCGTGGGGGTGGTGACCGCGGTCTCCCTGTTACTGGGAGTCGGCGCGGTGCAGGTGAGCGCCCAGCCATCGAACGACGAGGATCTCGTCATTGAGATCGACTTCGCCGATCCGGCTTTGGCACCGTACGTACGACAGGCCATGGAGGAGATCGCGGACGACTATCCGCGGCTCAGTGACGGGATCAGGTCGCTGATCGGCGGTAACGGCATCGGCGAGCTGCCACCGGCGGTCTTCGTCGACTTCGACGGCGAGGTCCAGGTCGAGGGAACCGTCGTGACCGTCACCATCCCCGGATCCGAGATCTGGGCGACGACGAACGGCTGGCAGGGTGCGATCGCGGCGACGCTCGGCGTGGTGGCCACCGTGGCGGTCACCGGCCTCTGTCTCATGTGGGCGCCGGAGATGGCCAGCATCTGCGGGTTTCTTGGTGGGTTCTTCGGTGAGCTGCTGAGCAATGTCGCCTCGCAGTACTTCGACGGGCAACTGACCGACCTCACCGCGTGGGGCAACACCCTGGCCCGCAGCATGGTCTACGGGCTGGGTGCCGCCGGGCTGGCCAAGCTGACCCAGCCGTACTTCCCGCAGATCTACAGCACCCTCGTCAAGCTGCTGGAGAAGACCTGGGAGAAGGCCAAGCACTGGTGGTGGCACGCGGGAGAGGTGTTCTGGATCGTCCTCTGGGTCTTCCGGTACGCGGGCAAGGAAGCCTGGCGGCTGCTGACGAACGCTGTGGGAGCGAGCACCGGGTGTCCTCCGGTGACCGGCGCGGACAGCGAGGAGTGGACGCGGCAGCGGCTCATCCAGAACATCCGCGAACTCCTGGATCGGCTGCGCAGCATGCCGGGAGGAACC
>NZ_POTX01000275.1 GCF_003236305.1 Micromonospora endophytica | reverse complement strand
CCCCGGGCGTACGCCCGGAGCGCGCCCCCGCCGCCCGCCCGACGGCCTCCGGCGGCACCTCCGGCCCGGCCGCACCGAGTGACGGCAAGCCGGCGGCGCAGGCGGGCGGTGCCGAGGCCGGCGACGACGAAGGTACGCCCGCGTGACCGGGGTGGACGTGCTGCTGCTCGCCCTCGGTGTGGTGGCCGTCGGCGCGGGCGTGCTTGTGGTGTCGACGCGGCACCTGGTCCGCGCCGGGCTCTACCTGGTGGTCTGCCTCGGTGCCCTGGCCGGCATGTTCCTGGTCCTCACCGCCGAGTTGGTGACCTGGGTGCAGGTGCTGATCTACGTCGGTGCGGTGGTGGTGCTGCTGCTCTTCGCGGTGATGTTGACTCGTGCGCCGATCGGTGCCTCGGACGACCTGGACCGTCCGGGGTGGCCGGCCGCGCTCATCGGCGGCGGGGTCGGGCTGGGCCTGGCGGCGCTGCTCGTCGACGCGTACCGCTGGACGACTGTGGAGCTGCCCGAGGCGGGCACCGCCGAACGCATCGGTGAGCAGGTCTTCGGCGCCTGGGTGCTGCCGTTCGAGCTGCTGTCGGTGTTGCTGCTGGCCGCGCTCGTCGGTGCCATCGTGCTCTCCCGCCCCGACATCGGCCGCCGTCCGCCCGAGAGCCACCCGCCGACCGACAGCGTCGACGGTGAACGGAGGGCAGCGCGGTGAGACCCGTCATCCCGTACGTCACCGCCGCGCTGCTCTTCGGCCTCGGCGTGTACGGCGTGCTGCGTCGACGCAACGCGGTGCTGGTGCTGATGGCGGTCGAGCTGATGCTCAACTCGGTGAACCTGATTCTGGTCACCGCCGACACCACGGCGAAGGCGATGCTGCCGCACGGCGGCCAGGTCTTCGCACTCTTCGTGATCGTGCTGGCCGCCGCCGAGATCGGGGTCGGCCTGGCGATCGTGCTCCAGCTCTACCGGATGCGGGCCAGCGTCGCCGTCGACGAGGTGCCGTTGGCCGAACGCCCGACCGACGATCCGGCCCAGGTGCCGGCCGGGGTGGCAGCAGACGCCGCGAGGGGAGAGCGGTGAACACCACCACGTTGCTGGGTGCGCTGCTGCCGGCCGTACCGCTGGCCGCCGGCCTGACCGGCCTGCTCCTGCCGCCCGCCACCCGCGCCACCAACGCCGCCACCGGCCCCGGCGACGCCACCGGGCCGGAGACCGCGCGACGGGTCGCCATCGGGTTGGGGGTGACCGGGGCGGCCGGTGCGCTGGCCCTGGCGGTGGCGCTGCTCGTCACGCTTGACGGTCCGACCGAGGCGTCCACCACCTGGATCAACTTCGGCGGGCTCACCGTCACCCTCGGGGTACGTCTCGACGGTGCCGCCGCGCTTGTCGCCGTGGCGGTGGCGACGGTCGCCCTGGCCGTGCAGGTCTACTCGATCGGTTACCTCAGGAGCGGCCCGCCCGACGACCCGAAGGCAGAACACCGCTACCCGCCGTACGCCGCACAGATCAGCCTCTTCACCGCCGCCATGCTGCTGGTGGTGGTCTCCGGCGACCTGATCCTGCTGCTCGTCGGCTGGGAAGTGATGGGGATCTGCTCGTACCTGCTGATCGCCCACGACCGGCGGCTGCCGGAGGCACCGGCCGCCGCGGTGAAGGCGTTCCTGGTCACCCGGGTCGGCGATGTCGGTTTCCTGCTCGGCATCGCGCTGCTCGGCGTATCGGCGGGCAGCTTCCGGATCGCCGACGTGCTCGCCCACGACCATGGCAGCACCACGCTCACCGCCGCCGGCCTGCTGCTGCTCGCCGGGGTGGCCGGCAAGAGCGCCCAGTTCCCGCTGCACACCTGGCTGCCGGACGCGATGGCCGGCCCCACCCCGATCTCCGCGCTGATCCACGCCGCGACGATGGTGGCCGCCGGGGTGTACGCGGTCACCCGGCTCTGGCCGATCTTCGAAGCCACCCCGACGGTGCTGGCGGTGCTCGGGGTGATGGCCTCGGTGACGCTGCTGCTCGGCGCGTTCGCCGCCACCGCGCAGGACGACATCAAACGGGTGCTGGCCTGGTCCACCGTCTCCCAGATCGGCTACCTGACCGGGGCGCTCGCGGTCGGTTCCCCGCCCGCCGCGCTGTTCCACCTGCTCACCCACGCCGCCTTCAAGGCGCTGCTCTTCCTCGCCGCCGGTGTGGTGATCCACGCCCTCGGCACCGCGTCGATGTCCCGGATGGGCGGGCTGCGGCACACCATGCCGGTCACCTTCTGGTGCACGCTCATCGGTCTCGGCGCGCTGGCCGGCATACCGCCACTCTCCGGTTTCTGGAGCAAGGAGGGGGTGCTGGCCGCCGCCGAGCACGCCCTGCGCGGGCACGGGCCGGCCCCGGCCTGGGTCGGCTGGCTGGTTTTCGTCGCCGGGCTGGTCGGGGTGGCGGTCACCGCCTGGTACGCCACCCGGCTGCTGCTGCGTACCTTCTTCGGTGCCGCCCGCGACCCGGCGGCCACCCCGCACGACCCGCCGGCGGTGCTGCGTTGGCCGGTGCTGCTGCTCGCGGTGCCGGCCGCACTGCTCGGCCTGGCCGGGTTCTGGTCCGCGTTCGCCGACCGGCTGTCGTCGGGCGTGCCAGGTGAACTGGGCATGCACGTCGGCCCGCTGATGCTGCTGCCGCTGGCGCTGCTGCTGCTCGGCGCCGGGTTGGCCTGGTTCGTTTGGCGGCGGGACACCGCCGCCGATCCGGCGGTGGCGCTGGGTCCGCTGCGGCCGGTCTTCGCCCGCGCGTTCCGCCTCGACGACGTCCAGCACACAGCCGTGGTACGCCCCACCATGGCGCTCGGCCGGGCGGCGCGGGTCGCCGACGAGCGGGGCGTCGACGGTGCGGTCACCGGCACCGGGCGGGCCGCCCGCGCGCTCGGCGGTGGGCTCGGCACCCTGCACCGGGCGGCGTTGCCGCGCGCCGCCGTCGCGCTGCTCGCCGGGGTGCTGCTGATCGGGTTGGCCACCGCCCTGATCGGAGTGGTGTCGTGAGCCACCCGGCGCCGCCTACCGGAGGAACGGCATGAGTCTCGGGCAGTTCCTGCTGGTCGCGGTGCTCGCGGTGCCGGCGCTGGGCGCGCTGGCGGTGGCGGCGATCCCGCACGACCGGGCCGCCCGGCTGGTGGGCGCGATCGCCGCCGCGCTGACCCTGGTCGCGGCCCTCGCGCTGGTCGCCGGCCGGTCCGGCACCTGGACCGCGTACGGACCGACCGCACCTGGCGTACGCCCCTGGCACACCGTCGACAGTCCCTGGGTGCCGGGGCTGGACCTGCGGTTCCACCTCGGGGTGGACGGCATCTCCTGGCCGCTGGTGGTGCTGACCGCCCTGCTCACCCTGCTCTGCTGCGGCTACAGCCTGTGGCGGGTGCCGGCCGGCGGCAGCGGGCGGGCCCTGGTGGCGCTGCTGCTGGTGGTAGAGGTGGGCATCCTGGGCACCTTCCTCGCCCTCGACCTGGTGCTCTTCTTCCTCTTCTTCGAGGTCGTCCTGCTGCCGATGTACGCCATCATCGTCGGCTGGGGCGGCGACGGCAGCGACCCGGCGTCGGTCGCCGCCCGCCGCCGGGCGGGACGCAAGTTCGCCCTCTACACCCTGTTCGGCTCGGTGCTGCTGCTGGTCGGGGTGTACGTCGTGGTGGCCGCCGCCGGCACCGCCGACATCGTCGCGCTGACCGGCGGCACCGGGCTGTCCCGGGGCACCCAGCTCGCTGCGTTCACGCTGCTCGCACTGGCCTTCGCGGTGAAGAGCCCACTCTGGCCGCTGCACTCCTGGCTGCCCGACGCGCACACCCAGGCACCCACCGTCGGCAGCGTGCTGCTCGCCGGGGTGCTGCTCAAGATGGGCACGTACGGCCTGATCCGGGTCGCCGTCGGGGTGACGCCCGAGGGAGCCCGCTGGGCGGCACCGGTGCTCGGCGTGCTCGCCGTCGCGGCCATCCTGGTCGGCTCGCTGGTCTGCCTGGCCCAGACCGAGCTGAAACGGCTCATCGCGTACTCCAGCGTGGGGCACATGGGCTTCGTGCTGCTCGGCGTCGCCACGCTCACCGCCACCGGCATCCAGGCGGCGCTGATCGGCAACGTCGCGCACGGCATCATCACCGGCCTGCTCTTCTTCCTCGCCGGTGCGATCAAGGACCGCACCCACACCGGCGCGCTCAGCGAGCTGTCCGGGCTGCGGGAGACCGCGCCCCGGCTGGCCGGGTTGCTCGCGTTCGCGGCGGTCGCCTCACTGGGCCTGCCCGGTCTGGCCGGCTTCTGGGGTGAGGCGTTCGCCGTGGTCGCCGCCGTCGAGGTGGGCGGCCCGCTCTGGATCACCCTGGCCGTGCTGGCCGCGTTCGGTGGGGCGCTGACCGCCGCGTACCTGCTCCGGCTGCTGCGGCGGGTCACCCACGGCCCACCCAGCCCGGTCGTCGCCGCTCTGCGGTCCGGGCTGCCCGGTGACCCCGCCGACCTCGCCCCACCCCGCGCCGCGCAGGCTGGCGGCACGGGCGTCGCCGGAGCCGGGCAGGCCGGGGGCACGGGCGCGGCCGGTTCGCGGCTGGCCGGTGCCGAGGTGGCGGCCTGGGCACCGCTGGTGCTGCTGGCGCTGGCCGTCGGGTTGGCGCCGACGCTGGTGCTGGGAGTCGCCGAAGGCCCGGTCGAGGCGCTGATGGGGGTGCTCCGATGAACGAGCCGGTGGTGAGCATGGTGCAGAGCGTCGACAGCGTGGCGCTGTTGCCGGCGTACCTGGCCGCCGGGACGGCGGTGCTGGTGCTCCTGGTCGACCTGCTGCTGGCCCGGCCGGCGGCGACAGTGGCCACGGCGGCCGCCGGTGCGGTCGCCACAGTGGTCGGTGCGGCGGCGGTCGGCGCGGGCGGCGTACGCCGTACCTTCTGCGTCGGCACCGACTGCTCGTACGTCTTCGGCGGCCGGGCGGCGCTGGTGGCGGCGCTCGTCGCGGTGCTGGTCCTCGGGGTGCTGGCGCTCTCCGGGCCGCTGCTGCGGGCCGGCGCGACGCCGGTGGGGGAGTTCTGCTTCCTGCTGGCCTGCTCGATGGCCGGCGGTGTGGTGCTCGGCGCGGCCGGCGACCTGATCACCCTGATCGTGGCGGTGGAGACCCTCACCCTGCCGCTCTACATCCTGGTCGGGCTGCGTCGGGGCAGCCTGGCCAGCGCCGAGGCGGCGGTGACCTTCTTCGTGGTCAGCGTGATCGCCACCACCGTCACCCTGCTCGGTGCCGCGTTGCTCTACGCCACCACCGGCGCACTGCACCTGGAGCGGCTGGGCGTGGCGCTGGCCGACGGCTCCGAGTTGCTCGACCTGCCGCTGACCGGGGTGGCGGTGACGCTGGTGGTGGCCGGGCTGGCGTTCAAGGTGGCGGCGGTGCCGTTCCACGCCTGGGCCCCGGCCACGTACGACGGGGCCCCGCTGCCGGTGGCCGCGTACCTGTCCACGGCGTCGAAGCTCGGTGGCGTGGTCGCCCTGCTGGCCGTGGTGCAGTTCGCGCTGCCGCAGGGCGTGACCGGGCCGGTGCTGGCGCTGGTGGCCGTGCTGACCATGACCGTGGGCAACCTGGTGGCGCTGCGTCAGCGGCGTACCGTCCGGCTGCTGGCCTGGTCCTCGGTGGCCCAGGCCGGTTACATCCTGGCCCCGCTCGGTGCCCTGGCCCTGGCCGACGCCGACGCCCGTTCCGGCGCGTACGCCGCCGCCCTGGCGTACGCCGTCTTCTTCGTGCTGTTGGAGTTGGCGGCCTTCGCCGGTGTGGTGGCGTTGCGCCCGGCGGGCGCGGACGGCGGCCGCCTGGACGACCTGCGGGGTGCCGCCCGCCGGCACCCCTGGGTCGGTGCCGCCCTGGCGTTCGCGCTGGTCGGGTTGGCCGGTCTGCCGCCGGCCCTGGCCGGACTCTTCGCCAAGGTGACAGTGGTCCGTGCACTGCTGGCCGGGGACGCCGGCTGGCTGGCCCTGGTGGTGGCGGTGAACGCCGTCATCGGCCTGGCCTACTACCTGCGCTTCGCCGCCCTGCTGTACGCCCCGACCGGTGCCGTCCCTGCCGTCCCTGCCGGCCAGGCCGTCCCTGCCGTCCCTGCCGTCCCTGCCGGCCAGGCTGCGGCTGGTGCCGCCTCGACCGGCGATGCCGTGACGGCGGCCGTCCGGCCGGCCCGCGTGGTGACCCTGGCGCTGGCGGTGGCCACCGTGCTCGCCGTGATCGTCGGTTTCGCTCCGCAGTTGGTGCTCGATCTCACCGGAAACTGAGGGGTTACTCAGGTAACTCTCAGTCATGAGACGGATGGTTGACGGGTACCTGCGTGTTGTACCGGTCAGCGGATCCCGGCATCCGTGCACCGAAGGAGTGATCGTGCACCACAACCGTCTCAAGACCGCCGCGCTGCTCGGCCTGCTCACCTCGCTGATCCTGGCGGTGGGCTACTGGTTCGGTGGCAGTGGCGGACTGGTCATCGCCGTACTCGTGTCACTGGTGATGAACGGCATCACCTACTTCTACTCCGACAAGCTGGCGCTGCGCTCGATGCGGGCGCAACCGGTCAGCGAGGCACAGTTCCCCGAGCTGTACCACATGGTGCGGGAGCTGGCCGCCGAGGCCCGGCAGCCGATGCCGCGCCTCTACATCAGCCCCACCGCCCAGCCCAACGCGTTCGCCACCGGACGTAACCCGCGCAACGCCGCGGTCTGCGTCACCCAGGGCATCGTCGAGCTGCTCGACTACCGTGAGTTGCGGGGCGTGATCGGGCACGAGCTGTCCCACGTCTACAACCGGGACATCCTCATCTCCAGCGTGGCGGCCGGTCTGGCCGGCATCATCACGATGATCGCCAACCTGGCCCTGTTCATCCCGCTGGGCGGCAACGACGAGGACGGCCCCAACCCGCTCGTGCTGCTGCTCACCATCATCCTGGGTCCGATCGCCGCCAGCGTGATCCAGTTGGCGATCAGCCGGAGCCGTGAGTTCCAGGCCGACGCCTCGGGCGCCGAGCTGACCCGTGACCCGCTGGCCCTGGCCAGCGCCCTGCGGAAGATCCACATGGGTGCCCAGCGTCGGCCGCTGCCGGCCGAGGGCCAGCTCACCAGCACCGCGCACCTGATGATCGCCAACCCGTTCAAGGGCGGTGGGGTGGCTGCGCTCTTCGCCACCCACCCGCCGATGGAGCAGCGCGTCGCCCGCCTGGAGCAGATGGCCACCCAACTCGGCCCCATCCGCCACCAACGC
>NZ_POTX01000274.1 GCF_003236305.1 Micromonospora endophytica | reverse complement strand
GAGAGAGGGCGTAGGGTGGTGGGGTGGGTAGTGCGTGGGTGGTGTCGTTGACCACGGATTATGGGCTCGGGGACGGGTTTGTGGCGGCCTGCCATGGGGCCATCGCGCGGATCGCGCCGACGGTTCGGGTGTTCGACGTGACCCACCTGGTGCCGCCCGGTGACATCCGTCGAGGCGCGACGGTGCTCGCGCAGACCGTGCCGCACCTGCCGGTCGGGGTGCACGTGGCGGTGGTCGACCCAGGGGTGGGCACGGCCCGTCGAGGTGTCGCGCTGGCCACCCCGCAGGGTTTCCTGGTGGGGCCGGACAACGGCCTGCTGCTCGACGCCGCCGACGCCCTCGGCGGGGTGCGGGCCGCAGCGGAGCTGAGCAACCCGGAGTGGTTGGCCTCCCGGGTGTCGGCCACCTTCCACGGGCGGGACGTCTTCGCCCCGGTGGCCGCCCGGCTGGCCACCGGCGCGCCGCTGGCCGAGGCCGGCCCGGCGGTCGATCCGGCGACCCTGGTCCGACTGCCCGAGCCGGTGGTCGAGGTCCGGCCGGGCGGGTTCACCGCCGAGGTGTTGACCGTGGACCATTTCGGCAACGTCCAGTTGGCGGCACCCGCCGATCTCCTGGCGCCGCTGCCGGCGCGGGTACGGGTGGGGCCGCCCGGTGAGCGCGACCCGATCGAGGCCGTGCACGGGCGCACCTTCGGCGACGCTCCGGTCGGCGCCCTGGTCGCGCACGCCGATTCGGCCGACCTGGTTGCCCTTTCGGTCAACGGTGGCCGCGCTGTTGACCTGCTGGCCGCCCACCCCGGTACGCTGCTGCGGGTCGACGGATCCGCGACTGTCGGCGCGGACCCCGGGCCACACGCCTAAAACGTCCATTGTGGAAAGCTGTCTGGGTGAATGATCGCTGGGTACCCGCCGCCTGCCCCTGCTGCGCGTCCCGGACCGGTGGGGGCACCTGTCCCGTCTGCTTCTGGACCGATGACGGCCAGGGTGACGCCGACGCCGACGTCGTACGCGGCGTCGCCAACGGGGATCTGAGCCTCTCCCTAGCCCGACTCAATTTCGCCATCTACGGCGCCTGCCACCCCCGCTACCAGGATCTGGTCCGTTCGCCACGGCCGGAGGAAATGCCCTGACCGCACGGATCCCGGGCGGCGTCGTTCGACACCGCCCGGAGACCGCGCTCAGCAGCGCGACACCGCACCGCCCCAGACCTGCCCGATGTACGCGTGGCTGATGTACTGCCCGCTGGTCAGGCGGTTCCACCGATTCGTGGTGCGGTAGGGACCGGCGATGGTCTGCCCCACCTCGTAGCACTGGATCGGCACGTGGGCGTAGCGGGCTGCCAGGCCCCGCGTCCCGTACCCGGTGCTCGGGCCGGCCCGGACGTTCAACGGGCCGTCACCCACCACCCCCCGCGGTCCGCTACCCGTCCACAGGTACGCCACGTCGACCCAACTGTTCGTGGTGAGCAGCAGCCCGTCCCAGAAGGTGCCGTCGGCCAGGTCGACACCGGCCGGGTTCAGCACCACCCGGCCGAACTGGTCCCGCCCACCGTTGTACCCGTACTGGTACGCGGCCTGCGCCTCCGGCCGCCCCTGCGGCAGGCCCTTCCAGTTCTCCCGTACCGTGCTGGGGTTCCAGTAGTCGTCGCGGGTGTTCCACGGGCCGACGTCCCAGACCGGGGCGTACGCGCACCGGCTGCCGCCGGTGGTGCAGACCCGGACGGTGTAGTCGCCGGCACCACGCGGGGAGAGCCCGCGCCGGGACGGTAGGGCCACGAAGTGATCCCGGGGCACGATGACGTGCCCGTTGGCGGTGGTCCCGCCGACCAGGCCGATGCGGGTGGCGTACACCCGGTAGCTCAGGCCGACGGTGGCGGCGGTGACGGCGGTGACCGCGTCGGCGGTGAGCCGGACCGCGCGGACCTCGACGGGCTGGCCGGACCGGCTCGCGCTGAGCACGACCCGTGCCTGCACCTGCTGGGCCGGTTGGTCGAGGACGGCCGCCGGGACGGCGTCGCGCCATTCCGACCAGCCGGTGGCGCGCCACCCCCGGACCTGGACGGTCACGGTGGCGCCGGGCGCGGCGGTGGCGACGACCTCGGCCCGGAACCGGTTCGCCGGGCGGCTGAGGGCACGGGCCGGGCTGACCAGCATCCCTTCGGCGACGGCACTGCCGGTGGCGGGTACCGGCGGTGGCCGGGGATCGGTGAGCCGCAGTCCGGCGCTGGTGAGCCGGACGTTGACGTCGTCGGTGTCGACGGCGAGGTCGACAGTCCACCGTTCGGCGGGAGCCGCCGAAGCCGGGACGGCATGCAGGACAGGAGCGAGTACGAGGGTCAGGACGAACGCGGTGACATGGAGATGATTCATCTCTTCTCCTAACGTTTCCTGATAGTGCACATATTTTGCGATCAAAAATAAGCTGTCATACAAATAGCGCTATATGCGAATCCCATCCACCTGAGGGAGAATGGCGAGGTGCCTGAGGGAGACACCGTCTGGAACACCGCTCGCGTGCTGGAGCGCGCCCTGACCGGGTCCCGACTGACCGGCAGCGATTTCCGCGTGCCCCGGCTGGCCACCACCGATTTGACCGGCTGGACCGTGACCGGGTGCGCCAGCCGGGGCAAGCACCTGCTGCTCCGGTTCGAGGCGCCCGATCGCGCCCGCGCGACCCTGCACTCACACCTGCGGATGGACGGCACCTGGCGGACGTACGCCCCCGGCGAACGCTGGACGGCCCGCCCGGCGCACCTGATCCGGGCGGTGCTGCGCGCACCGGTCGCCACCGCCGTCGGCTACCACCTGCACGACCTGGAGCTGGTGCCGACCGCCGAGGAGGACCGTCTCGTCGGCCACCTCGGTCCGGACCTGCTCGGCCCCGACTGGGATGCCGACGAGGCGGTACGCCGGCTCGCCACCCACCCCGACGAGCACATCGGCGTGGCCCTGCTGGACCAGCGCAACCTGGCCGGGATCGGCAACCTCTACAAGTGCGAGGTGCTGTTCCTGCGCGGGATCCACCCCCGGACACCGGTACGCGACGTGCCCGACCTCGCCGGCCTGGTCACCCTGGCGCAGCGGTTGCTCGCCGCCAACCGGGGCCGGTGGACGCAGAGCAGCACCGGTTCGCTGCGCCGCGGCCAGACCAGCTACGTGTACGGGCGGCGGGCGCAGCCCTGCCGTCGCTGCGGCACCGCCATCCGCAAGGAGGAGTTGGGCGAGCGGGTCACCTACTGGTGCCCCACCTGCCAGCCCGGTGCCGGGTGAGGGGGCGACCCGGGATCGCCGGGGTGGCGTCCAGGACACGCCGGGTGAGCGGCAGATTGGCACGATTGGGCACTTCCTAACCGGCCGCCGAAGTCGCATGCTGCGGTGGGGTGCTCACGGAACGTCAACATCGCGCGACCGACCCTGCTCCGCCGTAGTGGCAGCCGCCGCGCCCGATCTCCGGGGGACGCCATGGCCGTGTTCCGCCGACTCCGCTCGACCTGGCTGGTGCGTGCCGTTCGCGCCGACCGGCAGGGTCCGTCCCCGACCGTCCCGGTCGCACGTACCGGCACCACCGCCGCACCGGCACCGGCACCGGCACCATCGACGGCACCGGCAGCTGCACCGGCCAGTCTGGATCCGGCCGCCACGCCGCGCTGTCTCGGGCCGGTGCCGAACCACGCGTACAGTCCCCTGCCGGTCGTCGATGACGTCGGTCAGGTGGTGCCCGGCACCGGGATCCGCAAGTTCGTCGACCCCCTGCCCGGCCTGGGCACGCCGGCGGAGCCGCCGTCGGGCGCGTACCTGCCGGTGGCGGTGCCCGACACGATCAGCTATCCCGGGTGCGACTACTACGAGATCGGCCTCCAGGAGTACGCCCAGCGCCTGCACCGCGACCTGCCGCCCACCCGGCTGCGCGGCTACCGCCAGCTCAACCTGGGCACCGACGCCGACGGGCACAACACGGTGGCCCCGCCGCAGCGGCCCTGGCACCTCGGCCCGGTGCTGCTGGCCCGCCGGGGACGACCGGCACGGATCAAGTTCATCAACCAGTTGCCCACCGGCGCGGCCGGTGACCTCTTCCTGCCCGTCGACCCGAGCGTGCCCGGCACCGGGGCGGGGCCGCTCGACGGCCCGGCGCCGTACCCACAGAATCGGGCGGTGCTGCATCTCTGCGGCGCGTCGACCGGCTGGATCAGCGCCGGCAACCCCTGGCAGTGGATCACTCCGGCAGCGGAGATCACCCCGTACCCGACCGGCGTCGGGCTGACCCACGTGCCGGACATGACCCACCCGGGTCGCGGCGCCACCACGTTCTACCACCCGAACGAGCAGAGCGGCCGGCTGCTGTGGTTCCACGACAACACGGTCGGGCTGTCCCGGCTGACCGGCTACTCCGGACAGGTCGCGCTCTACCTGCTCACCGACGAGGCGCAGGAGGAACTGGTCGCCGACGGGCTGCTGCCTGCCGAGCAGCTTCCGCTGGTCTTCGAGGACAAGACCTTCGTCCCGGACGACGACTCACTGGCCACCCAGGACCCGACCTGGGATCGGGACCGCTGGGGTGCCCGCGGCAGCCTCTGGCACCCACACGTCTACCAGCCCCGGCAGCACCCGTACCGGCCGGACGGCATCAACCCGACCGGCCGGTGGGACTACGGCCCGTGGTCACGTACGGCCACGCCGGCCGATCCGCACGCCACCGCCACGTCGGTGCCCAACCCCCGCCACGACCCGGTCGGTGACCCGGCCGAACCGCCGGAGGTGCCGGGTGTGCCGCACCCGAGCGCGGTGCCCGCGGCGTACGGCGACACCGTGCTGGTCAACGGCGTGGCGTACCCGTATCTGGAGGTCGAGCCCGGCTGGTACCGCTGGCGGATCCTCAACGCCTGCACCGACCGTTGGCTCAACCTCCAGCTCTACCGGGCCGGCTCGGACGGACCGATGTGGACACCGGAGGGCGTGTTGGCCGATCCGGACGCCGGCGAGGTGCCGATGGTGGACGCGGTGCCCGCCGCCGACCGGCCGGCCGGGTGGCCCACCGACGGCCGGTCCGGTGGGGTGCCGGATCCGCAGGCCGCCGGGCCCGAGCTGATCCGGATCGGCAACGAGTGTGGTCTGTTGCCGGCACCCGAGGTGATCGCCAATCGTCCGGTCGGTTTCCGGTACGACAGGCGCGACCCGACAGTGCTCCACGTGTCCACTCACGCACTGCTGCTGGCGCCCGGCGAGCGGGCCGACGTGCTTGTCGATCTCACCTCGGTGACGCCGGGCAGCACCCTGATCCTCTACAACGACTGCCCCGTGCCGTTGCCCTGCTTCGATCCCCGCTACGACCACCACACCGGCGATCCGGACCGGAGCGCCGAGGGCGGGCCGCCGCCGACCCGCCCCGGGTACGGCCCGAACACCCGGACCCTGCTCCAGCTGCGGGTGACCGGTTCCGTACCGGCGGACCGGCCGGCGTACGACCTCGACCGGCTGCGGGAACGGCTGCCCGGCGCGTACGCGCGCAGCCAGCGTCCGCCGATCGTGCCGCATCCGGCCTACGATCCCTGCTTCGGCACGGTCACCCCGGCCCCGGTGCGGGTGCCGGTCCACGCCACCACTGTCGAGTTCGTGCCGGCCGGCGCTGCCGCCCCGGTGACCCTGCCGCTGGCGGTCAAGACCGTGCGGCAGGTCTTCGACCCGGACCACGGCCGGCTCACCGGCCGCCTGGGTGTGACACCCCCGCCGCCCGGGGCCGTCCCGCCAGGCCCAGCCCGGGCCGTCACCCCGCCGCCCGGCTCGGCCGGGGCCATGTCGATGCTCGGCCCGGCCGATCCGGCGACCGAGCTGCTGCACGTCGGCGACCCGGCGACCCCGGTCGGCGCGCCCGGTGACGGCACTCAGCTCTGGCGGGTCCGCGGCATCGGCCGGCAGAGTCATCCGGTGCGGTTCGAGGGGCTGGACGTGCAGGTGGTCGCCCGGGTGGGTGACAACGGCACGAGCCGGCCGCCGCGCCCCGGCGAGCTGGGCTGGAAGCAGGTGGTGCGGGTCGACCCGGGCGAGGACGTGGTGCTCGCACTCCGCCCGGAGGCGCCGCCCCTCCCCTTCAAGATCGGCGACAGCGTACGGCTGCTCGACCCGGCCCGGCCGGCCGGCGGGCCGATCGACGGGCCGGCGGCGGTGCTCAACCAGCCGGTCAACCTGGGCTGGGAGTACCACTGGGCCAGCGCCGCCGGTGGGTACCGCGACCAGGGCATGAGTCGTCCCCTTGTGGTACGCGTGTCGCCCCGCGCGCCGAGCGGACTGAACGCCATCCCGGCACCCGGCTCGGCGACGGCGCTGCCGGCGATCGCCCTGACCTGGACCGGCAACGGCAGCCTGCCGGCCGCCACCAGCCACCTGCTGCACCGCGCCACCGACCCGACGTTCACCACCGGGCTGACCGAGATCACCGTGGCGGCCACGGCGACCCGGTACGTGGACGCGACCGTCACGCCGGAGGTGACGTACCACTACCGGATCCGCGCGGAGAACGCCGCCGGCTGCTCCGCCTGGTCGAACAGCGTCCCGGCGGCGGTACGGCTCGCCGCACCGACCGGACTGACCGCGGCGCTCGCGCCCGCCGCGCCGGCGCGAGTCGCCCTCCGTTGGAGCAACCACTCCTTCGCCACCGGTGTCGACGTGCAGCGGGCCACCAACCCCACTTTCACCAGCGGGCCGGGCACCACCGCCATCGGTGTCGGCGTCAATCACCTGGACGCCGCGGTCGCGCCGGACACCACGTACTACTACCGGGTGCGCACCACCTACCTGGGCGCGGCCTCACCGTGGTCGATGGTGGCCAGGGTGACCATCCCACCGACGCCGGGCACCCCGACCACGGTGAGCGTGGCCACCAGCCTCCCCGGGCCGGACACCGCGACGGTGGTGCTGGGCTGGGCGGCGAGTACTCCCCCCGGCCAGGGTTCGGGATTCGTCGTGGAACGGGCCCGCGATCCGCTCTTCCGCCGGGAGGTAGCCACCTTCACCGTCACCGGCCGGGGCTTCACCAACACCGGCCTGGCGCGCGGCGTCACCTACCACTACCGGATCCGCTCGTTCAACCTGGTCGGCTCGTCCCCCTTCACCGGCCCCATCCCGGTCACCACCCCGGACTGATCAAGCGTCGTGAGCCAACACAAGCCTGTTGATCAAGAAGTTTTGGTCGAGATCCTCGCGATTCCCGACCAAAACTTCTTGATCAACACAGCTGGGCGGTGGGGGTGTCAGGGGGAAGG
>NZ_POTX01000273.1 GCF_003236305.1 Micromonospora endophytica | reverse complement strand
CCCCCTCCCCCCGTACGTCCAGCGAGGAGCGGTACGCGGCGACAGCTGTCGCCCAGGAGCCACCGCTGACCGGACGGATCGCCGACCCGCCCGCGCCCACCAACGCACCACCCGCACCGGCGGACCCGCTCGACCCACTCGACCTGCCGCTTGACGATCCGCAGCCGGGGGCGGCCATCTTCGGCTTCGATCCGGAGGCTGCCGATCCGGGCGCGCCGATCAGCGGCGTGGGCATCACCCTGCTGGTCACCGAGTTGTCCCGGTCCCTGGAGTTCTACCGCGACCGACTCGGGTTCACCGAGGTCGACCGCGGCACCGGCAACGCCGTGCTGGCCTCCGGGGCGACCCGGCTGGTGCTGCGGGAGGTGAACGGCGCCCAGCCGGTCAACCGTCGACTGGTGCACGTCAACCTCGACGTCGACGACATCCAGGGCGCGTACGAGCGGCTACGCGACTCCGGCGTCCGGTTCACCTACCCGCCCCGGGTGGTCAACCGGGGCACCAAGCTGGAGGTGTGGGCGGCGGCTTTCCGGGACCCGGACGGCCACGGCATCGCGCTGACCCAGTGGCGGGAGCGCGCCGAGGCATGAGCTGCGGGCGACGACTCAGCCGAGAATGACCCGGCGCACGTGCGACGCGTACGCCCACACCAGCGCGAAGATGACACCCAGCACGAACAACGCCCAGTGCAGCAACCCGGAGAGCAGCAGCAGGCCCTGCAACACCGTGCCGGCGTGCCAGGCCCAGGGCCGGCGCATCAGGCCGGCGAGCACGGCGGCGGCCACGGCGAGCGCCACCACCACCCCGACCGCCGCACCGCCGAGGTCACCGCCGACCACCCGGATCGGCTGGATCGCCAGCAGCAGCACCAGCGCCTCCAGCGCGAGCGTGCCCGCGCCGAGCCCGCGTACCGCCCGCTGCGGGTCACGCAGCCCCGACCGGCGTGGCTCCGGCGCCCCGGCACCCTCCGGCTCGGTGCTCCGGCCCGCGTCGTCGGTGCCTTCGGGCCCGACGCGCCGGCCGCTCATCGCTTCAGCAGCCGGCGGGCGTCGGCCACGGTCACCACAGACCCGGTGATCAGTACGCCGACACCGGCCAGCTCACCCGGCACGTCCTCCTCGGCCAGCGCCACCGCCGCCTCGATCGCGTCCGGCATCTGCTCGGCCACCTCGACCCGGTCCGGCCCGAACACCTCGGCGGCGAGCTCGGCCAACTCCTTTGCCGGCAGCGCACGAGGCGAGCTGTTGCGGGTCACCACGAGGTGGTCCACCACCGGTTCCAGCAGCTCCAACATGCTTGCCGCGTCCTTGTCGGCGAGGGTGCCCAGCACGGCGACCAGCTTGCTGAAGGCGAACTCCTCCTGAAGCGCGGTGACCGTCGCCGCCATGCCCTGCGGGTTGTGTGCGCCGTCGAGCAGGATCGTCGGCGAGGTGCGGATCCGTTCCAGCCGACCGGGCGAGCTGGCGGTGGCGAAGCCCTCCCGTACCGCCTCCACGTCGAGTTGCCGGCGGGCGCCGGCACCGAGGAACGCCTCGACGGCGGCGAGCGCCACCGCCGCGTTCTGCGCCTGGTGGGCGCCGTGCAGCGGGACGAACACCTCCTCGTACACCCCGCCCAGGCCCTGCAACGTGAGCACCTGCCCACCGAACGCCACCGCCCGGCGCAGCACGCCGAACTCTGAACCCTCCCGGGCGATGGTGGCGCCGACCTCGGCGCAGCGTTGCAGGATCGGCCGGGCCGCTTCCTCCTCCTGGGCGGCGCAGATGACCGTCGCACCGGGGTGGATGATGCCGGACTTGGCGACCGCGATGTCGTGCAGCGTGTCGCCGAGCCACTCGGTGTGGTCCAACCCGACCGGGGTGAGTACGCACACCCCGGCCTGGATCACGTTCGTGGCGTCCTCCGCACCGCCCAGACCCACCTCGACCACAGCCACGTCCACCGGCGCGTCGGCGAAGGTGGCGAAGGCCAGCGCGGTGGTCATGTCGAAGTAGGTGAGCGGCTCGGCGGAGCGGTCGTCGACCAGCTCGGCCAGCGGCTTCACCTCCTGGTAGACGGCGGTGAACCGGGCCTCGTCGACAGGCTCGCCGTCCAGGCTGATCCGCTCCCGGACGGTCTCCAGGTGCGGGCTGGTGTACCGCCCGGTGTGCAGCCCGAACGCCCGCAGCAGCGAATCGATCATCCGCGCGGTGGAGGTCTTGCCGTTGGTGCCGGTCAGATGGATCGACGGGTACGCCCGCTGCGGGCTGCCCAGCAGGTCGAGCAGGGACGAGATGCGGTCCAGCTCGAACACCATCCGGGTGAAGCCGCGCCCGGCCAGCTCGGCCTCGATCTCGGCGAAGGTGGGATCTGTGCGGTCGGTCACGAGGGCAGTGCCTCCAGAGCGGCGTCGATGCGGGTCAGGTCGGCCTCGGCCACCGCCAACCGCTCGCGGATCTTGGCGACCACGTGCTCGGGCGCCTTGCCGACGAACGCCGGGTTGTCCAGCTTCGCCCGAGCCTGCCCGGCTTCCTTCTCGGCTGCGGCGCGGTCCTTGGTCAGCCGGGCCCGTTCGGCCGCCACGTCGATCGTGCCGCGGGTGTCCAACGCCACGCTGACCTCCCCGGGCATGGCCAGCGTCGCGCTGGCCTGGAAGTCATCACCGGCCGGATCGAGGCGCACCAGCGAACGGATCAGCGGCTCGTGCCCGGCAAGGCCGGCGTCGGCCAGCCCGTCCAGCCGGGCCACCACCCGCTGGGTCGGGCGCAGCCCCTGGTCGGAACGGAACCGACGGATCTCGGTGACGACCCGTTGCAGAGTCGCCACCTCCGTCTCGGCGGTGGCGTCCACCCGCGCCCGGTCGGCCACCGGCCAGGCGGCCGTCAGCACCGTCTCACCACCGGTCAACGCGGTCCACAGCTCCTCGGTGACGAACGGGATCACCGGATGCAGCAGCCGCAGCAGCTGGTCCAGCACGTGACCGAGCACCCGCCGGGTGGCGTCGGCGGGTGCCCCGCCGCCAGCCAGCACCGGCTTGCTCAGCTCCACGTACCAGTCGCAGACGTCGTCCCAGGCGAAGTGGTACAGCAGGTCACAGACCTTGGCGAACTCGTACCCCTCGAACTGCTCGTCCACCTCGACGGTGACCTGCGCCAACCGGGACAGGATCCACCTGTCGACGGTCGACAGCTCGGCCGCGTCCGGCAACGGCCCTTCGGTGTGCGCGCCGTTGAGCAACGCGAACCGGGTGACGTTCCAGAGCTTGTTGCAGAAGTTCCGGGAGCCCTGGCACCAGTCCTCGCTGACCGGCACGTCCCCGCCCGGGTTCGCGCCCCGGGCCAGCGTGAAGCGGGTCGCGTCGGCCCCGTAGCGGTCGATCCAATCCAGCGGGTCGACCACATTGCCGAACGACTTGGACATCTTCTTGCCGTGCTCGTCACGGACCATTCCGTGCAGCGCGATCACGTCGAACGGCTGCACCCCGTCCATCGCGTAGAGCCCGAACATCATCATCCGGGCGACCCAGAAGAAGAGGATGTCGTACCCGGTGACCAGCACGCTCGTCGGATAGAACTTGGCCAGCTCCGGGGTCCGCTCCGGCCAGCCGAGGGTGGAGAAGGGCCACAGCCCGCTGGAGAACCAGGTGTCCAGCACGTCCTCGTCCTGGTGCCAGCCCTCGCCGGTCGGCGGCTGCTCGTCCGGACCCACGCAGACGACCTCGCCGTCCGGGCCGTACCAGACCGGGATGCGGTGACCCCACCACAGCTGCCGGGAGATGCACCAGTCGTGCATGTTGTCGACCCAGGCGAAGTAGCGCTTGGCCAGCTCCGCCGGCTCGATCCGCACCCGACCGTCACGCACCGCGTCGCCGGCCGCCTTGGCCAGCGGTGCGGTGTTGACGAACCACTGCAACGACAACCGGGGCTCAACAGTGGTCCGGCAGCGGGAGCAGTGCCCCACAGCGTGCACGTACGGCCGCTTCTCCGCCACGATGAGACCCTGCTCGCGCAGTGCGGCAACGATCGCCGGGCGGGCCTCGAACCGGTCCAGCCCCTCGAACGGGCCGGGCACGGTGATGACGCCCCGCTCGTCCATGACCGTCAGTGACGGCAGGTTGTGCCGCTGGCCGATCTCGAAGTCGTTCGGGTCGTGCGCCGGGGTCACCTTCACCATGCCGGTGCCGAAGGCCGGGTCGACGTGCGCGTCACCGACGATGGGGATCCGCCGCCCGGTCAGCGGCAACTCGACCTCGGTGCCGATCAGGTGCCGGTACCGCTCGTCGTCGGGGTGCACCGCCACCGCCGTGTCGCCGAGCATCGTCTCGGCCCGGGTGGTGGCCACCACCACGTCGTCGCTGTAGCGGATCGAGACCAGCTCACCGTCGTCGTCGGTGTGTTCCACCTCGATGTCGGAGAGCGCGGTCAGGCAGCGCGGGCACCAGTTGATGATGCGGTTCGCCCGGTAGATCAGGCCGTCGTCGTACAGCTTCTTGAACATGGTCCCGACGGCGCGGGACAGCCCCTCGTCCATGGTGAAGCGCTCGCGGTCCCAGTCGACCGAGTCGCCGAGGCGGCGCATCTGGCCGAGGATCGCGCCCCCGGACTCGGCCTTCCACTGCCAGACCCGCTCGACGAACTTGTCCCGACCCAGGTCGTGCCGGGAGAGGCCCTGCCCGGCCAGCTGCCGCTCGACCACGTTCTGGGTGGCGATGCCGGCGTGGTCCATGCCGGGCAGCCAGAGCGCCTCGAAGCCCTGCATCCGCTTGCGCCGCACCAGGGCGTCCTGCACCGTGTGGTCGAGCGCGTGACCCATGTGCAGCGAGCCGGTGACGTTCGGCGGCGGGATGACGATGGTGAACGCCGGCTTGTCGCTCTCCGCCGAGGCCCGGAACCGACCGTCGGCTACCCACCGCTCGTACCGTCGCTGCTCTACCTCGCCGGGCTGGTACTGGCCGGCAAGGGTCGGTGCGTCGGGGCGTCGGGCATCCAGTCTCTCGGTCACCCGACAAAGTCTACGGAGCGCTTCGGCGGACCCGACGTGCGCCACCTGTCGTTCGCGTACGGTGTCGGCTATGTCCGACGCACATCTCGGTGCCCGCCAGCTCGACGAGGATTCCCCGCCGGTCGACCTCACCGACGAGCCGATCCGGCTGAGCAACCGCGACCCGGAGGAGGCCACCGACCGCCACAGCGTCCGGGCCCGCCGCCGACGCATCGCGGTCGCGCTGCTGGCGGTCCTCGCGCTGGCCGGTGCCGGCGCGCTCGGTGCCTTCGGCTGGCGGGTCGCCCAGCAGAAGGACGCGCGGATCACGATGCCGGACGAGGTCGCCGGGCTGAGGCTGGACGCCAGCGAGCGGGCCGCCAGCACCGCCGACTACCTGCGCAGCGGCCTCGCCGCCGACATCGAGCTGGACAGCAGCTTCGGTACGGTCTACCAGGACCCGGGCGACGAGCGCCGCTCGGTGTTGATCTTCGGCGGCACCACCTTGTTGTGGCAGCCGGAGCGCGATCTGGTGAGCCTCTTCCGGCTGATGGCCGACGAGGCCGGCGCGGTGACCGGCCTGCGGGACATGCCTGCGGGGCGGCTGGGCGGCGTGCTGAAGTGCGGCAGCACCAGCGGCGAGGGCGGCGACTTCGCGGTCTGCGGCTGGGCCGACCACGGCAGCGTGGTACTTGCCATGTTCCCCTTCCGGTCGGTCGACGAGGCCGCCGGGCTGCTGCGGCAGATCCGCGAGAGCGTACAGACCCGCGCCTGACGCTCCGGCTCACGCCCAGCACCGGGCAGGACGTCGGGGGTCACCCGCGAGCGACCGGAGTGGCCAGCGCGGCGAGGGCGACCAGGACGCACCCGCCCCCGGCCAGGGCACACACCAGCGCAACCCCGTACGCCTCGGCGCCCCAGGTGATGACCGCCGCACCGACCGGACCGAGCGCATAGTGGGTCGCCCAGAACACCGACGTCACCCGGCCGAGGAGATGGTTCGGGGTCACCTCCTGACGCAGCGACAGGGAGCAGATCGCCCCGACCGCCAGTCCGCCGAGGTACACCGCGGCGAGACTTGCCACCGCAGGCAGGCTCCTGGTCGCACCCACTCCCGCGACAGCCAGGCCGGCCAGCGCGGTGCTGCCTGACCAGGTCGCCCCGAAGCCGAACCGACGCCGCAACGGGGCCACCCCGAGTGACCCGAGGACGGTACCGACGGCCGCAACCCCGAGGACCAGGCCGACAGTCTGCTCGGAACCCCCCAGGTTGTCCCGCACGTGGTAGATCAGCACGTCGTCAAGACCGTAGGTGAGGAAGAGGAACGCCGACAGCAGCCAGGTCAGGCTGCGCAGCACCGGATGCCGCCACAGGAACCGGGCACCGTCCCACAGTTCGTCCCGGAGGTGGGCGAGGGTGGTGGCGGTCCGCGCGAGGCGCTCCTGCCGCAGCCGTACGACCACGAGTGCCGCTGCCGAGACGGCGAAACTCGCGGCGTTCACGGCGATGGCGGCCGAGTAGCCGAAGGCGGCGGCGACCACACCGGCCAGCAACGGCCCACCGATCGCGGCGACGGCGTAGCTCGCCGACAGCTTGCCGTTGGCCTCCGTGATCCGCTCGACGTCGACAAGCCCGGGCACTGCCGCCACGTACGCCACCCGGAAGACCATGCCGACCGCCGCGCTGGCCGGCAGCACCAGGTAGAGCAGCCACAGCTGTGGCCCCCACAGCCACGCCACGGGAACGGTGGCGAACAACAGCGCACGGGCCACGTCGCAGCCGATGAGCAGGCGCCGTCGGTCCGAGCGGTCGACAAGCACGCCCGCGAAGATGGCGGTGACCACTGCGGCGACGCCAGCCGCCGCCGTCAGCAGACCCATAAGCGCCACCGAGCCGGTTAGCTGGAGAACCAGCAGTGGTACGGCCACCGACGCGAATCCGTCGCCCAGCACCGAGAGCGTCTGCGCCGACCAGAACACGGCAAAGTGCCGGTCCCGCCACAACGCTTGCGGCTCCCCCGCCGGCGATCCGTTCTTCACACGCGCCGTCACCCGGCGACGCTAAGCGCAGACCTTCCCGTCGATCCAGGGGTTTTCGCTTCCCGTCGATCCCATCGGCGACGACGTCCTCTGGATCGACGCGTAACACGGTTACAAACGAATTCAGGGCCACCCCTCACGGGGTGGCCCTGAATTAGAAAGATGTCCGGCGGTGTCCTACTCTCCCACACCCTCCCGAGTGCAGTACCATCGGCGCTGGAGGGCTTAGCTTCCGGGTTCGGAATGTAACCGGGCGTTTCCCCTCCGCCATGACCGCCGTAACCTTATCA
>NZ_POTX01000272.1 GCF_003236305.1 Micromonospora endophytica | reverse complement strand
GGGTGGGGCAGACCGAGGCGGCCGAGGCGGGCGGGTTGGCGGTCAGCCGGGACGGCTACACGCTCACCCCGGTCTCCGCCGAGTTCACCGCCGGGCGGCCGGGGGAGCTGCGGTTCCAGATCCGGGACGGGCAACGTCGCGCGGTGACCCGTTTCGCGGTGGTGCACGACAAACCGATGCATCTGATCGTGGTGCGCCGGGACCTGACCGGCTTCCAGCACCTGCACCCGAGCATGGCGGCGGACGGCACCTGGTCGGTGCCGCTGACCCTGCCCGAGCCGGGCGTATGGCGGGCGTACGCCGATTTCACGGCGCTCGCCGACGACGGCCGGCAGACGGCCACCACCCTGGGGGTGGATCTGGTCGCCCCGGGCGGGTACGCACCCCGGGCCCTGCCTCCGCCGGCGACCACCACCACTGTCGACGGGTTCACCGCCGGATACCAGGGCACACCCGAGCCCGGCCTGACCGTGCCGCTGACCTTCCGGATCACCGCGGCTGACGGCACCAGCCCGGCGCTGGAACGCTACCTGGGGGCGTACGGCCACCTCGTGGTGCTGCGCGAGGGTGACCTCGGCTACCTGCACGTGCATCCGGAGCCGGAGTTGGTGGACGGCGCGATCCAGTTCTGGTTGACCACGCCCGGCCCGGGGCGGTACCGCCTCTATCTGGACTTCGCGACCGGCGGCGAGGTGCGGACCGCTGAGTTCACGGCGATCGTGCCGTGACGTGCCTCAGCCGACCCGGCGGATCGGGCGGCGGGCGAGATAGCGCAGCAGGTCCCGGATGTGATGCTTCTCCTCCGCCGGCACCGCCGGGTCCGACAGCCGTTGCAGGATCACCCGCACGTCGGCCTCGACCGGACTGTCGTCCCCGCTTCGCCGCAATGCTCCGGTGCTGGCGTCGGGCAGGCCGAGGGCGCGGAACGCCGCCGCCACCGGCAGGTCCAGTGCGGCGCAGAAACCGCGGACCTTCGCCAACTCGGGGTAGTCGTGCCAGTCACCGGCCAGCCAGCGGAAGACTGTGGAACGACCGACGCCGGTGTGGGTGGCCAGGTCGGTGACGGTCCAACCGCGCTCCTCGCGGACCTCGTCGATGGCCTGGCGTACGAAGCGCGCGAATGCCATCTGGGGCGAAACCTCTGCCGATCCCATCCAGTGGGTGTTCCCTCCCGACCGGCACCCCCGCGGCGCCCGCTCTTCGAGAGTAGTACGGCACAAGGGAGAAACAACTGACTGACCGACCAGGCGGTCCCGCCGACGAGACCCGGTAGCGTTCTGGTCTCTACCGGACCGGACCGGCTTGGTCGAGCAGGATCTCCAAGCGAGGCGTGATCCGCCACTGCCCGACCAGCTCGCGATACTCGGTGCGCTGCCCGTCGGTGGGCGGGGTGTCCGTGCGGCGGGCGCGGATGAGCAGGTTGCGTGGGGTGTGCGCGGAGTCGACGAACTCGACCACCTCGGTCCGGTAACCGTGCAACCGCAGCAGCGCGGCGCGCAGCGCGTCGGTGAGGACATCCGCGAAGCGCTCCCGGAGGATGCCCTGCCGGGTCAGCAGGTCGTACGGCCCGGGTGCCGGCTGGGCCCGTAGCTGTGCCGCGATGTCGTGGTGGCAGCAGGGCGCGGCAAGCACCCAGCGGGCCCCCCAGCGCACCGCGCGGGCCAGCGCCTCGTCGGTGGCGGTGTCGCAGGCGTGCAGCGCGAGCACGAGATCGGGCGCCGGGTCGACGACGGCGTCAGCGATGCTGCCGGCCACGAACCGCACCCGGTCCGCCCAGCCCAGCCGCTCGGCGAGTTCGGTGTTGCGCCGACGCTGGTCGTCGCGGACGTCCACGCCTACCAGCTCGACGTCGAGGCCGCGCTGGGAGAGATACCGGTACGCCGCGAAGGTCAGGTACGCGTTGCCACAGCCCAGGTCCACCACGCGTAGCGGGCCGGTCAGGTCGCTGGCCGGCTGCTCCGGCAGCGTGGCCGCCAGTGCCCGCAGGAACGCGTCGACCTGCCGCCGTTTCGCCGCCGAGCCGCCGATCTCGCTGAAGATCGGGTCGCCGGGGTCGAGCAGATAATCCTTGGCCCGGTCGTGCCCGGCTGGCGCGGCGACCGGGCGGGCAGCCGCGGTCCGGTGCACCTGCGCCTCACCCGACTTGGTGACCCGCAGTTGCAGCGTGCGGTCGGCGGTCTCCACATGCCAGTTGCCGAAGGGCTCGGCCAGCAGCGCCTCGACCGCCGTGTCGGCCTCGGGGCCCGGCGTGACGTTGCGGGTGTACGGCCGGGCACCGTCGGAGGTGGCGATCTGGAGCCGCGGACCGGCCTTGAGCGCGACCGGCCGTAGTTCGGCCCGCACCACCGAGGGCCGCCGCCCACGCTGACGACCCGCGGCCACAGCCCTGGTCAACGCGGGACCGAGCAGCAACGCGCGCACCTCGGCCAGGGCAGCGTCCAGGGGTTCGGGCATCGCTCCATCTTCCAGGTCAGTCCGAGCGGCACCATCGGCCGGGTCGGTGGCTGTGCGCCGCCCTCGGACGACTCCTACCATTCCCACCCACAGCAAAGGGCCCGAGGCAGGATGTGGTACCCGCGGTGGCAGCGGACGTCAGCACCCGCGCTGGGTCGCCCGGCATCCGCGCTGGGCCGTCCGGCATCCGCGCTGCCCGGTATCGGGCCGGGCGGGTGACCGCCCGGCACGACGTGCGGTGTCAGTCGGTGGCGACCTCGGCCGGCGTACCGCTGGCGGCGCCGACACTGCTACGGCGGCGTCGGCGACGGCGTGGGCGGGGTGCCTCATCCGTGCCGCCCGGGCCGGCCTCGCCGCTGCCCGTGGCGGCCTCGGTCGCGGTGTCGGCGCTGGCCGTCGGGGTCGCGTCGGTGCCCGACACCACCTCACCGGCTCGGCGACGCCGACGGCGACGTGGGGTACGCGTACCCTCGGCGTCCCCGGCCTGTGCGGTGTCCGGCGCGGCGTCGCCGCCGCCCCCGCTGCTCTCGCTGCGCCCGCGTCCGCCGCCCTCATCCCGGCCCCGGCCGCGGCGGCGGGAACCGCGCGGCTCGTCCCGGCGCGACCGGCCGCCGCCCAGGTCTTCCTCGACCTCGGCGGCCAGGCCGGCGCGGGTGCGCTCGGCGGTCGGCAGGGTGCCAGTCATCTCCGGCGAGATGTGCAGGTCGGTGTAGAGATGCGGAGAGGTGTGGTAGGTCTCCTGCGGCTCCGGCATGTCCAGCCCGAGCGTCTTGTCGATGATCCGCCAGCGAGGCATGTCGTCCCAGTCGACGAAGGTCACCGCGACACCGCTCGCGCCGGCCCGGCCGGTGCGGCCGATCCGGTGGGTGTACGTGTCCTGGTCTTCCGGGCAGTCATAGTTGATGACGTGGGTGACGCCTGTGACGTCGATGCCCCGGGCGGCGACATCGGTGGCCACCAGGGTGTCGATCTTGCCGGCCCGGAACGCCCGCAGCGCCCGCTCACGGGCACCCTGGCCGAGGTCACCGTGCACTGCCGCGACGGCGAAGCCACGGAAGTCGAGATCCTCGGAGACCCGGTCGGCGGCGCGCTTGGTACGCGTGAAGATCATGGTCAGGCCGCGGTTCTCCGCCTGGAGGATCCGGGCGACAATCTCGATCTTGTTCATCGAGTGGGTGCGGTAGACCAGCTGCTCCGTCTGCGGCGACGGGCCGGTCTCCGCCGTGTGCCCGGCGTGGATCGTGATCGGGTGGCGCAGGAACCGCCGGGACAGCGTCACGATCGGGTCCGGCATGGTCGCGGAGAACAGCATGGTCTGCCGGTCCTCCGGCAGCATCGCCAGGATCCGCTCGACGTCGTCGAGGAAGCCCAGGTCGAGCATGCGGTCGGCCTCGTCCAGCACGAGTGCGCGTACGCCGTGCAGGCGCAGGTGCTTCTGCTTGGCGAGGTCCAGCAACCGGCCGGGGGTGCCGACCAGGATCTCCACGCCCTTGCGGAGCGCGTCGACCTGCGGCTCGTACGCCACGCCGCCGTAGATCGGCAGCACGCGTACGCCTCGGGTGCGGCCGGCGGCCGCGATGTCCTTGGCGACCTGGATGCCCAGTTCGCGGGTTGGTACGACGACCAGGGCCTGCGGCAGGCCGTCGCCGCCCTCCTCAGGTGCGAAGACCCGTTCCAGCAGCGGTACGCCGAAGCCGAGGGTCTTGCCGGTGCCGGTCGGGGCCTGCCCGATCAGGTCGGCACCGCGCAGCGCGATCGGGAGCGCGTACTCCTGGATGGCGAAGGCGCGGGTGATGCCGGCCGCAGCCAGCGCGTCGACGGTCTCGGCACGGGCGCCGAGCTCGGCGAAGGTCGGTGCCTCCGGTCGGACCGGGGCGGTCGGGGCCAGTTCCTGGCCGTCTGTGAGGTCTTGAATCGATTCACTCATGTGGATTTGGGGGTGCCCTCTCGTGGGTGCGCCCCGTCATGTCCTCAGGGCGCGTTCGGTATGGCGCGGGCCACACGGTCGGCGGCAGAACGCCGGGCGGACCGGGCCGCACGCGCGCCGTGGGTCGGACTTCGACCGGAACTCGAATGAGGTCTCGGCCGGCTCGACACGCACGGCAACGCGTCCATGTTACCTGAACGGGTACGCCCGCGTCCCGATTCCCGGACGAGCGAGCGCGCAGCTGAGGGCTGAAGTGTGACGTGTGTCACCCCCGGTGTACTCACGCCCTGGTGAGCGTGGGGGTGTGAAGGGGGCGGTCCGGCGGCCGGCCGCCGCGTTCACCGCGCGGGCGGCCGCCGCCGGCCGTGACGACTGGTCGTCAGCGGACGGTGAAACCGACCGCCCGGGGAGATGCCTCCGCGATCTCGACGTAGGCGACCTTGCCGACCGGTACGATGACCCGCCGGCCCTTCTCGTCGGTGAGCGAGAGGGTGCCCTCGCCCCTGGCGACGGCATCGGTCACGATCTGCTCGATCTCGGCCGGCGACTGTGCGCTCTCCAGGACCAGCTCGCGCGGCGCGTACTGCACGCCGATCTTGACCTCCACTGTGCCTCCTCCGTCGGGCGAGATAGCCGCCGTGCGAAGGCTATCCGATCACAAGGGTTTGGTTCAGGCTGACTCACCTTGCAGCGGGAAGCTGGCGATGCCCCGCCAGGAGAGCGCGGCGACAAGCGCCTCGGCCTCTGCCTTGGGCACCTGGCGCCCGCCGGCCAGCCAGAACTGCGCGGCGGTCTCCGCCGCGCCGACCAGGCCGGAGGCGAGCAACTCGGCATGCGCCCGGCTGACGCCGGTGTCGGAGATGATGGTGTCGGTGATCGCCGCGATGCAGCCCTGCTCGACCCGCTCCACGCGCTGCCGCACGGCCGGGTCGTTGCGCAGATCCGACTCGAAGACCAGACGGAACGCCTCGCTCTCGTGGTCGACGAAGTCGAAGTAGGCCCGCACCGACGCGCTGACCCGCTCCTTGTTGTCGGTGGTGCTCGCCATGGCGTCGTGCACCTTTGCCACTATCGCGTCACAGTGCGTGTCGAGCAGTGCGAGGTAGAGATCCATCTTGCCGGGGAAGTGCTGGTACAGCACGGGCTTGGAGACCCCGGCCCGCTCGGCGATGTCGTCCATTGCCGCGGCGTGGTACCCCTGCGCGACGAACACCTCCTGAGCTGCGGCAAGCAGCTGCTTGCGGCGCGCCGACCGGGGAAGTCGGGTGGGCCGGCCGGCGGTCTGGGCGCCGTTCCCCGCAGCGGTCATGGGAACCTCCGAGGTTGTCGTACGGGCCGGCATTTCGCCCGAACCGGTCGGGGCCCGGAGGCTCCGCACGGAATTGGCCCGCCGCTGTAACTTATCGCCACTGTCGCCACACGGTAGCCTCAGCGGGGGCGACCAAGGAGCGCGCGGTGAGTGAAACAGGGCAACCCGGTGCCGCCACCCCGGGAGAGCACGGCGACGGCACCGGTCAGCGGGATGACCTGGGCCGTTCCGGCAGCGGGTGGGCCCCGTCGGCCGCTGACTGGTCCTGGCCGGGGGAGGAAACCGCAGCCGCCTGGCACCGCGCCGAGCCGCCCTCGGGATGGGCCACCGCCGCGCCGCGCTACGCCGATCTACCTGCCCCGGTCGGCGAATCGGCCGGCTCCGAGCAGCCGGCCCGAGTCAACGGTCACCATGTCAACGGCGTACACCATCCGGAGGAGCCCTCCGGTGGCCTGCACGCCCCGGTGAGCGCCCCACCGGGGCCGCGTGAGCCTGGCCACGATCCGGGCCGGGACCGGCTCGTGGTGCCGGCGCCGCGTCCGGCCCCCTCCGGCGAGCAGTCCGGGGCCGGCGGTCTGCCGACCTCCGCGCCGCCCGCCATGCAGGTGCCGCCGGTCGGCACCGCCGCCTCCGGCTTCGAGATGCCTCCCGGTCTGCACGCACCCACCGCCGAGCGCTCCGGTGAGCCGCCGGCTGGTAACCCGCCGCCGGCAACCGGACCGGAGTCCGCCGGGTCGTCCTCGGCCGAGCCGCCGCCGGCCGAGCCGGACCGTCCGAGCTGGGCCCGTTCCGGCACGGCCAGCGACTGGGCGCCGTCCTGGGCCCGTGGCGACGGCGATCCCGCCGGTCGCCGCTCGCGCGAGGCGCCGGGTCCGGGCTGGGCCAGCGAGCCGAGCCGGCCGTACGAGCCGGTGCGCGCCGAGCCGACCCGCCCCTACGAGGCGATACCTATCGATCGGGCCCGCCCCTACCAGCCCTCCCGAGCCGAGGCCGGCCCCGGCCCCGGCCAGGAACCGGCACCGGAACCGGCGGACCGGCCGGGGTGGGGCGCCGATCGGGACCGCCCGCCGTCGGCTCCGGAGGAGCCGTCCTGGGCCACCCGGGCGGCGAGCGAACCGCCGGCCGGGGAGCGCCCGTCCTGGGCCGCGCCGCCGGTCAGTGGGGCTCCCGCCAACGAGGCGCTGCCCTGGGGCGCGCGCTCCGAGGAGTCCCCAGCATGGGGCGCGCGTTCCGAGGAGTCCCCAGCGTTGGGCACGCGTTCCGAGGAGTCCCCGGCGTGGGGCGCGCGTTCCGAGGAGTCCCCGGCGTGGGGCACGCGTTCCGAGGAGAGCCCGGCATGGGGTGCGCGTTCCGAGGAGCCCCCGGCGTGGGGTCCGCGATCGGACGAGAGCCCGGCGTGGGGTGCGCGCTCCGACGAGGGTCTGCCGTGGGGGAGCCGTGCCGCCGGCCAGCCGCCGGCCGAGGAACGCCTGCCGTGGGGGCTGGGCCCCGCCAGCGCGTCACCGTCCAGCGCTCCACCCGCCAGTGCGCCACCGTCCAGCGGGCCGCCGTCCAGTGCGCCCCCCGCCAGTGCGCCACCGCCGTCCAGTGCGCCACCCGCCAGCGCCCCAC
>NZ_POTX01000271.1 GCF_003236305.1 Micromonospora endophytica | reverse complement strand
TTGCCACTGACGCCTGGTACCGGTACCAGTCGCTGCTCCAACCAGCCACCTAACACGGCTAGCTGGCGCCTTCCTCCCGCCCCGCATAGATCTTGGTTTCGTACCAAGATCTATGCGGGGCGGGTGGAGAGCGCCAGATAGCCGTGTTCGGTGGCTTGTTGGAGCAGCCACTGGTCCCGGTACCAGCCGTCAGTGGCGACCAGCTCCGCGTGCGGGCCGCGCTGGACGATCCGGCCGGCGTCCAGCACCACGATCTCGTCCAGCCCGGCGAGACCGCTGAGTCGATGCGAGATCAGCAGCACCGAGTGTCCGGTCGGGACGGCGGCGAGGGTCGAGGCGAGCACCTCGTCGGCGGCGACCGGATCGAGGCCCTCGGTCGGTTCGTCGAGCACCAGCACCGTGGGCGCCGCGAGCAGCGCGCGGGCCAGCGCCAGCCGCTGACGTTGGCCGCCGGAGAGCTGCCCGCCCTGCTCGCCGACCACTGTCTCCCAACCCTCCGGCTGGGCCCGGACCCAGTCCGCCAACCCGGCCGCCCTGGTCGCGGCGGCCAGTGCCTGCTCGTCCGCGTCCACCCGGCCGAGCAGCAGGTTCTCCCGGACCGAGGCGTGGAAGACGTACGCCTCGGCGAGCAGCCCGCCGACCAGTTTCGGCAACACCTCGGGCGGATAACTCGACACGTCCCGGCCGGCGAGGGTGACCCGTCCGCTGTCGGGGCGTACCGCGCCGGTCAGCACGGCGGCCAGGCTGCTCTTGCCCGCGCCACTCGGCCCGACGACCGCCACCCGACGGCCCGCCGGCAGGTCGAGGTCGAACTCGTCAAGCGCGGCGGGCGCACCGACCCGGTACCGGAGCGTGACCCGCTCGAACCGCACCTCCGGCACATCCCGCTCACCCACCGACCCGGCCACCCGCTCACCTGCCGGTTCGGCGTGCTCGTCGTCCTTCGGGGTGGGGGCGACCAGCTGGGCGATCCGGGCCAGGCCGGTACGCAGGCCGGTCCACTGCCGGGCGGCACCGACCAGGGCGAGGGCGATCTCCACCGCGGCGAGCGTGCCGACGGCCAGCACCCCGACGAGCACCCCGTCCACGCCGGCGCGCAGCGCGACCAGGACCACCGCGCCGGCGGTCAGCCCGGCCACCAGCACCCCGGCGGCGTCCACGGCGAAACCGAGGGCGGCGAGCCGGCGTTCCAGCCGGGCCAGCCGGCGGGACCGGGTCGCGGCGGCGTCGAGCGCGGCACCGGTGGCACCGAAGGCGGCCAGGTCGGCGGCGCCGTGGGTCAGGTCGACCGCGTCGGCGGCGAGCGCGCCACGCAGCGGGGCCACCTCCGCGCCGGCCCGGCGGGTGAGGGCGGTGGCCAGCGCTGGCAGGGCCACCCCGGCCAGCAGCAACCCACCGGCGAGCACCAGCGCGGCCGGCGGGGAGACGAGCGCGGTCAGCCCCACCGCCAGTACGCTCACCAGCCCGGCCGCCACCCCGGGGACGAGTACGCGTAGCAGCAGGTCCTGCACCGCCTCCACGTCGGAGACCAGCCGGCTCAGCGCGTCACCGGTCCGTGGCGGCGCGCCACGCCCGGCGGCAAGCGTGCCGAAGACCCGGGCCCGTACGTCGGTGACGAGGCGCAGCACCGCGTCGTGTCCGGCGAGCCGTTCGGTGTAGCGCAGCACACCCCGGCTGACGGCGAGCGCCCGCACCGCGACGATCGCCACGGTGAGCCGGTCCAGCGGCGGCTGACCGGCAGCGGTCATCAACAGCCAGGTCGCGGTGGCCATCAGGGCCAGGCCGGCGAACTCGGTGGCTGCGGCGAGCAGCCCCGCCCCGACCAGCCGGCGCAGGTAGGGCCGGGCCAGCCGGAGCACGACCAGCTCGGCGGAGCGGCTGCTCGTACCGCCGCCGGTCCGGGCGGTCCGGACGCTGCTCATCGCGGCTCCCCGGCCGTTGTCGGCGTCAGTTCGGTGACCCGGCCGTCCTCGACCCGCAGGATGCGGTCGGCGTCCTCCAACAGCGCGGGCCGGTGCGCGACAAGCACCGCGGTGCGGCCGGCGACAAGCCTGCGGGTGGCCGTGAGCACCATCGCCTCGGCGGCCGAGTCGAGGCGTGCGGTCGGCTCGTCGAGCAGCACCACCGGTGCGTCCCGCAGGAACGCCCGGGCCAGCGCGACCCGCTGCCGTTGCCCGCTGGACAGGCCGTGCCCGCGCTCACCCAGCGTGGTGTCCAGCCCGTCGGGCAGCGCGGCGACCACGTCGTCGAGGGCGGCGTCCCGGACCGCGGTGGCGACCTCGGTCGGTCCGGCGTCGGGGGTGCCGAGCCGGATGTTCTCCGTCAGGGAGGTGGCGAACAGGTGGGCCCGCTGCGGCACCCAGGCCACCTGCCGGCGCCAGCCGTCGAGGTCGGCGTCGGCGAGGTCGACCCCGCCGACGGTGACCTGGCCGGTGGTCGGCGCGACGAATCCGAGCAGCAGGTTCAGCAGGGTGCTCTTGCCGGCACCGCTCGGGCCGATGATCGCTATCCGTTCGCCCGGCTGGATGGTGAGCGTGACGTCCCGTAGCGCGGTGGTGCGTTCGTACGCGACGGTCACCGACTCGAACCGGATCTCGCCGCGTCCGTCCGGTGCTGCCGCTGCGGCCCGGTCGGCGGGTGCCGGCGCGGCACCGGAGAGGGTCAGCGCCTCATCCAGCGCGGTGAGCCCTTCCATGCTGGCGTGGAACCGACTGCCGGCCGTCCGCAGTGGGAGGTACGCCTCCGGGGTGAGCAGCAGCACCAGCAGCGCGGTCTGGAGGGCCAGCCCGCCGTCGAGCAGCCGGATGCCGACCGGCACCGCGACCAGCGCCACCGACAGGGTGGCGACGAGTTCCAGCACCAGGGCGGAGAGGAAGGCGATCCGCAGGGTCTTCATGGTGGCGACCCGGTGGCCGTCGGCCATCCGGCGGACCGCCTCGGTCTGGGACCGGGCGCGGCCGAAGGCCCGCAGCGTGGGCAGCCCGGCGACCATGTCCAGGAAGTGTCCGCCGAGCCGGGACAGCCGCCGCCACTGGCGCTCGGTGGCGGCCTGGGCCTGCCAACCGAGCAGCGCCCCGAAGATCGGGATGAGTGGCAGCGTCAGCGCGATGATCACCGCCGAACTCCAGTCGGCGAAGAAGACCCGGCCCAGCACCGCCACCGGCACGGTGACGCTGAGCACCAACTGCGGCAGATAACCGGTGAAGTACGCGTCCAGGGCGTCCAGCCCCCGGCCGGCGAGGGTGGCCAGTTGCCCGGCCCGCTGGCCGGCGACCCAGCCGGGCCCGTGCCGGGCGACCGCGCCGAGCAGGTCGGCCCGCAGCGCCGCCTTGACCGTGGCGGCCAGCCGCGCCGACACCGCGCCCTGTGCCCAGACCAGCACCGACCGGGCCGCCACGGCGGCGACGAAACCGGCGAGCGCGGCCCGGTCCAGCCGCCCGGTGAAGGCGGTGGCCAGCAGCGCGGCCAGGGCGGTGGCCTGCGCCACGATCAGCCCGGCGGCGAGCACACCGAGCAGCGCGAGCAGGGCGAGGTCACGTCGGGCCGCGGGTACCCGGCGCAGCAGCCGCGGGTCGAAGGGGCGGCGGTTCACCAGTACACCGGTGCCCTGCCGTCGGTCCGTCCCCGAAAAATCCAGAAGCACATCGCCTGGAAGCCTAGTAGGGCCGGCAGCAGCGGCACCGCCAGCCAACCCAGCAGGCGCAGCGTCGGGGCGCTGGCCGCCGCGTCGGCCACCGTCAGGGACGCCCCGGGCTCGACAGTCGACACCAGCACGTACGGCCAGAGGGTGGCCCCGACCAGCACGACCGGCAGCACCAGGGCGGTGGCGGTGGCGGCAAATGCCACAGCGGTCCGCCGCCGGCCCAGCGCCGCCCGGGCCAGCAGCAGGGCGGCGACAAGTGCCACCCCCAGCAGTACGCCGACCAGGGGCTGCTGCGCGGCGTCGCGTACCCGCGCGGAGAGCAGCCCCACGGCGGCGGCCGCGGTGACCGCGACGATCGCGGCACCGGCCAGCCGGCGGGCCAGCGGCCGGAGCCGGTCGGCCTCGGCGACCGGCAGCCGCAGTGTGAGGAACGTCGCACCGTGCGCCGCGACCAGGGCGACCAGGGCCAGCGCCACGGCGGCGGCGAACGGGGTGAACAGGTGCGTCACCCCGGCCACGTGCCCGTCGGTGTACCGGGGTACACCTTGGAGCAGGCCGGCGAGCACGACACCCCAGCCGAGCGCGGCGAGCAGGCTGCCGACCGCGATCACCCGGTCCCAGCCGGTCCGGGCCCACCGGCCGGTCGGCCGGCTGCGCAACTGCACCCCGGTGGTCACCAGGATCACCCCGGCCAGTGCGGTGGCCACTGCCGGATAGCTGCCGGCGAGCAGTTCCCCCTCCAGCATCGGGAACGCACCGAACAGGATGCCCACGGCAGCCACCAGCCAGACCTCGTTGCCGAGAAAGAACGGTCCGAGCGCGGTGAGAGCGGCCCGCCGCCGGGCCGGGTCGCCGTCTCGGGCGAGCAGCAGCCCGACGCCGTAGTCGTAGCCGCCGAGCACCAGGTAGCCGGCGAAGAAGAGACCGAGCAGGGCGTACCAGGCGAGTGCCATCTCAGGTCTCTCCTTAGACGAAGGCGGGTTCGGGCTGGGCGTCGTCGGCGTCCGGCCGGGCCGGCGGGCGACCGAGGGCGGGGTCGGCCGCGCCCCGGGCGGCGTGCCGGGCCAGCAGCACCCAGTTGGCCACGGCGAGGCCGCCGAGCAGCAGGGTGAAGCCGAGCAGGGAGGTGGCCATCAGCCCGGGACTGATCGGGGAGACGGCCTGCTCCACCGGCAGCAGCCCGTACGCCACCCAGGGCTGGCGGCCGACCTCGCGGGAGATCCAGCCCAGGATCGACGCCACGAAGGGCAGCGGCACGGTCAGCATGAGCAGCCAGAGTGGGAACCGGAGTCGGATGATCCAGTCCCGCCAGAGCAGCGGCACCAACAGCCAGAGCAGGCCCAGCCCGAACCCGATGAGGATCATGAACCCGAGTCCGACGCTAGCCAGGGTGGGCGGCAGGTAGTCACCCGGACCGAAGCGGGTGGTCCACTCGGCCACCAGCGCCTCGGAATCCGGGCTGTTGCCACCGAACTTGGTCGGTTGCACCGCACCCACCGGCCCGAACTGGGCGAAGCCGAAGCCCTGCACCAGGCTGATCGCCAGCGCGGCGGTGACCACGCCGATCCGCAGTGAGGTGCGGAACAGGGCGTGGTCGGGGGTGCGCCGCAGCAGGTGCCAGGAGCTGATCCCGGCCATCAGCAGCCCGCCGGTGAGCAGCGACGCCGACACCACGTGGCCGAGCGCCATGCCCAGCGCCGGGTTGGTCAGCAGCGCCGAGAAGTCGGTCAGGTGGGCGATGCCGTCGCGTACCTCGTAGCCGACCGGGTTCTGCAACCAGGAGTTGGCCACCATGATCCAGTACGCCGAGGCGTACGCGGTGAGCGCCACGCCGTAGAGCAGCGCGAGATGTACGCCCCGGCGCAGCCGGTGCCAGCCGAAGATCCACATGCCGAGGAACGTCGACTCCAGAAAGAAGGCGACAAGGGTCTCGATCGCCAGCGGGGCACCGAAGACGTTGCCCACGTAGCGTGACAGGCCGCTCCAGTTCAGCCCGAACTGGAACTCCATCACGATGCCGGTGGCGATGCCGAGCACGTAATTGATCACGTAGAGCTGGCCCCAGAACCGGGTCAGCCGTTCGAATCGTGGATTTCCGGTGACCACCCAGGCGGTCTGCAGCCCGACCAGGACTGTGACCAGGCCGAGGGTGACCGCCACGAAGAGGAAGTGGACAGAGGCGGTCGCGGCGAACTGGAGACGGGCGAGCAGCAGGGTGTCCATGGCCGGCTCTCCTGGAATGAGGGGCGAGATGGTAGGCAGCCTACGCGTAGGAAACCTACGTATAGAGCCATCCGGCTGCCCGAGCCGGCACGATCAGGGTCAATTCAGGGTGATCAACTAAGGAACAACGAGATCGGCAGGTAGGCCGCGGTGGTGGTGACCGCCAAGGCGAGCCCACCCAGCAGGCGCGGCGGACGCTCGGCGACCAGCAGCCGCTGCACCCGTACGTCCAGGTCCCGGTCGCCGATGCCGAGCGTGCCGGCCGGGGTGATTCGATCGCCGGCCGCGGCGAACCGCCGCAGCGCCCCGGCCAGCGGCGCCTCGGCGTGCAACTCCCGAGCCTTGTCGTCGGCCCGCATCTCGACCAGCAGCGCCACCCGCTCGTGCGCCTGCCGGACCCAGCGCAGCCAGGGCAGCGCCCGGCGCAACGCGGTGAACGGCAACAGCACCAGATCGTGCCGTTCCTGCGCGTGTGCCCGCTCGTGGGTCAACACCGCCGCCAACTCGGCCCGGTCGAGCAGGTCGAGCGTGCCGGCGCTGACCACCACCCGGGGGCGCACCCCCGGCAGGCAGTACGCGGCGGCGCTCGGATGATCCAGCACCAGCGCGCCGGGCACGGTGGGGTCCCGCCGCGCCACCAGGGTGAGCAGATCCCGGTGCCGGCGCTGGGCGCGTACCGCGCCGTGGATGCTGCGTACCGTCGTGGCGAGCAGCACCGCCCCGATGCCGAGACCGACGCCGACCAGCCCCAGGTGCACGGCGCCCAGGCCGGCCGGCAGGGTGCTGTGCCACAGGTCGGTGGCGAGCGCCAGCAGGGCGCTGCCGGTGCCCCGCTGATACGGCGTCAGCCCCAGCGAGATCGGCAGACCCATCGCGGAGAGCCCGGCCCCCAGGCCGACCGCCTGCCAGCAGAGGATCGCCACCCGGGGACTGCGCCAGGTCCAGGTGGACCGGGCCAGCACCTGCGCGATCAGCCAGCACGCCAGCATCGAGGCGGCGAAGTGCAGGGTGTGCACCACGGCGTGGCCCTACCGCTCCGTCGCCTCGTCGGCCAGCGCGGCCCGGAGCACGTCCGCCTCGGTGCCGGTGACCGAGCGGGCGAAGCGCACCAGAGCGGCATCCCGGCTGCCGCCGAGATCCAGCGCGTCGAGCATGAGTTGGGCGATGTACGCCTCCCGGCTGGCCGCGGCGCGGTATCGCCAGGCCCGACCCTCGCGCTCCCGCTCGACCATGCCCTTGCCGGCGAGCCGGTCCAGCACCGTCATCACGGTGGTGTACGCCAGCTCACGTCCGTCCAGCGCGTCGGCCACCTCGCGCACCGTGACGCCGTCCGACGTGCCGGGACCGCCGTCCCACAGCACATCCATCACCGCACGTTCGAGGTCACCGAGCCGAGTCACAGCCCAATCCTACCCCCCGTAGTAGACCCCTTCGCTG
>NZ_POTX01000270.1 GCF_003236305.1 Micromonospora endophytica | reverse complement strand
GGGTTAGGGGGTGCTGCTGGCTAGGGCGAAGAGGATGGCCACCCAGACGGCGGCGAGGGTGAAACCCAGCGGGGCGACGTAGCGGCTCATGGCAGGCTCCGACAGTGGCGACGGCGGCCCGGGACGGGGCAGGCCGCGAGGAGTGGATCGGGACGCGCACACACGAAGTCGTGACCGGACTGCTTCCGGTGGCACCCGTGAACCTGACCGGCGTGTCATGCCGGACGGCGGAGCGGGTGCGGGGAGCGGGGCCAGCTCAGGCGGAGTGGTGGGACTCAGCGTGGCTGGCGATCGGCCCGGCCACGACTGGGAGGATCGCTATCTCGCACAGCGATCACCTCCTGCGGTCGGGGTCCGGGGCGACGCGGGCCGCCGTGCGGCCTGCAAACGCGGATCATCGTACACCCGGCTCGGTTGTCCGGCGTACCGGGCCGACCGTGGCTGGTGTCCACGGTCGACGGTGCACCAGGATCGCCAGCACGGACACCAGCACCGGCAGCCAGCCGATCCGGGCCAGCAGCCAGACCGGGCCGTCGGGGGCGGTGTGCAGGCCCGGCAGGGCGGTTCCGGCGTGTGCCGCGAGCAGGGCCACCCCGACCAGCACCGGCTGGTGCCAGAGGTAGATGCGTACCGCGTGCCGGTTGACCTCGTCGATCACCCGTCGGAACGACGGGCGGCGGCACAGTCCCTCCAGCGCGGGCCGGGCCGACAGGGCGAGCCCCACCTGGCCGACCGCGAGCGCCACCGCGAACAGGGTCGGCGGGTTCAGATTGGACCGGCCGTCGCCAGGCACCCCGACCGCGCTGACCGGGTAGCCGAGCGCGAGCACGGCGACGAGCCCGGCCGTGGCGACGCCGAGCAGCCACCGCGCGGCCCGCCGCCCGTTCAGCCGGCCGTCGGCGTGGGTCAGGCCGAGCAGGTACGGCACGGCCCAGGCGGCCACCACGGTCACCGGTGGTATCCAGGTGTCGGTGGGCAGCAGCCGGCCGGCGAGGTCGGCCCCGGCCACCACGGCCGCCGCGGCGACCGCGCACCGGGACAGGCCCCAGCGGCGTACGGCGCTGCGGAGGGGACCGGTGAGCAGCACCAGGGCGAGCAGTGGGGCCAGGAACCACAGTGGACTGATCGCCAGCGTCAGCGCCACCGACAGGGTGTCGTCCGGCATGCCCGCCAGGGTGGCGACGAGGAGCACCGCCGCGCTGGTGCCGAGCAGCGCCACCGCCGGCAGGACCAGGCGACGCAGCCGGCGGGTGAGCCAACCCGGTCCCGGCTGGCGGCTGCGCGAGCGGGCCGAGGCGTAGCCGGCGGTGAAGAAGAACAATCCGAGTGTCTGGAAGACCCAGCTGGCCGGGGCCAGGGCCGGCATGGCGGTGAGCGGGCTGGCCTGGCTGAGGGAGCCGTCGGCGTCCAGCACCAGGCCGGTGACCAGCCAGTGGCCCAGCACCACCCCAGCGACCGCGTACGCCCGCAGCGCGTCGACGGCCGGGTCGCGGTGCGTCCGCCCACCGTCCACCACTGTCATCGCCCGGCTCCCGCCAGCGTGCTGGTGCCATGCAGCACGACGTCGGCGAGCGCGTCGAGCGTCGGCCCGCCGGGCAGCAGGTAACCGTCGTGCCCGGTCGTCGCGGCCGGCAGTGCCCGTGCGCCGAACGACGGGTCCCCCGGGCGGACGCCGTGCCCGATGCCGGGTAGCCGTACCTGCGGCAGGTGGCGGATCCAGTCGTCGGCCGCCTCGGCCGCCCAGATCCGGATCCCGCCGAGCTGGTCGGCGCGGTCCACCCCGGCGCCGACACCACCGAGGCTCACCAGGTCCGTCACCTGAGTCGGGGCGTCGACGGCGGCCAGCCCGGCGACGAGCGCGCCGTAGCTGTGCCCGATCACCGTGACCCGGGCGGCGGGTCGCTGCGCGGCGAGCGTGCGCAACTGCTCGACCAGCGCCACCGCGCCCCGGCGGGCGCTGGTCGGGGTGGCCGCCGCCACCACCCCGTCGGGCGGGTCGTACCCGAGCCAGGCCAGCACCGCGACCGGGGTCTGCGGATCGGCCGCGCGTAGCGCCGCGTACAGGTCCCGGGCCTGCCGGGCGAGGGCGCGCCGGGGGACTCCGCCCAGCCCGCTGTCGAAGTCGGGCAGCCGGGTGCCCACCCCGGGGACGAGCACCGCGATCCGGTCCGCGGTGGCCAGGTCGCCGACGACCTCGACCGCGCGGCCGTCGCCGTGCGGGTCGAAGGCCAGGAAGCGCCGTCCCTCGGTGACCCAGCCGGCGTACGGCGATCCGGCCGTGCGCATCGCCGCCGCCGTCGCCGGGTACGCCTCGACGAACCCGGTCGGCAACTCGCCCGCCGTCGCCGCCGGTGGTGCCAGCAGCCCCGCCCCGAGCGCCGTCGCGAGCCCCCACCGGAGAACGTTCCTGCGCACCATGCCGCGCCCCTTTCCCGTTGTCGTGGAGCGACAGCGTGCGCCGGTGGCCGGGTGGTGGACATCAACCCGGGGAGGCGTCTTGTCGACCGTGCCCGCTACCCGGGGACTACTCTCCGGCGGCCACCAGACCGGTCTCGTAGGCGAGCACCACCGCCTGCGCCCGGTCCCGCAGCTGGAGCTTTGCCAGAATCCGACCCACGTGGGTCTTCACGGTCTGCTCGGCGACGACCAGGTCGGCGGCGATCTCGGAGTTGGAGCGGCCCCGGGCGATCAGTCGCAGCACGTCGGTCTCCCGGGGGGTGAGCGCGGCGAGACGTGCCGGGTGGGACTGTCGCCGCTGCGGTCGGGCGGCGAACTCGGCGATCAGCCGGCGGGTGACGGTCGGGGCGAGCAGCGCGTCACCGGCGGCGACCACCCGCACCGCGTGCACCAGGTCGGCGGCGGGGGCGTCCTTGAGCAGGAAGCCGCTGGCCCCGGCACGCAGCGCCTCGTAGACGTAGTCGTCCAGGTCGAAGGTGGTGAGGATGAGCACCCGGGGCCGGTCGGCCGGCCGGTCACCGAGCAGCTTGCGGGTCGCGGCCAGGCCGTCGAGCACCGGCATCCGGACGTCCATCAGCACCACGTCCGGGTCGAGCCGGCGGGCCTCGGTGACGGCCTGCGCTCCGTCGGCGGCGTCGCCCACCACGAGCAGGTCCGGCTGGGCGGCCAGCAGGGCGCCGAAGCCCTGCCGGACCATCGCCTGGTCATCGGCGATCAACACGCGGATCATGCGCCGGTGTCCTCCCGGTCGTCGGGCAGCAGCACGTCCACCAGGTAGCCGCCGTCGGCGGTCGGATGGGCGATGAAGCTGCCGCCCAGCGAGACGGCCCGCTCCCGCATTCCGGGTAGTCCCTGGCCGCCGCCACGGGCGTCCGGTCCGGCCGGTACGCCACCGCTGCCGTTGGCCACCCGTACCGCCAGCCCTCGCTCATTGTCACGCACCGTGACGCGCACCTCGGCGCCGGCCGCGTGCCGCGCCGCGTTCGCCAGCCCTTCCTGCACGATCCGGTACGCGGCCAGCCCGACCGGTGCCGACGATTCGGCGGTGACGTCGCTGTCCAGGGTCACCGTCATGCCGGCCCGGTGGGCGGCGGCCACCAGCTCCGGTAGGTCCGCCAGGCTGGGCTGCGGCGCGGTCTGCGGATCCTCCACCTCGCTGCGCAGCACGCCCAGCAGCCGGCGCATGTCGGTGAGCGCGGATCGCGCGGAGTCGGCGATGGCGGCGAACTCGACCCGCACCGGCTCCGGTACGTCGGTGAGCCGGTAGGGCGCGGTCTCCGCCTGCACGGCGATCATCGACATGTGGTGGGCGACCACGTCGTGCAGTTCCCGGGCGATGCGGGTGCGTTCCTCCAGCACCGCGCGACGGGCCTGCTCCAGTTCGCTCACCTCGGACTGCTCGGCCAGTGCCCGCCGGGTGCGCAGGTTGTGCCCCACCAGGTCGCCGATGACGAGCAGCACCACGAAGAGCAGGCTGATGCCGCCCTGGTTGTGCGACGGCACGAACATCCAGACCGGTACCAGGCTGAGCAGGCCGATCCAGCCGAGCACGAGCCGATCGACCCGGGCCGCCACCAGGAACAACACGGCGAGGCTGACCAGGAGCTGGATCGGGCTCCACGGCAGGTCGTCCGCCGGTGACCTGTTGAAGGTGCCGAAGAGCAGCCCGACGAGCGTGATCCGCCAGGCCCAGAGCGGCCGGGTCAGCAGCATCGGCAGGGGAGCGACGGCGAGCGCGGCGAGCAGCAACGCGACGGCCCCGGGCAGCTTGCGGGTGTCGGTCAGGTACTCCTCACCGATGAGCGTCAGCCCGATCAGGGCGAGCAGCCCGACGGCCCGGAGGACGGGGAGCACCCAGGGCTGGCGGCGGAGCCGGTGCAGCGGTAGCCGCAACGGCGGATAGTCCGGGCCGGCGACGGTACGGCGCAGCGCCGCCAGGGCAGCCCGGACGCGAGTGCGATCCATTGTCGGCACAGTAGTTCGACGCGCCGGGCCGGGTCGTGCACCCAGCGGGTGATCCATGGCGTCATACCTTGGTACGACGTGGCCCGGGTTAGGGATTACCGTGCGGTAACGCCTAGTCTCCAACCCGCAGCGATCTTTGGAGGGGACGCACCGTGTCGCGAACTGTGCTGGTTACCGGCGGCAACCGGGGGATCGGTCTGGCCATCGCCCAGGCCTTCGCCAAGCAGGGCGACCGGGTGGCGATCACCCACCGGGGCAGCGGGGCGCCCGAGGGGCTCTTCGGCGTGCGGTGCGACATCACCGACGCCGAGTCGGTCGACGCGGCCTTCACCGCCGTGGAGGCGGAGTTCGGCCCGGTCGAGGTGCTCGTCGCCAACGCCGGCATCACCGACGACACGCTGCTGCTGCGGATGTCCGAGGAGCAGTTCACCCGGGTGCTGGACACCAACCTGACCGGGGCGTACCGCTGCGCCAAGCGGGCCTCCGGCAAGATGTTGCGGGCCAAGTGGGGGCGGATGATCTTCGTCTCCTCGGTGGTCGGCCTCTCCGGCGGGGCCGGGCAGGTCAACTACGCGGCCAGCAAGGCCGGCCTGGTCGGCGTGGCCCGTTCGATCACCCGGGAGCTGGGCAGCCGCAACATCACCGCGAACGTGGTGGCGCCCGGTTTCATCGAGACCGACATGACCGCCGTGCTGCCCGACGAGCGCAAGGCCGAGATCCTCAAGTCGATCCCGGCGGGCCGGATGGCCAGCCCGGACGAGGTCGCCGCGGTGGTCACCTGGCTCGCCGCCGACAGCGCCGGCTACGTCTGCGGCGCGGTCATCCCGGTCGACGGCGGCCTCGGCATGGGCCACTGAAGCTGGCCGTATCTGGGCGGCCACCGCAACCTGAGCGGGCCAACGAACCTGAGCAGCCAATGAACCTGAGTACGGAGGAATGAGCGTAATGTCCGGACTGCTGGCCGGTAAGCGGCTGCTCGTGACCGGCGTCATCACCGACGCCTCCATCGCCTTCTCGGTGGCGAAGATCGCCCAGGAGAACGGCGCTCAGGTCGTGCTCACCGGTTACGGGCGGCTCTCGCTCGTGGAGCGGATCGCCAAGCGGCTGCCCGAGCCCGCCCCGGTCATCGAGCTGGACGTGACGAACGCCGAGCACCTGGCCGGGCTGGCCGACAAGGTACGCGAGCACGTCGACGGCCTCGACGGGGTGGTGCACTCGATCGGGTTCGCCCCGCAGAGCTGCCTCGGCGGCGGCTTCCTCGACGCCTCCTGGGAAGACGTGGCGACCGCGCTGCACGTCTCGACGTACTCGTACAAGTCGCTGGCCGTGGCGGCGCTGCCGCTGATGTCGCCGGGCGGCGCGGTGGTCGGGCTGACCTTCGACGCCACCAAGGCGTGGCCGGTCTACGACTGGATGGGCGTGGCCAAGGCCGGCCTGGAGTCCGCCTCCCGCTACCTCGCCCTGCACCTGGGCAAGCAGGGCATCCGCAGCAACCTCGTCTCCGCCGGCCCGCTGCGGACCATGGCCGCCAAGTCGATCCCCGGCTTCGAGCAGTTCGAGGACGCCTGGACCGAGCGGGCCCCGCTCGGCTGGGACCTCACCGACCAGGAGCCGGCCGCCCGGGCCTGCCTGGCGCTACTGTCGGACTGGTTCCCGGCCACCACCGGCGAGATCGTCCACGTAGACGGCGGCTACCACGCCCTCGGCGCCTGAGGTGAAAGGAGGGGCCCCCTCTTAACGCCTCGTGTATAGGAGGGGCCCCCTATTAACACCCGGGACCCGGGGGCGTTGCCGGACCGCCGCCGGCCACCGGCAAGAATGGGACCATGGCGTACGACGCGGTGGTGCTGCTCTCCTTCGGTGGCCCGGAGGGGCCTGATGATGTGCTGCCCTTCCTGCAGAACGTGACCCGGGGGCGGGGTGTCCCGCCGCAGCGGCTGGCCGAGGTCGCCGAGCACTACCAGCACTTCGGCGGCGTGTCGCCGATCAACCAGCAGTGCCGGGAACTGCTCGGCGCGATCCGCGCCGACTTCACCGAGCACGGCCTCGACCTGCCGGTGTACTGGGGCAACCGGAACTGGAAGCCGATGCTTGCCGACACCGTGGCGCAGATGCGTGACGACGGCGTACGGCGGGCACTGGCCTTCGTCACCAGCGCCTACGGGGGCTACTCCTCCTGCCGGCAGTACCAGGAGGACATCACCGCCGCCCGGGCTGCGGTGGGCCCGGACGCGCCGGTGATCGAGAAGCTGCGCCAGTTCTGGGACCATCCCGGATTCGTCGAGCCGCACGCCGACGCGGTACGCGCGGCACTGGCCCAGCTCGATCCGGCCCGGCGGGACAGCACCCGGCTGGTCTTCACCGCGCACTCCGTACCCGTCTCGATGGCCGACAGCGCCGGACCGCACGGCGGCCGGTACACCGCCCAGCTCGCCGAGACGGCCCGGCTGGTGCACGCGGCGGCCGCGCCGGACCTGCCGTACGACCTGGTCTGGCAGAGCCGTTCCGGCCCGCCGCACGTACCGTGGCTGGAGCCCGACATCAACGACCACCTGGCGGCCCTCGCCGACCAGGGCGTCACCGGGGTGGTGGTGAGCCCGATCGGCTTCGTCTCCGACCACCTGGAGGTGATCTGGGACCTGGACACCGAGGCGCTGGAGACGGCCAAGCAGCTCGGCCTCGACTTCGCCCGCGCCGGTACGCCGGGCACCGATCCCCGTTTCGTGACAATGGTCCGGGAACTGGTCCGGGAACGGATCGACCCCGACGGCGTGGACCTGCGCCGTCGTCTCGGCGAGCTGCCGATCTGGGACACCTGTCCCACGGTCTGCTGCGTCTCGCCCCGCCGTCCGTCCTGACCGCCCCGCCGTCCGTCCTGACC
>NZ_POTX01000026.1 GCF_003236305.1 Micromonospora endophytica | reverse complement strand
CGCTTCTCCTGGACCCCGCCCACCCCCTAGCCGCTGCGCCGCGTCTGAGGCGCAGCGTCGCGTCAGCCCCGGGTTGGGCGGTGGGCCGCGGCGAGGGCCAGCAGGGTGTCCACCGGCCACTGGTCGTAGGCGTGCTGGCCGTGGTGGGCGGCGACGATCCGGCCGTCGGGTGCGATCAGGAAGTCGGCCGGCAGGCCGAGTCGCCCACCGTGTGGTGTGCCGGCGGGCAGCCGCTCCCGGCCGCGGAGCACCTGCCAGGTGCCGGTCAGCACCGCGCGGACGATCGGCAGCCAGGCCCGGGGGTCCAGCAGCGCCCGGCGGCCCGCTTCCACGCCGAACTCCCGGTAAAGCCGCTTCTCCGGATCGGCGACCACGGCGATCGGCAGCTCCGCCACGTGCTCGCGCAGTTCGTCGGCGGGGGAGTGGAAGAGCACCACCTCGCGTACGCCGGCCGCCTCGATCTCGGCGTGCCGGCGTACCACCGAGCGCAGGTGCAGGTTGCACACCGGGCAGCCGGCGAACCGGCGAAACTGGAGGTGGACCAGCCGATCGGGATCGGGCAGCTCGACCGGTCCGGTGTTCACCGGCGTGAGCGTCCGGGCGTTCACGACAGGCAGGGGACGAGAGGTACGCATCGGGCTCTCCTCGTAGGCGTACGATGTATACCTACGAGGGTGCAGTAGGGTGTCAAGCGACATGCCTCGGCCCCGCTCGCTGACCCCCGACCGGATCGCCTCGGCGGCGTTGACCGTGATCGACCGCGACGGCCTCACCGGGTTCACCATGCGGGCGGTCGCCGCCGAGCTGGCGATGAGCGCGATGGCCCTCTACCGCTACATCGACGATCGCGGCGAGCTGGAACGGCTGGTCGTGGAGCGGGTGCTCGACGGGATCGACGTCAGCCCGCCCGACCCCAAGCTGCCCTGGGCCGCCCGGGTCACGCTCCTGCTGCGGCGGATGCGCGCCGCCGTCGCCGCCCACCCGGCGGTCGCGCCCCTGGTGCCCGTGCACCGGCACCGGTCGGCTGCCGTGCTGCGCTGGACGGAGACCGTGCTCGGGCTGCTCACCGAGGCCGGACTCACCGGCGAGCGGCGGGTGCTCGCCCTGCGCGCCCTGCTCGGCTACCTCCTCGGCGCGATCCAGTTGGAACATCTCGGCCCGCTCGCCGGGGCCGGCACCGCGGCACTGGCCGAGCTTGCGCCGCAGGCGTACCCGCACCTCGCCGACACGGCCCGCACCGCGCGGCACATCGATCCGGACGCCGAGTTCGACGGCGGCCTGGCCCTGCTCCTGCGCGGCCTCACCGCCCCACCCGACTGACCCACCTGACCCGCCTGGCCCGCTCCGGTTCGACCCACCTGGCCCGGCTCGAGTTGGCCCGCCTGATCTGCCGGGTTGGCCCGCCTGATTCGCCCAGGTCAGCGGCGGTGGTCAGCGCGCCGCGAGCAGGCCGCGCGGCCGGATCGAACGCAGCGGCTCGGTGGCCGCGCCCGCCGCCCGCAGGATGTGGTTGGCCGCGAGGATGCCGGTGGCCGCCGCCCGTTCCATCAAGGCGCTGGGAAAGTCGGTGCGGATGCCGTCGCCGGCCAGATAAAGCCCCTCGGCCTCGGTGCGAACCCCGGGTCGCCAGGCGTGACTGCCCGGCGTGAAAGCGGGCGCCTTGGCCTCCACCCGGGCCCGCAGCTCACGCACGCGCAGCCGGGCCGCCTCCGGCCAGAGCACGGTCAGCTCGGCGCGCATCCGCTCGGCCAGCTCCGTCGCGGGCACGCCCGGCTCACAGGCGTACGCGTGCAGCTCGATGATCGAACCGCCGGTGCGCTCCGCCCAACGCCGGGACTCGTCCTCCAACCGGTGGTACAACGTCACCGAGTCCAGTGTGGGCTGGCGGGACACCCCACTGAAGACCGCCCGCTCAGGGCCGACGTCCCCGTCACACCAGTAGCGGGCCACCGCGTACGGCGGGCCGGGCCGCCCGAACCCGGGCATCGCCGCCACCAGGCCCGGTGCGGCGTCGGCCAGCCCGGGTGAGGCCGCGACCAGCGCGGCGAGGGCCGGCGGGTCGACCGCGAGCACGACGTGCCCGACGTCGTACGCCCGCTCGGCGGTCGTCACCCGCCACCCGGCGGCTGCCCGGTGCAGCGCGGTCGCCGCGACCCCGGTCACCACCCGGCCACCGTGCCGCTCGACGTGCCGGGTCAGCGGCCCCCAGATGGCCGTGGCGTAGTCCTCGACCGGGCAGTCGAAAGCCAGCCCCTCGGGATTGCCGAGCAGATAGAAGTGGAACTGGGCGATCATCTCGGCGGCCGACATCTCCGCCTCGTGATTGAAGAACGAGTGGGAGAAGACCTCGAAGAGCATCGCCCGGGCCCGGTCCGGCAGCCGCAACGAGGTGAGCAGGTCATCGGCGGTCGCGCCGTCGAACTCGGCGTACGTGCGAACCGGGTGGTAGGCCAGCAGCGGCAAGGCGGCGTCCCGGTCCATCCCCCGCAGGTCCCGCAGGCGCAGGCTGGGGCTACGGGCCAGCAGGGTGAGCAGGTTCGCCGGTGGAGCCGGCGGCAACCGGCCGAACTCCTCGGCCGGCCACTGCGCGCTGAGCACCGGATAACCCGGCACCGGGCGGAGGAAACGCAGCGCCGGGTCGATCCGGCGCAGGATGCCGCGCCAGTTGTAGTACTGCCGGAAGAACGCGTGGAAGCCGTGCTCGTTGATCTGGCTGCTGCCGTCGGCGAGCCTCTCCGGCCAGGCACCCAACCGGCCACCCAGGGCCGGCGCGGCCTCCAGCACGGTCACCTCGACACCCCGCTCGGCGAGGACCACCGCCGCCGACATGCCGGCGATCCCGCCGCCGACCACCACCGCCGTCACCGGCTGCGGCACCCGGGCAGCGCCACCGCCGCCGGGCTCCTCCACCCGATGCGGCCGTACGCCGATCAGCCGACCCACCACCTGCGACAACGCCATCCCCCCAGTCTGCCTGAGGTGTAAGGAGGGTCCCCCTATTAACGCCTGCGGTAGAGGAGGGGCCCCCTGTTAACACTTGATCTAGCGCTGGAACGCTTGATCTAGCACTCGGCGGGCGCGTGTTAATAGGGGACCCCTGCTATGCACGAGGCGTTAATAGGGGGACCCTCCTTACGCGCGGTCGGAGGGGGGCCAGACGTAGTCGAGGTTGTCGGGGAGGTCGGGGCCGAAGATCGGGCGGTAGTGGGCGGGGTCCTTGCGCAGCAGCGCGGAGCGGTGGCTCAGGTGCAGGTCGGTGCGGCCCAGCCAGGGCGGCAGTTCCCCGGCTGCGGCCAACTCCTGCTGGGAGCGGACCTGCTCGATGCCGCGGGCGGCGGCGAGGTCGGCGGTCAGGGTCGCCGCGCAGGTGTCGGCGCGGCCCGTCGCGCACCAGACCGCGCAGATGTCGAGCCCGTAGCGGGTCAGCGCCTCCTCGTACCCGGTCCACATTTTGACCGCCGGGTGGTGGCGCCAGCCGTACCCGGGGCGGGTCAGCCCGCGCAGCACCTGGATCGCCTCGACCCGCTGTTTGCCCAGCCGTCGTTGGTCCAGCGCCCGGGCGCTGGCCAGGAAGTCCGGGTACGGCAGGAACGTCTGCATGGGCGGTGCCGTACCCGTCCTCGGCGTACCCATGCCGGACCAGTCAAAGTCAAGATCATCGGCGGGCTGCGCGGGTGCGACCAGGTGATTACCATGCGGGCATGGCGGAGCCGCTGCTCGATCGGGCCCTGCGGGCCGGCCGCCGGCTGCGGGCCAACGGTGAGACCCGGGCGCACTACGTGGTCTGCGGTCAGGATCCCCTCGCCTACTGGGTGGTGCGGGCGTTACGCGGCGGTGAGACGCAGGCCGGGCGGCTCCGGATCACGCTGATCGTGCCCGAACGTCGGCGTTCCCCCGGACCGGACGGCCGGGACCTGCCCGGTGTCGAGGTGATCCGGGCCGACCGGCTGGACGAGGCCGCTTTCCGCCGGGCCGGCCTGGCTGGGGCGGCCGGGCTGGCGTTGCTGCATCAGGACGACGTGGGCAACATGCACGCCGCCCTCTGTGCCCAGGAGGTCGAGCCCCGGTTGCGCCTGGTGGTGCGGATGTTCAACACCGGCCTGGCCAACGGGGTGCGGCAGATCTTCCCCGACTCGGCGGTGCTCTCCGACACCTCGATGGCCGCCCCGGCCTTCGTGGCCGCCGCGCTCGGTGAGGTCGCGCCCACCCACTTCCGGCACGGCGGACGCACCCTCTACGTGGCGCGTCGCGACGACGTACGCCCGAACGAGATCGTCTGCGGCGTGGCCGACACCCGTGACCCCCAGCAGGACCTGGTGTTGCCGGCCGACGAGCGGGACGCCGACGTGGTGCTCGCCGAGGCCAGCGGGCGACCGGCCGGTGCCGAGCTGGCCGCGCGCCGGTTGGCGCGGGCCCGGCGTCGGCGGCGGCCGGCGGCGACGCTGCTGCGGGCGGTCCGCAGCTTCGCCACCCGCAAGATCGGCATCGCGGTGCTCCTGCTGCTGGCCGTGGTGGGCACGCTGGGCGGGCTGTACGCCGGCGCGGCCCACGTCAGCCTGCCCGACGCGGTCTACCTCACCCTGGTCACCACCCTCACCGGGCAGGACCCGGACATCGCCAAGGGCGCGGCCGAACAGGTCATGCAGGTGCTGCTCAACCTGGCCGGGTTGGCGTTGATCCCGCTGATCACGGCGGTGGTGGTGGACGGGGTGGTGCACACCCGGCTGGCCCTGCACACCGGGCGGATCCTGCCGGAGCGTTCCGGGCATGTCGTGGTGGTGGGGTTGGGCAACATCGGGACCCGGGTGATGGCCCAGCTCAACGACTTCGGTGTCGAGGTGGTGGCGATCGACAAGAACCCGGACGCTCGCGGCGCCGGTCTGGCTCGGCGGCTCGGTGTGCCGCTCGTCGTGGGAGACGCCGCGCAGGAGGAGACGCTGCGGGCCGCCTCGGTGGCCACCTGCCAGGCGCTGGTGGTGGTCTCCACCGACGACGGGGCGAACCTGCGGGCGGCGCTCAACGGCCGCACCATCAACGACCAGCTCCGGGTGGTGCTGCGGCTCTTCGACGGTGACTTCGCCGAACGGGTGCAGCGTGCCTTCGGCATCGGCACCTCGCGCAGCGTCTCCTATCTGGCTGCCCCGTCCTTCGCCGCCGCGCTGCTGGACCGGGCGATGATTGCCACCATTCCGGTCGGCCGGCACGCCCTGCTGGTCACCGAGATCCCGGTGGCGGCCGGCTCGGCTCTGGACGGCCAGCCGCTCGGCGCGGTGGGCCGGGCGGGCAGCGTACGACTGCTCGCGCACGCCCGGCCGGGCCAGCGGCTCGACTGGTCGCCGGACCGGCGTCTGGTGATCATGGCGGGGGACCGGCTGACCGTGGTGGCCCGCCGCGCCGGCCTGAACGCCCTGCTCCGCGAGACCGCCCCACCTCCGCCCGACCCTGAACCGGTGCTGCCCACACCTCGCAGCTGAACCAATCACCTGTCGGAGAGTGGCGACAAAACCGGAGGACGGCCGTGCGCCCCAGATCACATACCGAAAATGATCAAATTTTTGCTGGTGATCTAGCGGCGTCCAGCCGATGCCAAATAGCCGTTTATCGATTGATAGTCGTGGGTGGTTGCTTCGTCACCTTCTGAGCGGGGCATCTCAACTGAGGTCGCAGCCTTGTGAGGTGGCGGGGGCCGCGGGTGCCGAGGAGCCCATCTGCCGGCCGACCGGCACTGCCGCGAACAACTGTGGCAGCGGCACCAACAGTCAGACCTTGGGTTGGGATGCTGAGGGCAAGCTGGCCACTGTCTCGGCTGGCGGGCAGACCGTCGAGACCAACATCTACGACGCAGACGGTACGAGGATCATCCGTCGGGACAGCGGGGGCACGACTCTTTACCTGCCCGGGCAGGAGATTCGCCGGGAAGGCGGCGTCAATACCGGCACCCGTTACTACAGCTTCGCCGGCACTGTCTGCGCGTCCCGCACGGGCGGTTCGGCGAGCACGGACCTGACCTGGCTGTTCAACGACCACCAGGGCACCCAGCAGGTCGCGGTGAACGCGGGGACGCAGGCGGTTTCGATCCGCCGTCAGACTCCGTACGGTGCGCCGCGGGGCGCGAACCCGGTTTGGGTGAACAACAAGGGCTTTGTTGGTGGGGACATCGATCCCACCGGTCTGACCAACGTCGGTGCCCGGCAGTACGACCTGACGTTGGGCCGGTTCATCTCGGTGGACCCGGTGCTGGTCGCGGACAGTCCCGCTCAGTACAACGGGTATCAGTATGGTGGGAACAACCCGATCGACAATGCCGACCCGACCGGCTTGTACTTCACGGAGAACGGCGAGGACACCGGGGACCGTGCCTACGTCGACACCACTCCCTTCGGAAACAACGACATCAAGATCGTCAAGAAGTACGTTCCTCCGGCTTGTGGCTCTGCCTGTCAGCAGCAGCGTGAAGCGTTCCGGCAGGCCAGCAACGAACGCGCCGAGCGGGAACGCAAGCAGCGGGAGTGCCAGTCCAGCTTCTGGTGTCGTAACGCCGGGGCGGTGGGTGCGGTGGCCGGTGTCGCCGCTGGTGTCATCGTCGGTGGTGCCTGCACGGCTGGCAGCTTCGGTGTGGGTGCTGTCGGCTGCGCGGCGATCGGCGGGTTCGTCGGCGGCTATGTCGCCTCGTTGACCACCAACAGTCTGGACGCCGACGAGGAAAGCTTCTTGCAACTCGCTGGTGAAGCCGTCCTCGGTGGGGCCATCGGTGGTGTGCTGGGCGCGGGTGGTGCGGTTCTCCTGCCAGCCCTCGGTGCAGGGGCCTTCGGTCTTGCCAGTGGGGCAGGGCTGCGGACGTCCGTGGGTATGGCAGGTGCCGGAGCGCGATCGGCGGCCCGTGGTGGTGGTGTTGGGGGTGCCTGTGGCTTCCGCAGCTTCAGCGGTGACACCGAAGTCCTGATGGCGGACGGCAGCAAGAAGCCGATCGAGGATGTCGAGATCGGCGACGTTGTCCTGGCCACCGACCCCGAGACGGGGGAGGAAGGCGCCCGTGAGGTGACCCACCTGTGGGTCCACGAGGACCAGCTCGTCGATCTGAAGGTGAGTGGCGGGGAAGTCACCACCACGGAGGACCACCCGTTCTGGAACGTGACCGACCAGCAGTGGCAGGACAGTCAGGATCTCGACCCTGGCGACCTGCTGCACACGGCCAACGGGGCGACCCTCACCGTCACGGGAGTCGACTGGAACACCACTCGACAGGGCACCGCCTACAACCTCACCGTCGCAGACATCCACACGTACTATGTGCTCGCCGGCAACACACCGGTCCTCGTACACAATACAAATTGCTCCACCAATGCCCAGATTCTTGGTGACAATCTTGAGGCCTCCAGGGTTGCGCGGCCTGCCGAAACGGCCGCGCACCACATCGTGGCCAGCACGTCTCCGAAGGCCGCAGCGGCACGGGCGCAGCTTAATAGATTCGGCATTGGCATCAACGATGCGAGCAACGGCGTATTCCTGCCGCGGGGATCGGCATCGGCGAACCCCGGAGCTATGTCGGTTCATTCGCGAATTCACACGAACGACTACTATGCTTACGTCAACGACATGATGAGCGGTGCACGAAACGCTGGTGAAGCCCGCGACGTCTTGAACCACATACGGGGTCAGCTCCAAGGCGGGTACTGGCCGTAGCCGAGTGTGTAGCCTGGCCGTGGCGCGGCCTAGGGATGCCGCTGTACCGCGGCAAGGCTTTAGCCGTTGAACCGGAGTGAGGGAGGTAAGTAGTGAGCAGACCGATCGACTCTGCACTAGGTGTGGTGCAAGGCATCGCTGACCAGGCAAGATCGAGTCGAGAGGTTCCGACTGTCGAGGAACTTATCGCGACGGTCCGCGGCTTTGAGCGGATTACGTTCGATGTTCCCGAAGGTAATGACTCCGACGGTTTCCTCTTTCAGTATGGCGAAGTAAACTGGTTTGCTGAGCCTGCATTCACAGTTGGCTTTGTGCGTCAAATGGAAATCGTCGACGCCGACGGCGAGCATGAAGGGTACTCGCAGGTTCAACTTGAGTATAGATATCGAGCTGATCCAGACCTGCGGTCGCTGCGAGGTCTCAACTCCTGGTGGTTCCGTGACGGCGGGACGTCGTTCGACGAATGGATCAGATCGGTAGAGCAGGATCCCATCTGGGGGATCATTCGAGGCAAGTTTCCTGTGGAATTCGACATCTCGCAGGAGCTTGCTTGAATTCGTCGGCTCGGGCATATAGCTGCGCTTATTTGCCGAAGGTCGGGCTGAATTCTGGATCGAATGGCGTGGCAAGCCGACGGACCCCTCCGGAAGTGTCTGGAGGTGGGTTGAGTAGGTGAACGAGGCGGGTCCGGAGCGGATGACGCAGATCCAGCGCGAGCAGATCGCCGCGTACGAACGGCGTGGGCCCATCATGGGCCGCTTGACGCAGCTCGCGACGGCGGTCGCCCTCATCGCCGCGGTCGTCATCTCGACGTTGGTGTTCGACACGGTGGCCAGTTTCTATCCGGGCACCGGTGCGGTGAGATCCACCCCTGCTGAACAGTCGGCCGAGGCTGCGGTGCGGGACTGCCAGCGAGTAGGTCCGGTAAGCGGCGAAGGTCTCGGCTACTGGTGGCGCTGCGCCGTGACGGTCCGGACCCGCGACGGTCGCGAGGTGAAGACAGTGGTGGGTCACTCGGTTGTCACCCCAGCCGACCGGGGGAAGTCGATCGATTTCCGTGAAGTGTGCTACGGGGAGGGGAATACCGATTGCCGGTACGGCCGTCCCATTTCACGCGTTTGGGCTCTCGCTGTATCGGTGCTGGGCATGGTGAGGATTGCCGTCGTTTTTCTGTTGGTCATCGGCGTCGGCTTCTACTTGGTTCGAAGCGTGGTTGGTGTCCCGAGGTATTACGCCTGGGTCAACCGACGCGCCAAAAAAGGGAATGTCTAACTTTTCTATTGGGTAACGGATATAGAAAAGAGTTTTTGAATATGAGCTCCGTGGATAAATATATCCAACTTGTTGCTGGCGACCGTGGGTGGATGGATTGCAGCCAGCCATGATCCATTCACCAGCGCTGTCGGCTCTATGATGGACTGACAGGCTTCTGGAGGTAAAGCATGGTCATCGTCACGGTGCTATTCGTCATTGCAGGGTTGACCACACTGATCTGGATGGCCAACTGGCCCTTCGGAACGCCGCTGGCAAAGGAACTCAGTGACGAGGATCGCCGCATTAACGCCGAGCACAATAGGCGCCACCATCGCGGTGTGGCGCGCGGCTTGTTGCCCATTCTCGCCGTCATTTTCGGAATTGCATCTATTAGCCTTTTCGGGGGCTCGAGTAGTGACAAGCCTGCGGCTATCGGCATGGGTGTGTGTTCGGCCGTGTGTGTCGGTTTGTTCGTTGCATCTATAAAGATGGGGCGCAGGCGGCGGTCTTCGAAACGGCGATGAACTCCCACCCTGGGCGAGCGTGGGGTCGGCGGTGGTGACCGTGGGCTCCGTGATGCAACGCGTGTAACGTTTTTAGGTGTTTGTGGGAAGTGTGTGCAGCAGGAGAAGACTGGCTGGGAGGTGATCGCGGTTGCCTAAGCGTGGCAATCGTCGTCAGAGCAAGGAGACTCCGGGCGTCGGTGAATCAGCTGGGACGGCAATGTTGGCGATCAGCCTCGCCTACCCACCTTCGGCGTTCGTCTATCGGGCTACGAAGCCGCGCCTGTTGGTAGATGGCGTTGACGTCGGAGTGGCGCGGTGGGGCAAACATCGAGTGCCGGTCACGGTGGGTCGGCACCGGGTGCAGGTGTGGGTGCCGTACGTGATGCCCCGGAAAGCTGGACGAGCGCAGATGGACATCTCGGTGAGTGATGGTGAAGTCGCCAGCATCGCCTACATGGCGCCGGCGGTGACCTTTGCCCGGGGGTCGCTAGGGGCCCCCGGGCAGAAGTCGACCGGACTTCCGACAGTGATGGTCCTCAACGCCATCGCGATCGTCGTGGCGGTCGCCGCCTTGCTCGTCCTTCTTGTAGCCAACCTCGCCTGAGGGACGGGCGGTGCTCCTGTGGCCATGTCAAGAATCGCGGGTGTTGCACCGCCCCTTCCTGGTTCAACGGAGGGGGACGGCCGCCGCCAGCATCCGACCTGAGTTGTAGCGATCGCGCAGTAGTTGTGCCTGCTCGGCCAGGTCGGAGGGGTTGGGTTCGCGCTATCGGCTCGATTTCACCAGCCTTCGGGCCGGGCAGGGCGTCACCCTGACCGCGCTGGAGGTCTCCGATGACGTCTCGGCGCAGCGGGACATCCGCCAGTACGTCGACTGGGGCGACGGGGAGTTCTCGTATCTGAACGGCGACGAGACGTCGCAGTGGCACCGGTACTACAACCCCGGCTCGTACACCGTGACCGTCCGGGTCACCGACCGGGCGGGCAACTCGTCGTCCGGGGTCTTCGCGAAGACGGCCACGGTCACCGTGGTGAAGATGCCCGGCACGTTCAAGATCGTCAAGAAGAAGGTGTGGATCGGCGACCCCGCGGTCGTCACCCTTGCGGGTATCCCCAGCGATGTCAGCAAGGTGCGGGTGTGGTGGGGCGACGGCAAGTCCTCCACGGTTGGCCGGACGACCAAGCAGGTCAAGCACTACTACACCAGCCAGACGCGGTGGACGGTGACCGTCAAGCTGACCAACGCGGCCGGTGAGGCCTACGGTCGGGACATCGGCGACATCACCACCGAGTATGACGAATCCGCTCCTCAGGTCCGGCTGACCAAGCCCAAGAAGCCGACGTACGTGTCGTCCTGGCGCACGATCAAGGGCACGGTCAGCGACCGGGGCCGAGGGACGGCCGAGGTGGGTCTCGTCCTGCTCGAACAGCGGGGCAGCGCCTGGTACTACTACACCGGCATGAAATGGATCAAGGCCAAGTCGTTCGACCAGGCCATGAAAAAGGTGAAGACGATCGCGGTGCGACCGACCGCGAAGAACACCTGGAAGGTCAAGATCAAGGGCCTCAAGAAGGGCACGCTGTACGTCGTCTACGCCGCCGTCGACAAGGACAGCAACCAGTCGGAGGCGAAAGCCAAGAAGCAGAAGCTGACCCGATGACGCTGCCGCACGCGGCTGCGGCTGACGCATCCGGGTAGCACGAGAAGCGTTCGGGTTGCTGCGGCTGTCGCCGGGGAGTGACCGCGACAAAGACGTGGCGATCCTGGCCCTACCACACCCCTCGCGGTGTGGTAGGGCCAGTTCGTTCGGTAGCTCTGCGGGCATTCTCGCTGGTGAGCTATGCGATGGCGGCGATGTCGCCATCGTCGAAGTAGATGGCTTGGTGGAGGCGTCCGCCGAGGGCGGCGGCGTAGCGGGCGACGATGTCTTGGCCGGAGATTTTACCCTGTTCGATTTGGGAGACGCGGCCTTTGGTGACGCCCATGCGGTCGGCGACCTGCTGTTGGGTTAGGCCACGGGCGCGCCGTACCTCGGCGAGGCGGTGTCCGACGACGTTGGTGAGTAGCTCCTGCTTGCCTGCTTCGACGGCCTCTTCGCCGCCGGCGCGTTCGACGTGGGCGGCGCGGATGTCGCTCCAGCGTGCATAGCTGCTCACGGCTGTCGTCCCTTCTCCTCGGCGCGTTCCTTAAGGTAGATCTCGTAGCGTTGCTCGGCCAGGGGGATCGCTTCGATGTACCACTGCTGCCAGCGTCCGGCCTTGTCTCCGGCGACGAGCAGGATGCTGGAGCGCCACGGGTCGAAGGCGAACAGGATGCGTACGGTGCCGGGGCGCAGCTCTTTGAGATTGGCGATCGAGGATCCGTGGATCGTGTCGACCAGCGGCCGGCCGAGCCCGGGGCCAGCTTCGGCGAGCAGGTCGATGGCTTGCACGACGCGGGCGTGAGTGAGTGGATCGAGGCTGTCGATCCACTCCTGGACCTCTTTGACGAGGTAGATCTCCCACTCGTCGGTAGCCATGCCTGGAGTATAGCGTCCGCTATACCAGGGGTGTTGGCGCGAGATTGAAAGCGTCAGCCTCGTCGAATTGATGTCGTGAATTCGCGTCAGTGGCGGGCGGGGCGTAGGGCGTACCAGGCGGCGCCGAGGGCGAGCACCCCGAAGCCGCTGAGCACGCTCGACAGCGGCAGGCTGACCGCGAGCACGACGCAGCCGATCAACCCCGCCACCGCGAGCGCCTGCACGGGCAGCTTCCGGGCCGGCTCGCGGCCCAGGGTCAGCGCGGCGGCGTTGGCGATGGCGTAGTAGACCAGCACGGTGACGCTGGAGAAGCCGATCGCGGAGCGGACGTCGGCCACCGCCACCACCACGATCACCACGGCGGCGACCGCCAGTTCGGCGCGGTGCGGGACCTGGTGCACCTGGTGCACGGCGGCCAGCGCGGCGGGCAGGTCGCGGCGGCGGGCCATCGCCAGGGTGGTGCGGCCGACCCCGGCGACCAGGGAGAGCAGCACGCCGGTGACCGCGACGGTGGCTCCGGCCCGGACCACCCAGGCCAGGCCGGGTAGCCCGGCGGCGGTCACCACGTCGGCCAGGGGCGCGGCGGAGGCGGCCAGCCGGGTCGGGCCGAGCACCCCGAGCGCGATCACGGCCAGCACCAGGTAGATCACCAGCACCAGGCCGAGCGCCAGCGGGACCGCCCGGGGGATGGTCCGCTCCGGGTCGCGTACCTCCTCGCCGAGGGTGGCGATCCGGGCGTACCCGGCGAAGGCGAAGAAGAGCAGGCCGGCGGCGGTGAGGATGCCCCGGGTGGTGCCACCGGGTTGGTCGATGCGGCCGAGCGACACGTCTGTCGCGCCGACCACCGCGACCAGGGCCAGCACCGCCAGCACGACCAGCACCAGGATCCGGGTGGTGGTCGCGGTCTTGGTCACGCCGCGCAGGTTCACCGCGGTCACCGCGACGACGGCGGCGACCGCGACCAGCCGGGCCTGCCCCGGCCAGAGGTACGCCCCGATGGTCAGCGCCATCGCCGCGCAACTGGCCGTCTTGCCGATCACGAAGCCCCAGCCGGCGAGGAAGCCGGCGAACGGGTTGAGCCGTTCGCGGCCGTACACGTAGGTGCCGCCGGACTCGGGATAGCGGGCCGCGAGCCGGGCCGAGCTGGTGGCGTTGCAGTAGGCGATGAAACCTGCGATCCCGAGCGCCACCAGCAGCCCGGGTCCGCCGGCCGCAGCGGCGGCGGGGGCGAACACCACGAAGACGCCCGCGCCGAGCATCGACCCGAGACCGATGATCACCGCATCCCGTACGCCCAACCGGCGGGCCAGTCGATCCACGCCCGCAGCCTAGGGCTGTCTGGTGAACGGTTCACCCCAGTTGCGTAACCGGCCGGGCAGCGGCAGGTCGTCCCAGGGCACTCGGTGCAGCGCCCGGTCCAGCAGCAGCCCGAGCAGCAGCGCGGCCAGCCCGTCCGTGAGCCAGTGGAAGTTCAGGTAGGTGGTGGTGACCAGCAGGATCGCCGGTGGCGCGTACCGGACCAGCCGGTAGAGCCCCACCGGCAGCCGGTCGCCGGTCAGGGCGGCCAGCAGCAGGGCGATCACGCCGTACCAGACGATCGCGTTGGCCACGTGCCCCGACGGGTACGACATCGAGTAGGCGTCCGGCGGCAGTTGGTGGTGGAAGATCCGCACCGCCTGGTCGAGTGGTAGGAACGGTTCCTTCACCGAGGCGGTGGGCGCGGCCCGGTCGGTCCAGAGTTTGAGCGGGCCGATGGTCAGCGTGGTGATCAGGAACGCGCCGCCGACAAGCAGGAACGGCCGGACCGTACGCCGACGCCAGGCCACCGCCACCGCGAGCCCGCCGGAGAGCGGCAGCAACAGCCCGCCGCCCTGGCCGAGCAGGTTGAACGCCCGAGCGGTCCAGTACAGCGGGGCGGGGACGTGCGCGAAGGCCCACTCGCTGACGGCCAGGTCGAGGGCGAGCAGGTGGCCGGCGGCGAGCAGGGCGGTGATCGCCACGAACCCTGCCAGCAGCAGCGCGTCGAACCACCAGCCGGCCGGCCGGACCGGGGCCGGGCGCAGCTTGCGGCGTACCGTCGTCTTCTCCCGCACCCCGATCACGCTACCGGCCCGACCGGGGGCGACCCGCGCGGCCGCCGGGCTGGCCCGACCTGGCCGGGCTCGCGCGCTGGCCCCGATCGCGGCCCGGCCCGGGACGCGATGGCGGCCGGGCCGCCCGGACCGCGACGGCGGCCCAGCGGTGGTCGGTGAATGTGGGCCGAGCCACGTGGAGCAGCGGTCCGGCGGCGAAGTTGTCACACTTGTGGCCGTGCGGATCACTTCGGCCCTCGTCGACCCGGCGCTGCTCGACCTCCCGTGGTCGACACCGTTGGAGCAGTGGCCGGCCGCGCACCTGGTCGCGCTGCCGCAGGGCATCTCGCGGCACGTGGTGCGCTTCGTCCGGCTGGGCGGGTACGTCTACGCGGTGAAGGAGACCGGCGAACGGGTGGCCGAGCGGGAGTACGACCTGCTGCGCGCCCTGGAGCGGATCGACTTCCCGTCGGTACGGGCGGTGGCGATCGTCGCCGACCGGAAGTCCGACGCCGGGGAGCCGCTCGACCCGGTGCTGATCACCCGGCACCTCCAGTTCTCCCTGCCCTACCGGGCGCTGTTCTCACACACGCTGCGGCCGGAGACGATGGGCCGGCTGCTTGACGCGCTCGCCGCGCTGCTGGTGCGGATGCACCTGACCGGCTTCTTCTGGGGCGACTGCTCACTGTCCAACACGCTGTTCCGGCGGGACGCGGGCGCCTTCGCGGCGTACCTGGTCGACGCGGAGACCGGGGCGCTGCGCACCATGCTCTCCAACGGTCAGCGGGGTGAGGACCTGGAGATCGCCCGGGTCAACATCTTCGGTGAGGCGCTGGACCTCCAGGCGGCCGGCCTGCTGCACGAGTCGATCGATCCCGAGGTGGTCTGCGAGGAGGTCGTCCAGCGGTACGAGCGCCTCTGGCACGAGATCACCTACGAGCAGCAGGTCGAGCGGGAGGCGCGGCACGACATCGAGGGGCGCATCCGCCGCCTCAACGAGTTGGGCTTCGACGTGGCCGAGGTGGCCATGGCGACCATCGGCAACGGGCGGTACCTGGTGCGGCCGAAGGTGGTCGACGCCGGTTACCACCACCGGCGACTGCTCCGGCTCACCGGGCTGGACGCCGAGGAAAACCAGGCCCGCAAGCTTCTCAACGACCTCGACGCGTACCGGGCGGAGAGCGACCTGATTGACGAGCAGCAGGCCGCCCACCGCTGGTTGACCGAGGTGTTCGAGCCGGTGGTCCGGGCGGTGCCGACCCATCTGCGGCGCAAGCTCGAGCCGCAGGAGCTGTTCGCCCAGATCATCGAGCACAAGTGGCTGCTCTCCGAGCGGGCGGGACGGGACGTCGGGATGCGCCACGCGGTGCAGTCGTTCCTCACCGAGGAACTCGTGCACCGCCCCGACGAGCAGGCCGTCCTCGGTGTCGAGATGTCGATGGACTGAGCCGGGTCACTGCACCCATTCGCCGGCGCGCATCACCCGTACCACGTTCAGCTCGTCGTCGAGCTCCACCAGATCGGCGCGCAGACCGGCCTGGAGGGCACCGACCTGGGCACCGAGACCGACGGCCAGGGCCGGCGTGGTGGAGACCATGCGGACCGCGTCGGGCACTGGGACGCCCACCTGCACCGCGTGCCGCAGCGCCGCGTCCATGGTGAGGGTGCTGCCGGCGATCGCGCCGTCGCGGGCGAGCCGGGCCACGCCGTCGGTCACGGTCACCGCCTGACCGCCCAACTCGTACTCGCCGTTGGGCATGCCGGCGGCGGCCATCGCGTCGGTGACCAGCACGCACCGTTCCGCTCCGGCGGTCGCTACGGCGAAGGTGAGGGTTCCCTCGTGCAGGTGCACCCCGTCGGCGATCAGCTCACAGAAGACGTTCGGCGCGGTCAGCAGCGCCACCGCCGGCCCCGGATCCCGGTGGTGCACCGGGCGCATGCCGTTGAACAGGTGGGTGCCGACGCTGGCACCCGCGGTCACCGCGGCGCAGGTCTGCTCGTACGTGGCGTCGGTGTGCCCGACCGCGGCGACCACGCCGTGGGTGGTGAGCAGTCCGATGGCCTCCAGCGCACCGGTCCGCTCGGGGGCGAGGGTGACCATTCGGACCGCACCCTCGCCGATCTTGATCAGCTCGGTCAGCTCCTCGAGGGACGGGTCGCGGAGGAAGTCCGGGTTCTGTGCGCCGCAGCGGGCGGCGGAGAGGTACGGCCCCTCGAAGTGGATGCCGGCGAGCACTCCCTCCTGCACCAGCGGCACGAAAGCCGTGGTGGCCGAGCGCATCAGCTCGAAAGGCGCGCTGACCAGGCTTGCCAGCAGGCTGGTGGTGCCGTGACCCAGGTGGAACGCGGCGGCGGCGCGGGCGGAGTCGGGCTCGCCGGTGGTGAAGGTGTGCCCACCCCCGCCGTGGGTGTGGATGTCCACGAAGCCGGGCACGATCCAGTGGCCGTCGCGGATCGACGGAAACTCGGCGACCGCGCTGATCCGGTCACCTCTGACCTCGACACAGCCCTGCCGGATCACCCCGCTCGGGGTCACCACCTTGCCGTTCACCCGAAGGGTCATCTCGTCTCCAGCTGGTCGAGGGCGAGCAGGGCGGCGCCGAGGCATCCGGCCTCGTCGCCGAGGGCGGCCGGGACCAGTCGGGGCTCCCGGTGAAAGGTCAGGCGGTCCCGCAACGCGGTCCGCAGCGGGTCGAACAAGCCGGCGCCGGCCTGGGCGAGGCCGCCGCCCAGCACGATCGTCTCCACGTCGAAGAGCGCCTGGCCGGTGGCGAGGCCGTCGGCCAGCGCCTCGACGGCCTCCCGCCAGACCTGGACGGCGAGTTGCTCGCCCGCCGCCGCCCGGGCGGCCACCTGGGCGGCGCTCACCATGGTCCGTCCCCGGCCCGGTCCGCCGCCGGACGCACCGTCCGGTGCGGCAGCGGATTCGGCGTTGCCGGCCGGGCCAACGGCCTCGGTGGGTGCGGCGGCCGGGCCGCCGGCCTCGGTGAGTACGGCGTAGCGGCGGGCCACGGCCGAGGCCGAGGCGACCGCCTCCAGGCAGCCTCGACGCCCGCAGCCGCAGGCCGGGCCGTCCGGGCGGACCAGGATGTGGCCGAGTTCTCCGGCGGCGCCGTGCGCCCCGGTGGCGGCCGAGCCGGCCACCACGTGTGCGGCGGCGATGCCGGTGCCGATGGCCACGAAGAGCACGTGCCCGGCGTCGCGACCGGCACCCAGTCGTGCCTCGGCGAGGCCGCCGGCCCGCACGTCGTGGCCGAGCGCCGTGGGCAGGCCGAGCCGCGCGGAAGCCAGCTCCCGCAGGGGTACGTCCCGGAAGCCGACGTTCGCCGACCAGACCGCCACGCCGCGTGCCTCGTCGACGACGCCCGGCACCACGATGCCGAGCGCGGTGGGGCTGAGCCCGTCCGCCCGTGCCTTGCCGGCCAGCCCTTCGGCCACGGTCAGGATCGTCTCGACCACGGCGTCGGGACCGCGTCCCGCGTCGGTGGGGTGCCGCTCGGTGTGGACCAGGGCACCGTCCGCGCCGACAAGCGCGCACTTCATCCCGGTGCCGCCCACGTCCACCGCGACGGCAACCCGCTCATCGCCCACCGTCACCGCATCCCCCACCGCGAACAGATCCTGGTGCGGGAGCGCCCCCGCGGAGACAGACTCGTACCAGGATCTTGTGGCGGGAGACTCACGTGAGGACCACGGAGCGGCTGAGGTGCCGGGGTGCGTCGGGGTCGAGGCCACGGCTGGTGGCCAGGGCGACGGCGAACCGCTGGGCCAGGATCAGGTCGGCCATCGGGTCGACCGGGGTACGCCCGGCCGCCCAGCGGCCGAGCACCGTACGGACCCCGTGGGTGCGGCTGTGCGCGAAGGCCGCGCCGGTGGCGGCCACGTCCTCGGGCAGCCCGTCGGGCAGCTCGCCGAAGGCCCAGACCAGCCGGCCGGGGGCGGCCACCGAGATCGGGCCGTGCCGGTAGTCCATCGCCGGGTACGCCTCGGCCCAGAAGGTGGCCGCCTCGCGGCACTTCAGCGCCGCCTCCTGGGCGAGCCCGATCGTCCAGCCCCGGCCGAGGAAGGTGACCTGTTCGATCAGGCTCGGGTCGATCGGCAGCGGGGCGCGTACGGCCACCTCGGCGTCGGCGACGAGGGCGGTGATGTTGTCACCGAGTTGGGCCCGGAGCAGGGCCAGCGCGGTGGTGGCGAAGCGGGTCTGCACCACCGAGCGCTCGTCGGCGAAGGGCATGGTGACGGCGGCGTCCGCGACACTCACCGCCGGTGAGTCGGGGTCACCGACCAGCACGGTGCTCGGTGTGCGCCCGCGCAGGGCGCTGAGCAGTTCCAGCACCTCGGTGGTGGTGCCGGATCGGGTGATCGCCAGCAGTCGGTCGTAGCGGCGGCCGGCCGGGAACTCGCTGGCCTGGAAGGCGTCCGTCTCGCCCTGGCCGGCGGCTTCGCGGCGGGCCGCGTACGCCGTCGCCATGAACCACGACGTGCCGCAACCGACCACCGCGACCCGTTCACCGGGGCTGGGTAGCCGGTCGAGCACTGTGGGTGCGAGCTCTGCCGCTCGGCGCCAGCAGTCCGGCTGACTCGCGATCTCCGCGTGAACGTACGCCATGAAGACTCCCTCGCCGGGCGGGCCGTTGCGCAATACGGCTCGTTACTCCCATCTTTCGCGCGTCATTCTGCGTGAAACCTGGTGGAAATAGCAACCGCAGGCGTGATCGCGCAGCGCGAGGTTTTGCCTCATCCTAGTTTCGAACACTACTGTGCACGCAACCAATCACCGTTCGTGCAGACACGGAGGCCCGGGGTGGACCGCTACGCGAGATGGAACGCCCTGCTCGAGATGCTCACCGACTCCGGTCGGGTCACCGTCGAGGAGGCCGCCGACCGGCTGGACGTCTCCCAGGCGACGATCCGCCGGGACTTCGACCAGCTCGCCCAACAGCAGATGATCACGCGTACCCGGGGTGGCGCGGTCGCCAACGGGGTCTCGTACGATCTGCCGCTGCGCTACAAGACGGCCAAGCACTCGGCCGAGAAGCAGCGCATCGGCGCCGCCGCCGCGGCCCTGGTCTCGCCCGGCACGGTGGTCGGCCTCAACGGCGGCACCACCAGCACCGAGGTGGCCCGGGCGCTGGCTGTCCGGCCGGACCTGAACACCAGCGCCGAGGGTGCCCAGCTCACCGTGGTCACCAACGCGCTGAACATCGCCAACGAACTGCTGGTCCGTTCCCGGATGAAGGTCGTGGTGGCCGGCGGGGTGGTGCGGCCGAAGTCCTTCGAACTGGTCGGGCCGTTGGGCGGGGCGCTGCTGCGCGAGGTCACCCTGGACGTGGCGCTGCTCGGCGTGGACGCGATCGACCCGCAGCTCGGCGCCGCCGCCCACCACGAGGGTGAGGCGGCGATGAACAACCTGATGGTCGCCCGCGCGAAGCGGGTGGTGATCATCGCGGACTCGTCCAAACTGGGCGGTCACGCCTTCGCCCGGATCTGCCCCGTCGAGCGGGTGGAAACGCTTGTCACCGACTCGGGCGCCGCGCCCGAGCTGATCGACGCCTTCCGCGCCGCAGGCGTCCACATCATCACCGCCTGAGGTGCAAGGAGGGGCCCCCTGCTAACGCCTCCGGTAGAGGAGGGGCCCCCTGTTAACACCCACCCCACCACTCCCGCGGCGTGCCGTGCATACCGGGTATTGCCTTTCGTTGCATACCGCGTATGGTGTCGTCGTCGCCCACACACCAACGGGGGAGGTGCAGCTTGCCAGCTGTCCTGGAAATCGAAGGTCTACGAAAGACGTACCGCAGCCGACGACGCGGCGTCCGCAATGCTCTGGACGGCTTCGACATGCGGGTGGAGGCGGGGCAGGTGCACGGCTTCCTCGGCCCCAACGGGTCGGGTAAGACCACCACTCTGCGTACGCTGCTGGGTCTCATCCGGCCGGACGGTGGCCGGATGGCCATCCTCGGCCACGAGGTGCCAGGAGCGTTGCCGCAGATCGCCGGCCAGGTCGGCGCGATCGTGGAGAGCCCACAGTTCTTCCCGCACTTCACCGCCCGTGACACCCTCTCCCTGCTGGCCAGCGCCGGTCAGGTGCCCCAGCAGCGGGTCGACGAGGTGCTGGAGCTGGTCGGCCTGCGCGACCGGGCCGGTGAGCGGGTCAAGACGTACTCGCTCGGCATGAAGCAGCGCCTCGCGGTCGCCTCGGCACTGTTGAAGAACCCGAAGCTGCTGATCCTGGACGAGCCGGCCAACGGCCTCGACCCGGGCGGCATCCGGGAGATGCGTACGCTGGTGCGAAACCTCGCCGAGTCGGAAATGACAGTGGTGCTCTCCAGCCACATCCTCGGCGAGATCCAGCTCATCTGCGACTCGGTCACCATCATCTCGCTGGGTCGGCGGGTCGCCTTCGGCCCGGTCGACGAGGTGTTGGCGCAGCACTCCTCCGGTGCGCTGCGGGTCCGGCTGGAGGCCGTCACCGACCTGCCGGTGGCCGCCGGCGCGCTGCACGACGCCGGTTACCGGGTCACCCCGAATCTGGATCACCTGATGCTGGCCGGTGTCGACAAGCCGGCCACTGTCACCCGGCTGCTGGCCGATCGGGGCCTCTATGTCAGCGAACTCGCACCGGTCACGGTCGACCTGGAGAGCGTCTTCCTCGAACTGACGAACACCGCGCCGGTTCCCGGCCAGCACCGTCAGGTCGACCAGTCCGCACGAGTCGATGGGGCGGAACCCTCCGCGCCCACCGGGGGAGGTTGGGGCGCGTGAGTCTCTTCCGTACCGAACTGCGCCGGCTGACCAAGCGGCGCTTCACCCGCTGGATGACCGTCGGTGGCCTGCTGGTGCTGGCCCTCATCGTGGTGGGGCTGTTCATCAGCAACCAGAAGATCGGCCCGGAGCAGTGGGCCGAGGCCGAGCGCTCCGCCGACCGGCAACATCAGGAGCAGGTCCAGTGGGCCCAGCAGGAGCGGGCCGCCTGTGAGCGGGCCAAGGCGGCGGGCGAGACCGTCGACTACTACCCGGCCGACTGCGCGGATATCACCCCGCCGTTGCGGGAGGATATCCGCGCGGAGTGGTTCCTGCCCTCGACCTTCGTCTTCCGGGACAACTTCGAGGAGATGCTCGTCCCGCTCGCCGGCATCCTGGCGATGATCGGCTTCGTGGTGGGTGCCTCCTTCGTCGGTGCCGAGTGGAGCACCGGCGGGATGATGAACCTGCTGCTGTGGCGTCCGAAGCGGTTGACCGTCCTGTTGACCAAGCTGGGTGCGCTGCTCACCGGGCTGCTCGCCCTGGCGCTGCCCGCCACGGCGGCCTGGTTCGGCAGTCTCTGGCTGGTCGCCAACTGGCGCGGGGTCACCACCGGAATGACCTCCGGCACCTGGCAGTCGTTCCTGATCACCGGGGGACGCGGCATCATCCTGGTGTTGGTGGCGGCGACGCTGGGCTTCGCCCTGGCGTCGCTGGGCCGGCACACCGCGATGGCGCTCGGCGGTGCGGTCGCGGTCATGGTGGTCGGCCAGGTCGGGCTCGCCATCCTGCTGGAGATGGCCCAGGTCCGGTTCGCCGAGGCATGGCTGCTGCCCACGTACGCGTACGCCTGGATGACCAAGAAGGTCACGCTCCAGGACTGGCGCTCCTGCAACGCCACCTACACCGGTGAGTGTGAGCCGGCCACCCTGGACCTCACCTGGCAGCACTCCTCCGCGCTGTTCACGGTCGGGGTGGTGGCGCTCCTCGGCGCCGCACTCTGGACGATGCGCCGGCGGGACATCGCCTGAGGGGTGTGGGCGCGATCTCTCCCCGGATCGCGCCCACCGGCGTCCGATGCGGCCGCGGTGACCTGTGGCTAGGCTGGGAAGCCCCGGTTGGCGTCGCCAGTGCCGGCCCGCCTGCGTGAGGAGCCTGATGCAGCCCGCCGACGCCACCCCGGCCGCGGAGACCACCGACGCCGCGGTGCCGCTCGGCGCCGGTCCGGAGACCGCCGCGGTGCCGCCACCGAGGACGGCACCGGAGGCGCAGCCGGGCGCTACCCGCCAGGTCCAGCCCCCCAGCGGTACGCCTGACGACGCCGAACCTGTCGCGGGCGGTCCCGGGGCAACAGGTGTCGCTGACGCCCTCGACGAGCGAAACCGGGAGATCCTCGCCTTCGAGCGGCAGTGGTGGCGGCACGCCGGCGCGAAGGAGCAGGCGATCCGGGACCGCTTCGGGCTCTCCGCCACCCGCTACTACCAGTTGCTCAACGCGTTGTTGGACAACCCGGCGGCCCTTGCCGCCGATCCGGTGCTGGTGGGCCGGCTGCTGCGCCTGCGCGCCTCCCGCACCCGCAACCGTCGTCGCTGACTTCCTTCGACCAGGCGCTTGACTTTGACCTCGGGTCGGCTTTGTCAGCTGCGTTGGGTGGCGTAGGCGGCTAGCCAGGCGACCTGGGCCGGGTCCAGGGAGGGGCGGACGCGGGAACGGGCCGTGGCGACGTGCGCGGCGGTGACAGTGGTGGCGGTAAGCGACTCGCGCATCGCGGCCAGCGCTGCCTCCCGGATCAGCGCCGCGCAGTCGGCGGCGGAGAAGCCGTCCAGCTCTGCGCCGAGCGCGGCGAGGTCGACCTCCTCGGCCAGCGGTACGTTGCGCGCCGAGGCGCGCAGGATCTCGGCCCGCGCCTCGGCGTCCGGCGGCGGCACGTAGACCAGCCGTTCCAGCCGCCCGGGACGCAGCAGCGCCGGATCGATCAGGTCGGGCCGGTTGGTGGCACCGATCACCACCACGTTGCGCAGCGCCTCCACCCCGTCCAACTCGGTGAGCAGGGCGGCGACCACCCGGTCGGTGGTGCCACCGTCGGTGGCCTGGCCGCGGGTCGGCGCCAGGGCGTCCACCTCGTCCAGGAACACAAGCGTCGGTGCCGCCTCGCGGGCCCGGCGGAAGAGTTCGCGTACCGCGCGTTCGCTCTCGCCCACCCACTTCGACAGCAGCTCCGCGCCCTTGACCGAGAGCACGTTGGCCCGGCCGGAACCGGCCAGCGCGGTCACCAGGTAGGTCTTGCCGCAGCCCGGCGGCCCGTAGAGCAGCACCCCGCGCGGAGGCTGCACGCCGAGCCGGGCGAAGGTGTCCGGGTAGGTGAGCGGCCAGAGCACCGACTCGGTGAGCGTCTGCTTCACCTCGACCAGGTCGCCCACGTCGTCGAGGGTCACCCGGGCCAGCTCCAGGGTGGCGGCGGCCATGGTGGTTGGCCGGACCACCTCCAGGGCGGCGGTGAAGTCGTTCATCCGTACCGTCGGGTTCTCTGCCGTCTTCTGCCGCAGCGCCGCGCGGACCCCGGCTTCGCGGACCAGTGCGGCCAGGTCGGCGGCGACGAACCCGGGGGTACGACCGGCCACCTCGTCCAGGCGTACGTCCTCGGCGAGCGGGACCGGGCGGGTCAGCACGGTCAGCTGCTCCCGGCGCAGGGCCAGGTTCGGCAGCGGCACGTCGATCCGGAGCGAGAGCAGGTCCGGGGCGCGCAGCGCCGGGTCGACAGCTTCCGGCCGACTGGTGGTGCAGACCACCGCCGCCCCGGCCCGGACCACCTCGGCCAGGCACTGGCGGAACACCGTCGCCACCGGCCCCGGGCTGTCCGCCGGGGCCAGCGCCTCCAGATCGGTGACCAGCAGTACGGCCGGCCCGGCGGCGACCACCTCGGCGGTGGCCGCCCGCAGCCGTGCGGCGGCCGAGGAGTTGGTCAATGCCGCGATCTCGGGTGCCCAGAGCGGCTGCACCCGGGCACCGACCTGCGCGGCCACCGCGTGGACCAGGGCGGACTTGCCGGAGCCGGCCGGGCCGGCGACGAGCACCCCGAGCGCGACTGTGGTGCCCAGCCGGCCCAGCACCTCCCGGTGATGGAAGCCGAGGTCGAGCAGCTCGGTCAACTCCTCGGCCTGGGTTCGCAGGCCGGGCAGTTCGTCCACGGACGGCGCGTCGGCCACCTCCGCCGCGCCGGTGCTCGTCGGGGATGCCTCGTCGGCCGGCCGGGTCGATCCGACAGGCGTGGCGGCACCGTGGGTGGCGGCACCATGTTCCCAACTGACGACCGTGTCCATGGTGACCAGCGCGCCGGGGTCGGGCTCGACGGCGATCACCCGTAGCAGGGTGCTGGTCCAGGCGTAGCCGACCCGGGTGGAAAGGCTCCGCCGGGCCGCCTCGACCAGGGTGCGGGTCGAGGCGGCCGGCAGGACATCCTGGGGCAACAGGGAGACGTCGTCGCCGGCGGTGACCACCTTGCCGAGCAACGCCAGCCGGAGCATCTCCGGGGAGACCACCGCGACGATCTCCGCCGGCCCGGCGAGCTGCACCCGGGTGGCACCGGTGACCGGGGCGGGGCTTACCCGAACCTGCCCGCCGTCGCGTACGCCGAGGTTGCCCAGCACCAGGTCGTCGGCGTGCAGCAGGGCGGCACCCGCGCTCTGCTCGGCAGGGGCGACGATGCCGGCGGTCACCCGGCGGCCGGTCAGCCGGACCGGGTCACCGGGCTTCAGCGCGAGCGCGGTGAGCACCTCCGGGTGCATCCGGACGATGCCGCGCCGGGCGTCAAGCGCAGCGGGCCGCAGGGTCGCGGTCAAGGTCAGCTCGGGTTCGCCCATCGCCCGACCCTAAACGGCCCGGTCATCCTTCGTCCGGTCAGCCCGGTGGCTCCTCGCCTGTGAGCAGGGACGGGTTGCGCCGGATCAGCGCGGCCAGCCGGGCCGCCGGGTCTGCTTCGAGGCCCTCCGGGTCGGCCGGCGAGCCCGGCCCGGTGTTCGCCGACATCGGCCAGGACGGCGGCGGCGCGGCAGGCTGCCCGGTGACCGTGACCTCACCGTCGGACCAGGCCGCCCGCAGGTCGTACGCCTGTCCGTCGTGCTCGATCCGGGCGGCGACCGAGGTCCGCGGGTGTGCCGCGACGACTGCCCGCAGCGCTTCGGCGGCGTCCTCCAACACGTGGCGCTGGGATGCCTCCAGGTTCAGCTCGCGGCTGCCAGCCCAACCAGGTGCCAGGTCGCGGCTGTCGGTCCGGCTCAGGCCCGTGTCGGTCCGGTCCGGATCCGGCGGGCCGCTCTGGTCCTCGGGTGACCGGAACTGGTCGCCGGTCGCCCCGGTCGACTCCGCCGCCCGTCGGCGCAACGCCTCCTCACGTCGGCGCAACCGAGCAAGGGTCTCGTCAAGTCCGCCTCTCATCCGCCTCACCCCTTCCCACGAGGAACCGCGAGCCGGTCGGCTCAGGCCCGGCTGTCCCGGGTGGCGCGGTCCAGGGCCCGGTCCAGGACGACCAGCAGGGCGTCCCGCACCGAGATCCGATCCCGAGCGTCGAACTGCACCAGGGGTACGTGTTCGCTGATGGCCAGGGCCCACCGGATCGATTCGAGGTCGTGCGCAAGCTCGCCGTCGAAGGCGTTCACCGCAACCACAAAGGGTAGACCGGTCTGCTCGAAATAGTCGACCGCCGGATAGCAGTCGTCCAGCCGAGCGCTGTCGACCACCACCAGGGCACCGAGTGCCCCCTCGGTCAGGTCGTCCCACATGAAGCCGAAGCGGGCCTGCCCGGGGGTGCCGAACAGGTAGAGCTTCAGGCTGCGGTCGATGGTGACGCAACCGAAGTCCATCGCCACGGTGGTGGTGGTCTTCGTGGAGTGTTGCCCCGGGTCGTCGATCCCGATGCCGGCGGCGGTCATCACCGCCTCCGTGGTCAGCGGAACGATCTCCGAGATCGCGCCGACGGCGGTGGTCTTCCCGACCCCGAAGCCGCCGGCAATCACGATCTTGACGGGGATCGGTGGGGCGGGACGGGACGCGTCACCGGGCACCGCCGGCGGCAGGTGCGCCGCCGGGTTGCTCGCCGCGGGCAGCGCCGCCCGTCCCACGTGGGTTGGGGCGGACGCAGGTCCGCCGTGGTTGTCCACAAGGCTGTTCGAAGTTGGCGCGCCCCCGGGGGCGACCGGCCAGTCAGGAGATCGCACGGAGTCCATCAATCACTCGTAGGATGACATCGGGTTTAAGGACGTCGCTGGTGTCCACGACGTGTACGTCCAAGTGGCCGGCGGCCCGCAGATCTCCCACCAGGACCCGGGCCACGCCGAGTTGCAGCCGGGTCTTGGCGGATATTTCGGCTACCGAGATCGGCTCGGCGCAGAGTGCCACGATCGCCTGTTGTTCGGGCGGCAGGTGGCCGGCTCCATAGCTCCATGGCTCGGTGAATCTGGCGGTCACCTGGGTCTCCAGGCCGATCGCCGGGTCCGCGCCGGTCACCCGTCCGGCAGTGAGCACGAAGGGGCGGGGCCCGGACGGCCCTGCTTCCGGCTCCGCTCCGACCGCCGCCGACGTGGCCGCCGGCCCGGAGCCGCCGGGCAGAGCGTTCTCCCGCAGGTAGGGGCGGATCCGGAAGATCCGTTCCGGACCCGCTCCGGCGGCGTCGGGGTTCATTGCTGTACGGCGTTCTTGAGTTCGGCGATCAGGCGTGGGGTGAGCGCACTACCGGCCCGACCGGCGAACAGGGTCATCTCGTACGCGACGGTGCCCAGGTTGGCCGACCGGTCGGCGACCACGCCGAGCACGGAGCCGCTGCTGATCGCGGTGATCAACAGGTAGCCGTCGGCCATGTCCACCACCACTCGGTTCAGCCCACCGAGCGCGTACCAGCTGGCCACGCCGCCGGCCAGGCTGGTCATGCCGGAGACCACGGCGGCGAGTCGCTCCGCGTTCGACCGATCCTTGATCGAGGACATGGCCATCAGTAGGCCATCCGAGGACACCGCGATTGCTTCCCGTACCCCGGCTGTGCCTGAGGTGAAGGAGTCCAGCAGCCAGTTGAAGGTACGAGCTTCGGGGCTCAGGTCACCAGCCGGATGAATCTGGTGATCGAGATTCTCGTGCACGTTCGGGCTTGTCACCGTGATGTTCCTTCTTCGTTGCTGTGATCGGGACGGACAACGCGTAGAGCTCGGGCCACCCCGGTCTCGAACGCGTTCATGAGTTCGCGGACCTCGGCCGGGTTGCCCGGGGTGTGCGCGGGTGCCGGTCGGGGCGGCGGCACGACCAGGTTGGCTCCGGGCACCCGCCGGGTCAGCTTCGACTGGGGCGCCGCGCCGACGGGCCGTGTCGTGCCGAGCGGCGCGGTACCGACCGGTCCGGGCAGGGCTTCTGCCCTGGTTTGTTCGGCTCTGCGTACGCCGGACTCGAACTGTTCGACCAGGGCGCGGGCGGCAACCGGGTCGGCGCTGGTGGTGCCGACGGGATCCACCCGGGGCGCGCTCGCCGGCAGGCTGGCGCCGGGCACCCGCTGCCGCATTCCGGCCACCGCGCCGGGCGGTGCCGGCGTCGCCACGTGCGCCACCCGGGCTCGTCCCGTTGCGGCGGGCGGGGCCGCTGCCGGTTCCGGCTCGGCGGCGACGGGGGCCGAACTCGTGGCGAAGGCGTCCCACGACTCGGAGACCTCAAGGCTCTCGGTGGCCCGGCTCAGCAGTCGGGAATCGAATCCGGGTAGGGCCGTCGAGTCGACCGCTGGTCGGGTCGATCCGCTGACCACCGCCAGCGCACGTCCTGGAGAGGTGGAACTGCCGTTGGCCGGCTGCCGGTTACCGCTCTGTGCTTCCCGGCCAGCACCGGATCGGGCGGTCCGGGCGAACGGCACCACTGCCGCACCGGGCTGCTCGGGCGGACCGACCACCAGCGCGGACATCGGTACCAGCAGATTGACGGTGACGCCGCCACCGCTGGTACCGGTGAGCGTGACCTGCCAGCCGTGTCGGCGGGCCAGCCGGCCCACCACGAAGAGCCCGAGCACCTCGGTCGGTGCGAGGTCGAGCCGCTCCCGTCGGGTGAGCCGCGCGTTCTCCTCGGCCATCCGCACCTCGGTCATGCCGATGCCGTGGTCCACCACGGAGATGCTGGCGCCGACCCGGGTGAGTTCGCCGGTGACTGTCACTCGGGTGTGCGGCGGGGAGAAGACGGTGCTGTTCTCCATCAGCTCCGCCAACACCAGCATGAGGTCGGTGACGATCGCGGGCGCGGCTGCCACCCCGGGGGGAAACTGCACGTCCACCCGGGTGTAGTCCTCGATTTCGCCGAGCGCCAGGCGGACCACGTCGCCCAGTGGCACCGGTGCCAGGTGGGGGTCCTCTCCGGTGGCACCGGAGAGCACCACCAGGCTGCCGGCGTTTCGCCGCAGTCGGCTGGAGATGTGGTCGAGCCGATAGAGGCTCTCCAGCCGATCTGGGCTGGTCTCCTCTCGCTCCAACCGGTCGATCAACGCCAACTGTCGACCGACCAGGTTCTGGGTACGCCGACCGACGTGACCGAACATCTGGGCCACGTTGCGCCGGCTGGCCGCCTGCCGTTCCACCAGCCGAGCCGCCGTGTCCTGCACCCGCTCGAAGGCTCGGGCCAGGTCACCGATCTCGTCGCGGGCGCGTACGTCGAGCGCGTCAAGGCGGACCGGTTGGGCGACGTCCGTCTCGTCGTCGGCGATCTTGGTCAGCTCGGACTCGGTGATCCGGGCGACCCGGTCCGCGGACCGGGTGAGCCGGGTCAACGGCAGGGTCACCGACCGGCCGATCGTCACGGCGAGCGCCACCACACCGATCAGGATCAGCAACACCAGGGCGAGGACCGAGTACGCGGTGGTCAGCGCCGCCTGGCGCTCGGCGCGGACCTCGGCGGTGACCTCTGCGATCAGCCTCTTCTCGACGAACTGGCCAAGTGTGATCATCGAGCTCATGGCCGGGAAGAGGTCCCTGACATTCAGTCCGGCGACCGCCCCCACCGGGTCCAAGGCGCTGCGTTCCAGGAACTCCGGGCTGGTTCGGGCGGCGACCGCGGTCTGTTCGAGGGTGACCAGCTCCAACTGTCCGGGGGTGAGCAGTGGGAGCACCTGCTGGCTCTCCGCGAGGAGAGCGGCGTTGTTCGCCACGAACAGGCTGGCCAACTGCGGGTCCGGATCCGCCGCGAGCAGCACGGTCAGGGCGCCACCGAGGGAGAGCCCCTCGCCCATCCGGAGGATCCGGTCCAGCGCCAGCACCTGCTGACCGGCCTTGGTGCGGGTGTCCACGTCGAACGGCAGGCGCAACGAGGCGATCAAGGCGGTGTTCGTCGGCCCGTACGCGCCGAGGATCTGTGCCACGTCGGCCTGCCCGGTCAGTGCGGCCGCGCGGACCTCGGCCAACTGCTTGACTCCGTCGATGGCCGCGGACACCTCGTCGGGCAGCAGGTCGCCGAGGTCTGTGCGGAGGTCGACGACCATGTCGTCGACCTCGGCGATCTCCTGAACCAGCTCGCTGCGCTCGACCTGGCCGAGCAGCAGACCGAAGGCGAGCATGCGTTCGTGCTGAAGGTGCTGGAGCAGACTGCCGATGCGGCCGGCCACCTGGATGGTCGCTTCCACGTCACCGGCCCGCTGTGCCACCCCGACCCGCTCGAAGACCACCGGCAGGGTCAGGCCGAACACGGCGAGCACCGGAACGATCACCAGTGCGGTGAGCTTGCCCCGGATCCGGAATCTATCGAGCAACATCGAAGGGCCTCCACCCGCCGGCTTCGCTGCCCTGACCTGCGGACTGGAGCGCGGGCACCTGTTCTTGCGCCTGGCGGTCCGGGATCGGCTCGTGGGCGGTGCGCGGCATCGGCTCAAGCGCGGTGTCGCCGGTCGCGGCGTGCGCGCCGACGGGGCCGCCGGACGGGCGGGTGGACAGCCAGCCGATCGCCATCAGGGCGGCGATGAGCAGCCCGGCCACCGTGCCCGCGCCGAGGACGCCCAGGTCTTCGCGGTCCAGCTGATCGATGCGTTGCTGCAGCAGTCGGTCGATCTCGTCCAGGATGACCGGCTGGAGCTGCTGGGCGGCCTGTTGCGCCTGTTGCCGCGCGGCGGTGAGTCGCGCGATGTCCACCGTGCCGACCCGACCGGTCGGCTGCGCGGCGACTGCCATCGTCTCGATGGCCTGCTGGTAGAGGTCGAACGGGGCCAGCACGTCGCCGCCCAACTCGGTGCTCTCCGAGCTGTCCACCGCCGCTTGAAGGTTGCTCACCAGGTCGCTGGCGGGTTGCAGCGCCGAGAACCGCAGGGTGGACAGTTCGGCGAGGGAACTGGCCCGGTCGGCGGCGGGCCGAGCGGCGATCAGTACGCCCATGTCGTTAAGTCGGCCAGCGGTCACCAGGGCCTCCGGCATTTCCTCGCCGATGCCGTCCTGGAGGAAGTACGAGTCGGCGCCGGAGTCCCGGATCAGACCCGAGGTTTCCCGCACCTTGCCGTGCAGGGACAGGAGCAGGTCGGTCACCTCGCTGTAGGCGGTGAAGGCGACCTCGGGGTTCGTCAGCGACCGCTCGGGCAGGGCCTCCAACTTCGCCCGCAGCCCGGCCCAGCGCTCACTGGTACCCAGCTCGCCGCCGATGCGGGCGTCGACGGTCGCGGCATGCTCGACGGCCTTGTTCAGCCCCTCCCGCGGTGGTGGCTGACCGGTGACCGCAGCGGTCTGCGCATCGACGAGCGCCTCGGTGACCGGGCCGAGGGCGCGGATGTACTCGACGCCGAGTCGCTCCCGTTCGAGAACCTCGCGGTCGGCGACGATGCCACGGTGGGCTTGGAGAACCAGGAACGCCACCGGCAGTAGCAGCGCGGTGGCGAGCAGTAGGGGCAACAATCGGCCCGGTGTCCGGGGCCGGCGGCGGGCCCGCGGCGCGGAAGCGGTCATGGTGGTCTCCTCCGGCGATTGCGCAGCTTGAAGGGCGGCGTGAGAAGCCAGTCCCGTGCGCCGGACCGGAAAACTAACCGAAGCGCGATGAGCTGGTAGCTATCTGCGCCGGTCAGTTTTGCGTCAGATCCCCTGGTGTGACGCTGAATCATGGGGTGATGCACGTTCAGTGCCGTTCCCGCGTCGAAAGATGAGTCATCTGCTTCTTGTCTCGAAAGCGAAAGTTTCCACCATGTGGAATCGCGGCGAGGTCCGCTCAGTGGGTGCTGGGCGGTTGACCTGTTTCTTCTGCCGGTTGGCTGCTCAGGACGGACGTACGGCGGATCTCAGCTAACACTCAGACTTCGGCCCGTACCGTGTGCCGCATGAGATCGCCGTTTGCGGCCGCGCGGATCCGCCGTGTCCTGCCCACCGGTCGCCGGGCCGTCGCCGCCGCGGTGGCCCTGGTCCTGTTGGCGGCGGCAGTGGTCTGGGCCGTCTGGCCGGACCGGCCCGGGTTCCGCACCGAGTCCGCGGTGCTCACCGTCCGCTCCGGCCCGAACGGCGACGAGCCGGTAGACCTGGACACCACCCTCTACCTGCCGCGCGACGCCGGCGATGGCCGCGAGGTGCCGGCGGTGCTGCTGGCGCACGGCTTCGGCGGCACCAAGGACTCGGTCCGCACCGACGCCGAGGAGCTGGCCGACCGGGGCTACGCGGTGCTGACCTGGACGGCCCGGGGCTTCGGGCGCAGCGGCGGCCAGATCCACCTGGACCACCCGGACTACGAGGTACGCGACGCCCAGCGGCTGCTCGACTGGCTCGCGGAACGCCCGGAGATCCGCACCGACGCGGCCGGTGACCCTCGGGTGGGCGTGGTCGGCGGCTCCTACGGCGGTGCCCTGGCGCTCCTGCTCGCCGCGCAGGACCAGCGGGTGGACGCGATCGTCCCGATGATCACCTGGAACGACCTGGCCCGCTCCTTCCTGCCGGAGAGCACCGGTGCGGCGCCGACCGACGGTGTCTTCAAGTCCGGCTGGGCCGGCATCTTCTTCGGCGGCGGCGGGAGCACCGGATCCGGCCCGACAGGCATCTCCGGCACCACCGAGGAGGCGCCGGAGGGCGCGCCCGCGCCCGGCCCGCCCAGCCCGGCACCGGGCACCGGTCCGGGAACCGCTCCGGGTGCCCCGGCCAACGGCGGTGGCCTGAACCCGTCATGTGGCCGGTTCGCCGCCGACATCTGCGCCACGTACCTGCGTATCGCCGCCACCGGCCGGGCCGACCAGGCCGCCGTGGACCTGCTGCGGCGCTCCAGCCCGTCCGAGGTGCTGGACCGGATCACCGCGCCCACCCTGCTGGTGCAGGGCAGCGCGGACACCCTCTTCCCGCTCGCCGAGGCCGACGCCAACGCCCGGGGCATCGCCGCGAACGGCACCCAGGTCCGGGTGGCCTGGTTCACCGGCGGGCACGACGGCGGCGCCGGTCCGACCAGTGACTCCGACCGGGTGAAGTTCCTGACCGCGCAGTGGCTCGACCGCTACGTCGCGCAGGGCCCGGAGACTCCCGCCGACACCTTCACCTTCTCCCGGATCGCCGGCTTCGACGCGATGGATCGTGGGCTGGTCGCGACCGGGTACCGCACCACCGACTACCCCGGCCTCGCCGGCAACGCCCGGCAGGAGGTGCCGGTGGCCGGGCCGGCGCAGCCGGTGGCGAACCCGCCGGGACGCAACCCGGCCGCCATCTCGTCGGTGCCCTTCGCCGGCTCGCTGAGTTCCTTCCTCAGCGGGGTGGCCGGCGACATCCCCGGCCAGCACGCCAGGTTCGAGTCGGCACCGCTCACCGAGGCCGTGGACGTGGTCGGGTCGCCGACCGTGCAGCTCCGCGCGGCCTCCGCCACCGGCGAGGCGGTCCTCTTCGTCAAGCTCTACGACGTCAACCAGGAGGGCGCGGCCACCCTGCCCAGCGGACTGATCGCCCCGGTGCGGCTGACCGGTCTGCCGGAGAGCATCGACGCCGCGCAGCCGGTCACCGTCACCCTGCCGGCGATCGTGCACCGGGTCGAGGCCGGGCACCGGCTGCGGCTGGTCGTGGCCACCTCGGACCAGGCGTACGCCACTCCGATCGAGCCGACCGTGCACACCGTGGCACTCGGCGACGCGCCGGTGAGCCTGCCCACCGTCGACGCCGAGCCGATCCCGACCGAGGCGGCGCTCTGGCGCTGGGTGCTGGTCGGGCTGCTCGCCGCGATCGTGATCGGGCTCGTCGTGCTGGTGGCCGTGGTCCGCTGGCGGCACCGCCGCCAGGACACCAGCATCCACCCGGAGTACGCGGACACCCCGCTGGCCGTGCGCCACCTGCGCAAGGAGTACGCGGACGGCTTCGTCGCCGTCTCCGAGGTGGACTTCGAGGTGCACCCCGGTCAGGTGGTCGGCCTGTTGGGGCCGAACGGTGCCGGCAAGACCACCACCCTGCGGGTGCTGATGGGGCTGACCCAGCCGACCGCCGGGGAGATCTACGTCTTCGGTCATCGGCTGGTCCCCGGCTCGCCGGTGCTGTCGCGGATCGGCGCGCTGGTCGAGGGCCCCGGCTTCCTGCCGCACATGTCCGGTCTGGAGAACCTGAAGGCGTACTGGCGGGCGACGGGTCGACCGGCCGACGACGCCCACTTCGCGCAGGCGCTGGAGATCGCCGGCCTGGGCTCGTCGGTGCACCGGAAGGTCCGCAAGTACAGCCACGGCATGCGGCAGCGGTTGGCCATCGCCCAGGCCATGCTCGGCCTGCCGGAGCTGCTGGTGCTCGACGAGCCGACCGACGGGCTCGACCCGCCGCAGATCGCCGAGATGCGGCGGGTGCTTCAGCGCTACGCCACCGACGGCCGGGCGGTGCTGGTCTCCAGCCACCTGCTCGCCGAGGTGGAGCAGACCTGCACCCACGCGGTGGTGGTCAACAAGGGCCGGATCGTTGCCTCCGGGCCGGTCGAGGAGATCGTCGGCGACTCGCCGAGCGTGCTGTTCGAGGTGAATGACCCGACTGCGGCCCGGACCGTGCTCGACGGTCTCGGTGGCGTTCGGGTGCTCGACGACGCCGACGGGCAGCTGGTCGTGGACACCAACGGCACCGCCCGCAGCGAGGTGGTGGCCGAGCTGGTCCGGGCCGGTGTCGGAGTGAACCGGGTGGTGCCCCGGCGCCGCTTGGAGGACGCCTTCCTCGCCCTGGTCGGCGAGAACTCTCGGGGAAGCGGGGACCGGTGATGGCGGGATCGACTGACGAACCGACGCGGGACGGCGACGAGCCGACGCCGTCGGGGGTGGCGACCGGGGTGGTGCCGTCGGGTGCGCCGGGTGGGGTGTCGGCGTCGGGCTCGGCGGCCGGCTACCGACCGTCGAGGACGCTGCCGTTCGCTGCGGAGTTCCGCCGGCAGGCGGCGCGTCGGCGTACCCAGTTGGCCCTGGGTTTCATGGTGCTGTTGCCGCTGATCATCCTGATCGCGTTCCAGTTCGACTCGGGGGACGACGACAACGGTGGGGGCGAGTTCGGCAGCCTCGTCTCGTTCGCCACCTCGGGCGGGCTGAACTTCACCCTGTTCAGCATCTTCGTCTCGGCCTCGTTCCTGCTGGTCGTGGTGGTGGCGCTGTTCTGCGGGGACACCGTGGCCAGCGAGGCGAGCTGGGGCAGCCTGCGCTACCTGCTGGCGGTGCCGGTGCCCCGGGCCCGCCTGCTGGCGATCAAGCTGCTGGTCGCGCTCACCTACTCGGCGTTGGCGCTGCTGCTGCTCGCCGGCACGGCACTGCTGATCGGCACGCTCCGGTACGGCTGGTCACCGCTGCGCAGCACGGTCGCCGCGCAACTCGAACCGGGTGAGGGACTGTTGCGCCTGCTCGCGGTGCTCGGCTACCTGGCGGTGGTGCTGCTGGTGGTCGCCGGTCTGGCGTTCCTGCTCTCGGTGATCACGGATGCGGCGCTGGGCGCGGTGGGCGGCGCGGTGCTGCTGTGGATCCTGTCCAGCATCCTGGACCAGATCACCGCGCTCGGCGCGATCCGGTCGTTCCTGCCGACCCACTACAGCACGGCTTGGCTGGGACTGCTCTCCACCCCGGTGCAGACCGACGACATCGTCCGCGGCGCGATCTCCGCCATCTCCTACGCCACCCTCTTCTGGGGGCTGGCCTTCTGGCGCTTCACCCGTAAGGACGTGGTCTCCTGACCGGATCCTGGTGCGCGCGTCCGGCGATGTCGGACCAGGATCTCAGGGCAGCGGCGCGGGGGAGACAGGCGATGGTGTCGGGGTCGGAGTCTCCCGGGGCGGGAGCTTCCGCCAGGCGCTGACCCCGACGCGGTTGGTGTTGCCCAGATCGAGCGGGCCTTCCATGCCGATGTCCTGCGTCGGCTGACCCGGCGCCGGGGCGACCTCCAGACGTTCCGCGTTCGTCGCGACCACCGTCGGATCGTCGACCAGGTTGCGCCAGAGCACAGCCGCGCCCGCCGCCTCGCCGGGAGCCAGCGTCAGTGGCCGGGGCGGCTTGTCGAAGCCTGAGGTGATCCCCTTCGCCCCCGGGATCACCCGGACGGTGATCGGCTTCCCGTCCGCGTCCAGCAGCCGCAGCACCGGGTAGCCGTGCAGCGCAACCGGCCCGGTGCCGCAGTTGAGCAGTTCCAGGCCCATGGCACGCAGGCCCATGGCGGCGTTGACACCCAGGTACCGGATCCGCACGCCGGACGCCGGGCAGGTGGTCTCGGCGTCCGGGCTTGTCGGTCGGTCCGGGTCGGTCGACTGACCCGGGCGGGGTACCCGTTCCCCGTCGGGCAACGGGTCGACGCCGGGCAACGGGTCGACGCCGGGCGGGGTCGACGGTGTCAGCGCCGGTGACCCGGCGGGGGCCGCCGCCGAGCTGTCACCGGGCCGCCCGGCAGGTGCGCAGCCGGCGAGTAGCGCGCCCGTGACGACGATCGCCGCGAGCGGCCGACGCCACCGGCCGGTCCCGCCGGTGCGGCGCGTTCCATGATCTGTTCCCCGCATCGCGCCATCGTCGCACCGATCACCGCCGCTTGTGGTCCCGCCCGGCCCGGGAACTGTTTCCGGAACTTTGTCGGCCACCGTGGGATGAATTCTGGAATCCTTCCAGTTAAGCCGGGCCTCGGAATGCGCTGGATAAACCGAACAATGCCGAGGTCGCAGCGGGTTTCCGCAGGGCTGTGCCTGCTTCCGGAAGTCGGGGCCGGTAAGATTGCTTTGGGAGCGTTCCCAAAGGAAGAGATTGCATCGACAAATATCAATGGTTCCCGCATTCTGGATGCCCACCACTCATCTCCAACGGAGGTATCCACATGCGTACCGACCGGTTCGGCGGGCCGGCCCTGTCCCTGTTCCGCATGGTCATCGGCCTGCTTTTCCTCTGTCACGGCCTGGCGTCGTTGTTCGGCGTCTTCGGCGGCAACCGCGGTAGCGGCGAGCCGGTCCCACTCGGCGTCTGGCCCGGCTGGTGGGCCGCCCTGATCCAGGCGCTCTGCGGCGCGCTGGTGCTCGTCGGCCTCTTCACCCGCCCCGCCGCACTGCTGGCGTCGGGCTCGATGGCGTACGCGTACTTCGTGGTCCACCAACCCGATGCGCTGCTGCCGCTGCGCAACAACGGCGAGTTGTCAGTGCTCTTCTGCTGGTCGTTCTTCCTGGTCGCGGTGCTCGGCCCAGGCAGCTGGGCGGTGGACAACCTGCTGCGGCAGCGAAGCGCCGAGACCGCGGAACTCGGCGCGGGCGAGCGGCGGTCCGTGCCGGCCTGACGGTGACCCTCAGCGGCACCGGGACCCGTGACGGTGCCGCTGAGGGATCGCTCACAGGCTGAGATTGGTTGGCGACGTACGGCCTCGGATTGCCTAGACTCGGCGACACAACTGCATACCTCATCCAGAGGGGCTGAGGGATACGGCCCGACGAAGCCCCGGCAACCACCCTGCGCGCTCACTGTTGAGCGTCCGGCGGGGCAGGTGCCAATTCCGTCCCCGCCGCACGGTGCGATGCGGGGAAAGATGAGAGGACTTCGACATGACGTCGACGCTCGCCGCTCCTGGTATCGACACCGCCACCAGCCCCGCTCGCGCCCTGGTCTGTCGGGGCTGTTCGGCCCGCTACCCGCTCGCCGCCCAGCACGCCTGTTACGAGTGTTTCGGCCCGCTGGAGGTCGACTACGACCCGGCCGCGCTCGCCACCGTCACCCGGGAGCAGATCGAGGCCGGCCCGCGCAACATCTGGCGGTACGCCGCCCTGCTCCCCGCCGGTCAGGACCCGGCCACCCGGGTCACCCTGGACCCGGGGTTCACGCCGCTGGTGGCCGCCGACCGGCTCGCCGCCGAGCTGGGCCTCACCGCCCCGCTCTGGGTCAAGGACGACAGCGCCAACCCGACCCACTCCTTCAAGGACCGGGTGGTGTCGGTGGCGCTCACCGCCGCCCGTACGCTCGGTTTCTCCCGGTTCGCCTGTGCCTCCACCGGCAATCTGGCCAACTCGGTCGCCGCGCACGCGGCCCGGGTGGGCGCCCCGTCGGTGGTCTTCATCCCCAGCGACCTGGAGCCGGGCAAGGTGGTGACCACCGCGGTCTACGGCGGTGAGCTGGTCGCCATCGACGGTTCCTACGACGACGTCAACCGGCTCTGCGGTGAGCTGGTGGAGACCGACGAGTTCGAGGACACCGCGTTCGTCAACGTCAACGTCCGACCGTATTACGCCGAAGGCTCGAAGACGCTCGGCTACGAGGTGGCCGAGCAGCTCGGCTGGCGCATTCCCGCCCAGGTGGTCATCCCGATGGCCTCCGGTGAACTGCTCACCAAGATTGACAAGGCGTTCACCGAGTTGGTCGAGATCGGTCTGGTCGAGGCGCCGGCCGGCGGCTGGAAGGTCTTCGGCGCGCAGTCGGCCGGCTGCAACCCGATCGCCACCGCCCTGCACGCCGGCACCGACACCATCACCCCGGTCAAGCCCACCGGCATCGCGAAGTCGCTGAACATCGGCGACCCGGCCGCCGGGTTGTACGCGCTGGAGGCGGTGCGCCGCACCGGCGGCTGGATGGAGTACGCCGACGACGACGAGATCCGCGCCGGGGTGCGGCTGCTGGCGCGTACCACTGGGGTTTTCGCGGAGACCGCCGGCGGGGTGACCGTCGCGGTGCTGCGCAAGCTGATCGAGGCCGGCAAGCTGGACCCGGCCGCGGAGACCGTGGTGTTCAACACCGGCGAGGGCCTCAAGACCCTGGACGCGGTCGCCGGTCAGGTTGGCCCGACCCACCGGATCAAGCCGTCCCTGCGGGCCGCTCGCGATGCCGGTCTGCTCAGCTGAGTTCTCCCCTTGTTAATAAGGGGCCCTTCCTATACATGAGGCGTTAACAAGGGGCCCTTCCTTGCGTTTTGCGAAACGCGCGGCGGGGACTTGACGGCAGGAACCGGACGGCGCAAAATGCTCCGTGCGGGAGGGCGTTTCGCCGGAGACTTTAAGTCTGTACGACCCAACGCCGGAGGCGTTGTGCGATCGACCCTCCCGACCAACGTACGAACGGGCCAGCGAAAAATCGCTGGCCCGTTCGCTTGTCCCTGGCGCACCCTGCCGCCATGAGCATCACTGTCGCCCCGATCGGGGCGGTCGACGAAGCGGCGATCGAGCAGGCGTACCAGATCGTTGCCGCGCAGGTGGCCGCCGACGAGCCGGACTTCCCGCCGTACTGCCGGCAGCGGTTCGGCACCCTGTTGCGCGATCCCATGCCGGGGAACGAACCGATCCACCTGCTGGCACACCTCGACGGTGAGCCGGCCGGCTTCCTCGGGCTCGACCTGCCGCAGCTGGACAACACCGAGAACGCCTCCGCCGAGCTGGCCGTGCACCCGGCGTACCGCCGCCGAGGGGTGGGCCGGTCCCTGTTGGCGCACGGTCTCGGCGTGCTGCGGGAGCGCGGGCGACGCCGGGTGAGCGCGATGAGCCGGGCGCATCTGCCCGGCGCACCCGACCGCCCGGCGCCGGCCAGCGCGTTTGCCGCCAGTGTCGGTGCGGTCGATGCCCTGGCCGATGTCCGGCGGCGACTCGACGTCACCGGGCTGGACCAGGCGAAACTGGACTCGCTGCTGGCTGACGCCCGGGCCCGCTCGACCGGCTACGAGGTGTTGTGCTGGCGTGGCGGCACCCCGGACGAGTTGATCGCCGACGTGGCGTACCTGGACGGGCGACTGCTGGCCGACGCCCCGATGGGCGATCTGGCCTGGGAGCCGGAGGCGGTCGACGCGGAGCGGGTACGCGCTACCGACGCGGTCCTGAAGGCGCGGGGCAAGCGGCGTTATCACGCCGGGGTCCGGCACGCCGCGTCCGGGCGGCTCGTCGCGTGGACCCTGCTGGACCTGGGTGCCTCCGCGGACTGGCACGCGTTCCAGCAGATCACCATCGTCGATCCCGATCATCGGGGGCATCGGCTCGGCCTGCTCGCCAAGATCGAGAATCTGCGGCACCTGCTCGCCCACGAGCCGGCCGTGCGGGCGATCGACACCTTCAACGCGGCAAGCAACGACCACATGATCGCGATCAACGAGCAGCTCGGTTTCCGGGTGGCCGACAGGTGGAGCAACTGGCAACTGACGCTGTGACGGCGGCGGAGCCGCTGTCGGAAAACGGGTGGCGGCGGTCGGAGCGGGCCGGGCAGGCTCGCGGTCATGGACATCGCCGTCACCCCGTTCGAGCCGTCCGACGAGACGGCGCTCGACGACGCGTACCGGATCTTCGCCGCGGCGCAGCAGGTCGACGCGCCGGACGTGCCGGCCGGCGAGCGCGCCGAGTTCGGCCTGATCGCAGCCCATCCGCCGTACGGCAGCCTGATCCACCGCGCGCTGGCCCGCCGGGGCGGCGAGACAGTCGGCTACCTGTGGCTCCGGCTGCCACAACTGGAGAACACCGACAACGCCTACATCGAGTTGTTCGTCGACCCGGCGCACCGGCGGCACGGCGTGGGCCGGACGCTGCTCGGGTACGCCCGGCGGCTGGTCGCCGAGCACGGCCGCAAGCGGCTGATCGCGGAGGTCGGTGGCACTGCGCCCGGTGAACCCGACCGGCCGACGCCCGGCGCGGCCTTCGCGGCGGCGGTCGGCGCGCAGGCCGCATTGCCGATGGTGCGCCGCCGGCTGGACACCACCCGACTCGACGAAACGGCGCTGGCCACGCTGCACGACGAGGCCCGGTCGCGGGCCGCCGGCTACCGGACCGTGGCCTGGCGCGGCGCAGCCCCCGAGGAGTACGAGGCCGACGTCGCCCGGTTGGGCAGCCGGCTGAACATCGACGCGCCGGTCGGTGACCTGACCATCGAGGCGGAGAAGATCGACGTCGTGCGGTTGCGGGAGTCCGAGCGGCTCCACGCGTTGCGCGGGCGGCGGCGCTACCACCTGGGGGCGGTGCACGAGCAGACCGGTCGGCTGGTCGCCTGGACGCTGATCCAGCTCGGTCCGCTCACGAACTGGTACGCCTTGCAGGAGATCACCATCGTCGATCCGGCGCACCGGGGACACCGGCTCGGCCTGCTGGTGAAGATCGAGAACCTGCGGCAGGTGCTGGCCCACGAGCCGGAGCTGCGAGTGATCGACACCTGGAACGCGGCGGTCAACGACCACATGGTCGCCATCAACGAGCAGCTCGGCTACCGGGTGGCGGAGATCTGTGCGGACTGGCAGCTCAGCATCTGAGTTGTGACACGCCCCTACTGATCGCGGGGGTTTCTGTTGCATGATGGCGGGCATGACGGACACCCCGCACCCCCTCTACGACAGGCACGCCGAGACCCTCCACCGTGCGCTGACCGCGATCACGGAGCGGGGGTACTGGTCCGCCTACCCGGAATCACCGAGCCCCCGGGTGTACGGCGAGACCGCCGCCGCCGACGGCAAGGCCGCCTTCGAGGCGTACCTGGGCGGCGACTTCCCGCTCGACCAGCCCACCGACGGCGACCGGGTCGCCACCGAGACCAGCCCGTTCGGCGTGGCGCTGAACGTCAGCTACCCGCATGCCACCGCCGACCAGCTCGTCACCGCCGCCGCCGCGGCGCTGCCGGCCTGGCGTGACGCCGGTCCGCAGGCCCGGGTCGGCGTCTGCCTGGAGATCCTCGACCGGCTGCACAAGCACGTCTTCGAGCTGGCCAACGCGGTGCAGTTCACCAGCGGCCAGGCGTTCGTGATGGCCTTCCAGGCCGGCGGCGCGCACGCGCTCGACCGCGCGCTGGAGGCGCTCGCCTACTCGTACGCGGAGATGACCCGGCACCCCGCGACGGCGAGCTGGGAGAAGGCCGCCGGCAAGGGCGACCCGCTGCGGATGAGCAAGACCTTCCACGTGGTGCCCCGCGGGGTGGCCCTGGTCATCGGCTGCAACACCTTCCCGACCTGGAACTCGTACCCCGGCCTGTTCGCCTCGCTCGTCACCGGCAACCCGGTCGTGGTCAAGCCGCACCCGCGTGCCGTGCTGCCGCTCGCCGTCACCGTGCGGTACGCCCGGGAGGTGCTCGCCGAGGCCGGCTTCGACCCGAACCTGGTGCTGCTCGCTCCCGAGGCCCCCGACGAGAAACTGGCCTCGACCCTGGCCCTGCACCCGGCCGTGAAGATCGTCGACTTCACCGGCTCCACCGAGTACGGCGACTGGCTGGAGGCCAACGCCCGGCAGGCAGCGGTCTACACCGAGAAGGCCGGCCTGAACACGGTGGTGGTGGACTCCACCGACGACTTCGCCGGGATGTGCCGCAACCTGGGCTTCACGCTCACGCTCTACAGCGGCCAGATGTGCACCACCTCGCAGAACATCCTGATCCCCCGCGACGGCATCGACACCGACCAGGGGCACAAGAGCTTCGACGAGGTGGCCGGCGGGATCGCCGCCGCGGTCGGCAAGCTCACCGCCGACCCGGCCCGGGGCGTCGAGCTGACCGGCGCGATCGTCAACGACGGGGTGCTGGAGCGGCTGGACGAGGTGACCAAGGTCGGCGAGCCGGTGCTGGAGTCGCGTACCGTCGCGCACCCGGCCTTCCCCGAGGCCGTGGTGCGTACGCCGGCGATCGTCAAGCTGGACGCGGGCGACACCGCGACCTACTCGCGGGAGTGGTTCGGGCCGATCTCCTTCGCCATCGCCACCGACTCCACCGCGCACAGCCTGGAGATCCTCCGCGCGACGGTGGGGGAGATGGGCGCGTTGACGGCCGGGATCTACTCCACCGACGAGGCGGTGCTGAACGCCGCCGAGCAGGCCGCGATCGAGGCCGGGGTGCACCTGTCGGCGAACCTCACCGGCGGGGTCTTCGTGAACCAGTCAGCCGCCTTCTCCGACTTCCACGGCAGCGGCGCGAACGCCGCCGCCAACTCCGCCCTCACCGACGGCGCATACGTGGCCAACCGTTTCCGCATCGTCCAAAGCCGCCGGCACGTGTAACCCCTCCCCGCCGATCTAGGGCTTATCGCAGTGAGTTGATCTCTGCGGGCAGCGATAAGCCCTAGATCGGCGAGGTTGGGCGGCGCATCTGGAGTTCGCGGAGGGCGGGGATGGTCGGGTGG
>NZ_POTX01000269.1 GCF_003236305.1 Micromonospora endophytica | reverse complement strand
AAGTTCCGGCGAGGCGCTCTCCAGGGGAACGGCGTTGGCGGGAACGAGCCCGAGTTGCACCGCCGAGCGAGGCAACGTCGCGTCCAGCACCCAGTCGGCGCCCACCCGGGCCCGGTTGCCCGGCATCGCCAGCAGGTGGTAACCCCGGGTCACCGCCTTGGCCAGCAGACCGGACAGCGGCACCTTGAGCGGGTTGGCCGCCGCGTCCCGGCCGCCCAGGTCGACCACCCAGCCCAGGTCGTGGTGCCGGTACGGGCGGCGCCGACCCTGACCGTACGAGGCGGCGATGTTGTGTGCGACGAGCTTGCCCTGCCGCTGGGCGTGCTGGGCGGTCATGGTGCAGATCTGGCCGGGACGGGTCAGGTCCGGCACGGCGGCGGCGTCGCCGCAGGCGTACACCTCGGGGAAGCCGGGGACGTTGAGGTACTCGTCGACCACCAGCCGACCCTTCTCCGTGCGCAGGCCCAAGTCCGCCACGAACGGGTCCGGGCGTACGCCCACGCACCAGACCAGGGAACAGGTGGGCACGTAGTCGCCGTCGGAGAGCTTGACCCCGTCGGCGGTGGCGACCGCCACGGAGGTACCCATCCGCACGTCCACGCCGCGCCGGCGCAGCACCCGGTCCGCGGTCCTCGACATCCGCTCGTCCAACTCGGGCAGCACCCGCCCGGCCACGTCGAGCAGCAGCCATTTCGGGCGGACCTTGAGCCGGGGGCGCTGGGCGGCCAGCGCGTCGGTGAACAACTTCCCGTGCGCGGCCACCTCGGTCCCGGTGTAACCGGCGCCCACCACGACGAAGGTGGACCGGGCCTGCCGCTCGGCCGGATCCTCGGCCTGCTCGGCCAGCTCGATCTGACGCACCACGTGGTCGTGCAGGTAGAGCGCTTCCGGCAGGCCACGGAAGCCGTGCGCGTACTCGGTCACCCCGGGAATCGGCAGCAGCTTGTTCACGCTGCCCACGGCGAGGATCAGTCGGTCGTACGCCAAGCGGTTGCGGTCCCCCTCCGGCTGGGTGAAGCCGACCCAGCGGTTCTGGAGGTCGACGTGGTCGGCCTCGCCGATGACCACCCGCACGCCGTCCAGCGTCCCGGTCAACGGCACCGCGATCCGGCCCGGCTCCACCACCCCCGCCGCCACCTCCGGCAACAACGGCAGATAGAGGAAATAGTCGGTGGAGTTGAGCAGGACGATCTCGGCCCGGTCGCGGGCCAGCCGGCTCAGCGTCTTGGCCGCGTGGTAACCGGCGAAACCGGCTCCCACGATCACCACACGAGGTTTCGTCATCTGGAGCCGGTTCCCGCCGGGAGCCAGGGCAAACGTCTAGGCGGACGGCGGTGGCTCGGCGGGCATCGGAAAGCGCAGGAACGTGGTGCCGCGCAGATCCAGCCAGGCGGCATCGGGCGCGCGGACCAGCCGCATCATCACCTCCACGCAGGTCGGGCAGCGCGCGACCAGTCCGGGAGCCTGCGAGTAGACCCGCAGTCCCGCCACCGGGCCGGTGCTGCCGCAGTGGGCGCAGCGGCCGGTGGCGGTGCTCAGGTCGACCGCGAACAGCTCCGACAGCGGTCCGTCGAGCATGTTGCCGTCCAGGTACGGCAGCTCGGTCATCGACGCCTCTCCTTCTACGCGGTCGGGCCGAAACGTTCGGTACGCACCCGCCGGGCCGGGTGACCCAACCCGACCAGCAGGTCGGAGGCGGCCTCCACGAAGCCGGTCGGGCCACAGACGTAGACAAGCGGTTCCAGCTCCGACGGCCAGCCGTGGGTGTTGACGTCGGCCAGCCCCAGTCGGTGCGGTTCGCCCCGCCAGCCCTCGGGCGCCTGGCGGGTGTAGACGTACGCCACGTCGAGGCCGGCGTCGTCGCGGACCCGCCGCCGCAGCTCGTCGGCGTAGAGCACGTCGGCCGGGGTGCGTACGGAGTAGATCAGCCGGAACGGTGCCCGACTGCCGGCGGTTCGCCGCGCGCGGATCATGGCCATCAGTGGCACCACGCCGGACCCGCCGGCGACCAGCAGCACCGGGTCGGTCTGCTGGGGACGCCACACGAACCAGCCACCGACCGGGCCGCGCACCTCGACCGGATCACCCTCGCGGTAGGTGTCGACAAGGAAGGGCGACACCTCGCCGTCGGGCACCCGCTGCACCGTGATCTCGATCCGGTCACCGTCGGCCGGCGCGGCCAGCGAGTACGACCGGGCGGCCTGGTAACCGTCGGGCGCGGTGAGCCGGATGTCGACGTGCTGGCCGGGCAGGTGCGCCGGCCACTGCGACACCTGGAGCACCAGGGTCTGCGCGGTGGGTGTCTCGACCCGGCGGCTCACCAGCCGGGCCGGCTGCCACCCCATCCGCCCGGTCAATCGCCGGAGTACCGCTGCTCACGCCACGGGTCACCGTAGTCGTGGTAGCCGGCGGTCTCCCAGAAACCGGGGGTGTCCTCGAAGCCCAACCGGATGCCGCGCACCCACTTGGCCGACTTCCAGAAGTAGAGGTGCGGCACCAGGAGCCGGGCCGGGCCGCCGTGTTCGGCGGGCAGGTCCTCACCGTCGTAGGTGTGCACCAGCCATGCCTGACCGTCGCGCAGGTCGTCCAGGGGCAGGTTCGTGGTGTAGCCGCCGTAGGAGTGGGCCAGCGCGTAGTCGGCGGCGGTCTCCACCTCGTCGAGCAGGGTGTCCAGCGAGACGCCCTGCCAGCTCGTGCCGAACTTCGACCACCGGGTCACACAGTGGATGTCGACGGTAGGCGTCTGCTGCGGCAGGGCCATCATCTCCGCCCAGCTCCACCGGTACTCCGCGCCGGTCTCGGTGGTGATGACGAACTCCCAGCTCTCCTGCGGCACGCGTGGTGTCGGGCCGGCGGAGAGGACGGGAAAGTCCGAGGTGAGGTACTGCCCAGGCGGCAGGTCGGGTGTTTCGGCGCGAGGACGCCCCCCGAAGCCAGGTGTCACGATTCCCACCGCCAATTCCTACCACGTCCCGCGCCGTGGGCGCGCGGCTTCCTCGGCCGCCGGCGTCGGACCCCGGCGACCGAGGAATCGCTCACTGCCGCTCGGTGACGACTTCCTTCGAGCCCGGCACGACGTTGCGGGTGGCCCGCAGGCTGGTGATGGTGACGACCGTCAGTACGCCGAGGATGACCAGGAGCGAGGCGAGCGTCGGGATCTCCGGCACGCCCTCCCAGACGCCGTGCGCCCAGTGCAGTCCGAGCTTGACGCCGATGAAGGCCAGGATGATCGCCAGGCCGTAGGTGAGGTGGACCAACCGGCTCAGCGCCGCGTGCAGCACGAAGTAGAGCGCCCGCAGGCCCAGCAGGGCGAAGGCGTTGGTGGCGAAGACGAGGTACGGATCCTCGGTGATGCCGTAGACCGCCGGAACCGAGTCCACGGCGAAGACCACGTCGGTGGCGAGCACCGCCACCACCACCAGCGCGAGCGGGGTGAGCGCGCGACGCCCGTCGACGCGTACGGTCATCTTCGTGCCGTGGTACTCGTTGACCACAGGCATGAACCGGCGCAGCAGACGCACCGAGCGCATGGTGCCGATGTCGACCGACTGCTCGTGCCCGGTGAAGGCGTCGCGCAGCAGCTTGGCCGCGGTGAACAGCAGGATCAACGCGAAGATCAGGAAGGCGAAGTCGAGCGTCTGCAACGCCGCGGCGCCCAGGGCGATGAAGACACCGCGCAGCACCAGCGCGCCGGTGATGCCGAAGAGCAGCACCCGCTGGGCCAGCACGCTCGGCACCGCGAACGCGGCCAGCAGCAGCATGAAGACGAAGAGGTTGTCGACCGACAGCGACTTCTCGACCAGGTAACCGGTGAGGTATTCGAAGCCGCGTTCCGAGCCGTACCGGGACCACACCCAGGCGCCGAAGGCCAGCGGCAGGGCTATGTAGAACGCCGACCAGCCGAGCGCTTCCTTGAGCTTCACCTCGTGCGGGCGTCGCGTGACCAGGAAGTCCAGCACCAACAGCGCGAGTACGCCGGCGATGGTGACAGCCCAGAGCGATGGCGTACCCACCGACTGCAGCTGGGCCGCGACAGACATTCCGGACATATAGGGCCTCCTCGAACACCATGTCATGTTCGAGGTCTCCTTCACCCACGTTTCGTGGGCAACCACCCGAGGCGCACCCGGGGTGCGCCGTACTGACCGGTATGGTTCGTGGGAAGTACTCCCCTCGTGGTGCCTAGGTTAGGACAGCCGGATTCGAGCCGCCAGGCGGGGGACGCTGATCACACACCCGGCCGGCCGGACACCCTCGGCCGGGCGGCCTGGTCGGTAACCGGCACGCTCGATCGGGGGCGGAGCAGCCGCATACCCGGCACCTCCACCAACCGGTACATCACGCCCGACGCGGCCACCCCGACGGCCAGCGCCACCAGCACCACCGCCAGTTCGACCAGGAGCGGCCGGCCGCTATCGGTCACGGCCTGTTAGCGCAGGGTTAACATTCCGAGTCCATTTCATCTGCTGTCATCGCTCGCCGGCGAGGGACGAGGGCACGGGAGGGGACGAGGGCCAGGATGATCGTATCGTGATCCGATGACCGCAGAGCTGTCCGCCGGGCCCCTGGCCGGCGTACGCGTCGTCGAGCTGGCCGGGATCGGTCCGGGCCCGTTCGCCGCGATGATGCTCGCCGACCTCGGTGCGGACGTGGTGCGGGTGGACCGGGTGAGCGACGTCGCCCCCGACGCCTTCGGCACCCCGCACCCGGACCTGCTCAACCGGGGCCGCCGCTCGATCGGGGTGGACCTGAAGTCGGCCGACGGCCGGGAGGTGGTGCTGACCCTGGTCTGCGCGGCGGACGTGCTGATCGAGGGTTTCCGGCCCGGGGTGACCGAGCGCCTCGGCCTCGCCCCGACCGACTGCCACGCGGTCAACCCGGCGCTGGTGTACGGCCGGATGACCGGCTGGGGCCAGCACGGCCCGTACGCGCCGTACGCCGGGCACGACATCGACTACCTGGCCGTCACCGGCGCCCTGCACGGCATCGGGCGGCCCGGCGCGCCTCCGGTGCCGCCACTGAACCTGCTCGGCGACTTCGGCGGCGGCGGGATGATGCTGGCCCTGGGCGTCGTCTCCGCCCTGTACGCGGTCCGCGGCGGCGCGTCCGGCCAGGTGGTCGACGCCGCGATCGTGGACGGCGTGGCGGTGCTCAGCACCCAGATCCACGCGCTGCGACAGCTCGGCATGTGGCAGGACCCACGCGGGGTGAACCTGCTCGACGGCGGTGCCCCCTTCTACGACACGTACGAGTGCGCCGATGGACGCTTCCTCGCCGTCGGCGCGTTGGAGCCGAGGTTCTACGACGAGTTGGTCCGGCGCACCGGCTTCCCACTGCCACCGGACGAGGCACTCGACCGCACCGACCCGACGAACTGGCCGGCGCTGCGTACGGCCTGGGCACGGCTGTTCCGCAGCCGTTCCCGGGACGAGTGGGCGGCGCTACTGACCACCTCCGACGCCTGCGTGGCACCGGTCCTGGACTGGGCTGAGGCGCCGCACGATCCGCACCTGGCCACGCGGGGCACCTTCGTGGTCCGCGACGGTGTGGTGCAGCCGGCACCGGCACCCCGATTCTCCGGCACCCCCACGTCGGTGCGCCGGCCGCCCCCGTGGCCCGGGGAACACACCGACGAGGTGCTCGCCGAGGTCGGCTACCACCCGGACCGGGTGGCGCGGCTACGGGCGGCCGGCGCGATCGGCTGAGCCCGCCCGGCGCAACACGGGGACGGTCAGGCCCGGCGGAGCGTCGTGCCGGGGGCGAGGGCCGGTTCGACCAGGTCGCGATAGTCGCGGGGCAGCCGGACCACGAGTTCGTCGAACTCGCCGTCGGTGACCGCCGTGCGCAGGGTGGCGAAGACCGCGCCGATGACGGACCGGGCCGCGGGCTCCTCGATGCCCGCCCGGACCGCCACCCGGGCCACGAACTCGGCCGCGCCGAACTGTTCCGCCGCCTCGGTGCCCGGCGTGGGTCGCAGCGGCGACCGCAACGGCTCGGGCAACCGCACCGCCAGATCCAGCACCTCGCCGCCGGTCAGCCGCTCGGTGAGCGTGGCCAGCGTCGCCCGGGTCAGCTCCTCCGCCCGCCGCGCCGACGTACCTGACCGTCGGGCGACCTGGTCGACGAACGTGTCGTAGTTCACCGCGTACCCCCTTCCCGGCGCGGTTACCCCGCCGGCCCGGTCGGAAACGGCTGCGGTTTTCCGGCCGGGGCGCGTGAGCGGCGCGCCGGTGGGTAACCGCGCCCGGTCGTGGCGGGATCTAAGCCGGGAGGAGCCACCGATCATGGCCAGTTACCCCGAGGTGCTGAAGTATCTGTCCAACCTGGACTATCCGGCCGGGAAGGACGACGTGGTGCGGGAGGCCGAACGAGAGGGGGCGCCACCGGACGTGCTGCGCGCGCTGCGTGCGCTGCCGCCTGTCGACTATGCCAACGACGCCGAGGTGGCCCGGTCGGCCGGCATCGAGGCCGCCCCCGAGGTGAGCGACGCGCAGGAGGCCGCACGCGCCCGGGACAAGCGTCACCAACGGGTGTCGCAGCACATCCGCAGCATCTGAGAGACGGCGGACGCCCCGGCCGCGAACCGCGACCGGGGGCGCCGAGTAACCACCTGCCCTGGTGGTGCGATGAACGCCCGAACCGGGTCGCGGTCACCACCAAGCGGCCCACGACCGCCCGAACCGGGCAGTCGCTGCTACTGCGCACAGCATACGGCATGCCATCGGCCGAACGGTCAGGGGGTGCCGACAAAAGTCTCATCCAATTCGGCGTACCGCCGTTCCAGGTCCACTCGGGCGAGCGCGCCGACCAGCCAGGCGAGCCGTTCCGACTCGCCACCGCCGGCCAGCCCGGCCAGTTCCTCGGCCGAGCGGCCCAGCCCGAGACGGCGGGCAGCCGCCAGCGCCCGCCGGTCCGCCACCGGGGCGACCTCCGCCCACAACGCCTGCACCTCGCGCAGGAACAACTCGACCACCTGGCCGTCCACACCCGGCAACTCGGCGAGCAACGCCCGTTCGCGGGCCGGGTCGCGGCCCGCCGCCGACCGTAGCCGCCGCAGATCGCCCCGGTATCGTTCGACCACGCTGCGGGCCAGGTCGCCGAGCCGGTCGGCCAGCGCGTCGACGTCCCCGCGCTGACCGCTGTCCCGCAGCACCCGGACCCGTTCGGCGTGCAGCGAGCGGGCCAGCCGGGCGGCGCTGTCCCAGCCGGCGTCGGGCAGGGCGTGTGCGCTGTCCAGAGCCCGCTGGAAATCGCCCCGGCGGGCGAGCAGGACCGCGAGGCAGAGCAACTGGAACAGGCTGGCCGGGTTGTTGGTGACCCGGAATCCGTACTGCTCGGCGAAGCCTCGACCGCTGCCGGCGAGCCGGCGGGCCAACCGCTTCTTGTCCTCGATGGTGGAGACGGTGGTAAGCATGTCGGCAGTTACCCGTGTCCCGCCGGGTCACGCCTGCCTCCGCCAGGCAGGCGCGACGGTCAGTCGCGCAGGGTGCCGGTGCGGTCCCGGGCCTTGAGCCGGACGGTGGGCAGCGCGGGGG
>NZ_POTX01000268.1 GCF_003236305.1 Micromonospora endophytica | reverse complement strand
GTGGGTGGGTGGGTGGTCAGCGTTCGACGAGCACGTCGTGGCCGAGGTCGAGCAGGGCGTGGCGCCACTCGTCGTCGGCGTTGCCCCGGTCGGGCCGGGCCGCGGTGAGGGTGCGGATGCGGTCGACGGCCTCGGCCATCACCTCGATGTCCTCGGGGGTCAGGTCGACCTTGCGCTTGCGCAGCACGGCCAGGATCTGCCGGCCCGGCTCGGGCAGGTTCAGGTCCGGGTTCGGGCCGAACGCCTCCTCGCCGGAGCCCCGGGTCAGCAGCCACTGACGCAGCTGCTCGGACGGCACGTTGACCTCGGCGTGGAAGTCCTCCCAGAGGGTCTCCACGTCGGGGTCGAGTCGCTGCTCGCGTACCATCAGCCCTCCTCTGTCGGCGGCGTCCCGGTGATCTCCGGGAGCCCCTTGTCGATGGGCCCGTCCAGGCCCTCATCCGGCACCTGCACCCGGCGGGGATTCGCCGTCGGCGGGGCCTGGATCGGCTCGGTGTGGTCGTCGTCGGGGTCCGGTTCCGGTGCGGTCATCAGCGCCCTTCCGGTCAGCGGGAATGCCAGTCAGCGGGGATGGGTGGTGGTGGCCGCGGTGTAGCCGTGTGATCCGGCCGCCACGTCGAAGGCGAGCCGCCCGTCCCGGTTGTCGACGGTGACCCGTTGACCTGGGGACAACTGTTGTTCCAGCAGCATCCGGGACAGGTGGTTGTCCACCTCCCGCTGGATGACCCGCCGCAGCGGCCGGGCGCCGTACTCCGGCTGGTAGCCGTGCTCGGCGATCCAGTCGACCCCGGCGGTGGTGAACTCCACCTCGATGTCCTGGGCGTGCAGCCGGCGGCGGGTCTCCTCCAGCAGCAGCTCGGTGATCTGCCGCAGCTGCGCGGCCTCCAGCCGGCGGAAGATGATCACCTCGTCGATCCGGTTCAGGAACTCCGGCCGGAAGTTCTCCTGCAACCGGCGCATCAGCCGGTCCCGCAGCTCGTCGCTCTCCTGCCTACTGCCCGGCTCGCCGGCACCGAAACCGACGGCCTGTTGGCTGCCGGTGATCAGCTCGGAACCGAGGTTGCTCGTCATGATCAGGACGGTGTTCTTGAAGTTGACAGTACGGCCCTGACTGTCGGTCAACCGCCCGTCGTCGAGCACCTGCAACAGGATGTTGAACACGTCGGGGTGGGCCTTCTCGATCTCGTCCAGCAGCACCACCGCGTACGGGCGGCGGCGCACCGCCTCGGTGAGCTGGCCCGCCTCCTCGTACCCGACGTAGCCGGGTGGCGCGCCGACCAGCCGGCTGACCGTGTGCCGTTCCTGGAACTCGCTCATGTCCACCCGGACCATCCGGTCGGCCTCGCCGAACAGCGCCTCCGCCAGGGCCCGGGCCAGCTCGGTCTTGCCCACGCCGGTGGGGCCGAGGAACAGGAAGCTGCCCATCGGGCGGTTCGGGTCGGCCAGCCCGGTGCGGGAGCGGCGGACCGCCTCGGCCACCGCGTCGACCGCGTCGTCCTGGCCGACGACCTTCTCGTGCAGGTGACCCTCCAGACGCAACAGTCGATCCCGCTCCTCCTCGGTGAGCTGGCTGGCCGGGATGCCGGTGGCCCGGGACACCACCTCGGCGATCTCGTCCGGTCCCACCTGGGGCACCTGGCTGCCGCCACCGTCGTCGCCGCGCGCCCGGCGGATCTGTTCCTCCAGCTCGGCCACCCGGTCGCGCAGGGTGGTGGCCCGTTCGTACTGCTCGTCGGTGACCGCCTGCTCCTTGTCCCGGCGTACCTCGTCGAGCTGCTGTTCCAGGTCGCGCACGTCGGCGGCGGGGGTCCGGGTCCGCAGCCGGACCCGGGCGCCGGCCTGGTCGATCAGGTCGATGGCCTTGTCGGGCAGGTAGCGGTCGGTGAGGTAGCGGTCGGACAGCTCGGCCGCGGCGACCAACGCCTCGTCGGTGAAGCGCACCTGGTGGTGGGCCTCGTAGCGGTCCCGCAGGCCGCGCAGGATGGACACGGTGTCCTCGACGGTGGGCTCGGGCACGAACACCGACTGGAACCGCCGGGCCAGCGCGGCGTCCTTCTCGATGCTGCGCCGGTACTCGTCGAGGGTGGTCGCGCCGATCACCCGCAGCTCGCCACGGGCCAGCGCCGGCTTGAGCATGTTCGACGCGTCCATGCCGCCCTCGCTGCCCGCGCCGCCCGCACCGACCAGGGTGTGGATCTCGTCCAGGAAGATGATCAGCTCTTCCCGGTGCGCCCGGATCTCGTCGATCACCTTCTTCAGCCGCTCCTCGAAGTCGCCCCGGTAGCGGGTGCCGGCCACCAGTCCGGCCAGGTCGAGCTGGATGACCCGCTTGCCGAGCAGGGTCTGTGGCACGTCGCCGTCGCAGATCCGCTCGGCCAGGCCCTCCACGATGGCGGTCTTGCCGACACCCGCCTCGCCGATCAGCACCGGATTGTTCTTGGTCCGCCGGGAGAGGATCTCCACCGCCTGTTCGATCTCGTCGGCACGACCGATCACCGGGTCGATCTGATCGGCACGCGCCAGGTCGGTGAGGTCCTGGCCGTACTGGTCCAGGGTGGGTGTGCCACGGTCCGGTCGGGGGCCGGTCGCCGCACCCCGCTCGGCGTTGGCGGCCTGCAACGACTCGGGCTGGATCCGGCCGGCGGCGAGCATCCGGCCGGCCGGTGACTCGGGGTTGAGCGGCAACGCCATCAGGATGTGCTCGGGACCGATGTAGTTCGCGCTCATCGCCCGGGACAACTGGTGGGCGTCGAGCAGCGCCCGCTTGGCTGCCGGGGTCAGGGACAGGTTCGGTGGCATCTCGCCGTGCGGGGCGCCGTCGCCGCGTCCCCCCAGCGCGTTGACCAGGGTCTCCGGATCCGCGCCGGCCCGGCGGACCAGGTCGCGCAGCGGCTCCCGCTGCAACGCCGCCCACAGCAGGTGGTCGGTGTCCAGGTCGTTGCTCTTCTTCTGGGCCGCCCGGCGCGCGGCGTCGGCGAGCATCTCCCGGGCGTCGGCGGTCATCAGTCGGGTGATGTCGACCCGGTGCGCGGGCCGGCGCCCGCCCTCGCCGCGGCCGAAGTACCGGGCCAGGAACTCGTCCCACGGGTCCGAGCCGAAATCGCCGGGTCCAATCATCTCTGTCCTCCGCGGGTCGGCGCGAGACGGTCGGCACGGGCTACCCGGCACCCGCCCGGACAAACGCCACCGCCACGCGCCGCCCGACCGGCGCACCGGGTGTGATCCACTGCGTTTCGGCGCGATTGTGCTGTCCGGCCGGGAGACCGCCGTTCCGGCGAAACGGAGTGGGTCTCTCCACGCCCGCTCGGCGCCGCGGCGGGTCGTGCGGCGGTCGGCGCGGCTGACGGGCAGGTCGGCCACCCGGATGGCAGGGTGGGCGGATGAATGAGATTCCGCTGCTCATCGTGGACGCCGCCAACGTGGTCGGGTCCCGGCCCGACGGCTGGTGGCGCGACCGCGCCGGGGCCACCGCCCGGCTGCGGGACACCATCGCGCCGGTGGGCGAGCGCGGGGTGCCCCCGGAGCTGCCACCGCCGGTGGAGGTGGTGCTGGTGGTCGAGGGCGCGGCGCGTGAGGTGCCCGGGGTCGACGGGGTACGGGTGGTGGCCGCGCCGGGCTCCGGCGACGACACAGTGGTCGACCTGGTGGCCGAGGCCGGCGACCGGCACCGGGTGGTGGTCACCGCCGACCGGGTGCTGCGGGAGCGGGTCGTCGCGCTCGGCGCCGAGGTACAGGGCCCGCGCTGGCTGCGCCCGTGAGCCGGAATCAGGACCGCCGGATCGCCCCCGGCCACCAGCCCGGACGTCCGGCGATGGCGTACGGTGATCCACTGCACACGAGTCCCACGAATCGGACTCGCGGCGCGTGCGGTCGACAACCGGTCAGCGGGGCAGGAACACTGACAGGGCAGATGTTCTTCCCCCGACCGGCATAGGCTCTAATGGAGTCCTCCCCGCCCCCAGGAGGTTCCGCGTGGCGAGCGTCGCCGAGCTCAAGGCAGCCATCGATGTCGCGCTCCAGCAGATCGGTGACGGCCAGAGCGCCGTGCAGGCCGCCGGCGAGAAGCTCGCCGAGGCGCAGCAGACCCTCGCCGGGGCGCTGGAGGGCAGCGGCCACGCCACCGTCGAGGCGGCCCAGGCGTCGTTGACCCAGGCCAGCCAGGAGTTGGAGGAATGCCTCGCCGCGACGCTCGTCGCGATCGAGCAGGCCCAGCAGTACGTCGCGACGCTGTAGGGGCGGGCGTGTCCATCGTCGAGGATGTCGGTGCCCAGGTCCGTGCCGCCGCCGAGGAACTGCCGATGGGCCTGCTGGCGCAGGCGCTGGAGAAGTTCGGGCTGGCCACCGAACGACTGCGCTGGGTGCGCCAGGAGTCGGCCAACCCGATGGGCGTGCCGGAACTCTCCGCCGCCACCGAGCACGCCGAGACCGCCGGGTACGCGCTGCGGGTGGCCCAGGAGCAGTTGACCGCGTATCTGGCCGCGATCGGGCTGGCCCCCGACGGCGCTGCGCCGCCGTCGCCGACGCAGGAGCGCCGGCCCGGGCACGACGCGCCCCGGGGCGACGAGGCGGTGGCCGTCGCTCCCGAGCCCCCCGGCGAGGTGCGGTTGCGCCGCTGGTGGTCGGTGCGGGTGGCGGAGCTGACAGGTGGACGCGAGGGCCCGCCGGAGGAGCCCGACGAACGGATCACCGACTCCCGCGAGTTGCTGCGCCGGGTGGTACGCGGGGTTCGCGCCGGCGACCGGGACCGGCTGCACCGGGATCTGCGTGGGGCACACGCCGACGTCGGCATGGGGCTGGCCGCGGTGGCCCCGCCGCTGCTGCGGGACCTGGCCGCGGAGTTGCTCGGGCACCCGCCACGCGGTGACGACCTGGCCCGGTTGCGCCGGGAACTCGACGGCCGGGTCCGGGACCTGCTGCCCGGCCTGCCCGCCCCGGTGCTGGACACGCTGCTCACCCGGGTCTGCCGGATGCCCCCGCCCCGCCGCGACGACGCCGACCAGCCACACGCCGCCGACCCGGCGGTCACCGCCGGAGTGCTCACCGGCGTCCTGCTCGACCGCCTCGGCCGCGACCTCCCCGCCGACGACGGTGAAAGGAAGGGCCCCCTATTAACGCCTGGTGCGGTAAAGGGGCCCCCTGTTAACACCGCCACCGGATCGCCGCGCACCAGCGGCGGATCAGCACGCACCACCGGCGGATCGGCGGGCGCGGGCGGCGGATCAGCACGCACCACCGGCGGATCGGCGGGCGCGGGCGGCGGATCAGCACGCACCGCCGGCGGGTCGGCGGGCGCGGGTGCACCGCGTGGCACGGGCGGGTCGTTGCGTACCAGCGGCGGGCCGTGGCAGGGCGGCGGCGGGAACAGCGGTAGGCCGGGGCACGGGATCGATGGCTGACCGGCGTAACCAGTTGGTCGGCCGGGTCCGGGAACTGCTCGCCGACGCCCTCGGCGCGTCCCGCAACCGGTCCACCGCGGCACAGACCGCCCTGGCCGGCGCGCGCGAGCGGGCGGTACGCGTACGCCGGGCCGCTGCCGGCGTACCCGAGCGGGTCGGTGCCGAACGCGACAGGCGACTCGCGGAGATCGAGTCCCGGCACTCGTCGCGGCTCGCCGAGCTGGTGCGGCGGGCGGCCGAGGCCGCGGCGCGGGAGGCGCCCGGTGCCGGTTCGGCCGACTGGTCGACCTGGCGGCCCACTCCGGCCGAGCGCGCCGAGCCGCCGGGGGCGACGCGGGTCGGCACGTTGCGACTGACCGATGAGGACGGCCCGACCGGACGCGGCACCGGCGACATCACACCGGTGCCGGCGCTGGTGGCGCTGCTCGACGGCGGGCACGTGGCGCTCGACGGTGACCCGGCCGGCTGCGCGGCGGTGGTGTCGGCGTTGTTGCTGCGCGGCCTGGGCCGGGCGGCGCCGGGCGGGGTACGACTGATGGGCTACGACCCGGACCGGCTCGGCGGCGGGCTCGCGGGGTTCGCCCCGCTGGGTACGGCCGGGTTGCTCACCTTCGTCGGCCCCGGCGGGCTGGCACGGCTGCTCGACGATCTGGTGGAGCAGATCCGCCGGATCAACGAGACAGTCCTCGCCGGTGAGCATGCCTCGCTGCGGGAGCTGGCGGCAGCGACCGGTCGCCGGCCGGAGCCGTGGCGGGTGGCCGTGCTGCTCGGCGGGGACGAGTTGTCCCGGCACGAGCGCGGCCAACTGGACCGGGTGGTGCGGGCCGGCGCGGCGTGCGGCGTACACCTGATCGTGTGGGGTGTGCCGCTGCCCGACGATCCGTCGGTGACCCGGGTGGTGGTGGCCGCGGACGGCGCCCACGTCGGCACCCTGCCGGTGCGCCTCGACCCGCCGCCACCGGCCGCGCTGGTGACCGAGACCTGCCGGCAGATCGCCGCGGTGGTCAGCGCCGGACCGGCACCGACCCCCTTCACCGACCTGCTGCCCGCGCCGGAGCAGATGTGGCGGGAGGACTCGGCGACCGGCCTGACCGCGCCGATCGGCGAGGGACCGCAGGGCCGACCGGTGCTGCTGACCCTCGGTGACTACCCGCCGCACGCCCTGATCGGCGGCCCGTCCGGCACCGGCAAGACCAACCTGATCTTCGCGTGGATCGGTGCACTCGCCGCCCGCTACTCCCCCGCCGAGCTGGAGTTCTATCTGCTGGACTTCAAGGAGGGGGTGTCCTTCGCCCGGTTCGCCAAGGGCCGGCGGGATCCGAGTTGGCTGCCGCACATGCGGCTGGTCGGCATCAACGTCAACACCGACCGGGAGTTCGGCCTGGCGTTGTTGCGGTTCCTCGCCGAGGAGCTGCGCCGGCGTGCCGACGCGGCGAAGAAGCACGAGGTCACCAAGCTGGCCGAGCTGCGGGCAGTGGACCCGACCGGGCACTGGCCCCGGATCGTGGCGGTGGTGGACGAGTTCCAGATGCTGCTGGCCGGCCGGGACGCGGTGGCGCGGGAGGCGGCCGACCTGCTGGAGGACCTGGCCCGGCGGGGCCGGTCGCAGGGCATCCACCTGGTGCTGGCCTCGCAGGACGTACGCGGCATCGAGGCGCTGTGGGGCCGCCCGGCGCTGGTCGCCCAGTTCACCCTGCGGATCGCGCTGCCCAAGGCGCTGCGCATCCTGGCCGAACGCAACGACGCCGCCCAGTCGCTGCCGAAGTTCCACGCGGTGGTCAACGCCGAGTCGGGAATGTTGGAAGGCAACCAGGTGGCCCGGATCCCGGCGGCGAGCGACTGGGAGACCTGGAGCGAGTTGCAGCACCGGCTGTGGCGGATGCGCCCGGCCGAGGCCGCGCCGGCCCGGCTCTTCGACGGTGACGCGATTCCCCGGCTGGCCGACGCACCGGACTTCCGGGCGTTGCAGGCGCCGGAGGTGGGCACGCCACGCGGCCCGGTGGCGTTGCTCGGCGAGATCATCGACGTGCAGGCCCGGTCGGCGGCGTTGCGGCTGCCCCGGGCACCCGGGCGCAACCTGGCCGTGCTGGGCACCCGGATCGACGAGGCGTGCGCGGTGCTGGACGCGGCGGCCCGGTCCCTGGCCCGGCAGCACCGGCCGGGCACCGCGCGGTTCTCCATCGCCTGTCTGGACCCGGACGCCGACCCGGCGGCCCGCGCCCTCTACGAGGATCTCGCCGACGACGCCGCCTGGTACGACGAGGAGAGCGTGACCGAGCTGATGGCCGAGACGGCCGAGGGCCTGGGCGGGCCGGGCACCAGTGGCACCCCGCACTACCTGCTGCTGTTCGCCGTCGACGCGGCGGCCGGCGCGTTGGCCTCGCGGGTGGGGCGGGCCAGCGGGCTGGAGCAT
>NZ_POTX01000267.1 GCF_003236305.1 Micromonospora endophytica | reverse complement strand
TATAAGAGACAGGGGTCACTCTGCGGAGGGCGGCGGCGGCCGGGGGGACGTTCCGGCCAGGAGTCGGCGTACGAGCGGCCCCGGCGTTCCTCGGGCGAGGTGTCGGGACGTCGCGGTTCGGGCTCTTCCAGCCGGCCGGGCCAGCCGTCCGGCTCGTCGTCCCAGGAGCGGCCCACGTAGGTGCCGTCGGGTCGGGTCGGCGCGAGCGGCGGCACCTCGGCGCGCCCGACGGCGCTCGCCCGCCCCCGAGCCGGAGGCTGCTGATGGCGCTCGACGCCGATGTCGCCCGGATAGCGCTGCCCCGGGAACTGCGGCTGCCATTCGGTGGTCGGTTCGACGACCCAGGACGGCTCGGCGGGATCGTGCCACCGGTCGGCGTACCCGCGACTCATCCGCCGGACCTGTCGCTGTCGCCGGCGGACGGCTGATCGGCGACGACCCGGCGGTCCCACTTCCCGCTCACGGCCGCGCCCCGGTGGTCGGCTCGCGTCCGCTCGCTCACGGCGATGTCACCTCGTCGGAAATGGTCGCGCTGGGCACCCTCGGAAACCGGTGAAGTCGCTCGTCCCGGCACCGAATGGCTGCGGAAGGAGGGTAGCGGCGCGGACTCCGTCACCGCCACTGCGCCGACCGTGCCGCAGCCACACGTTATCCTATCGATCCGGACATTTAGGTCTTTGGTGGAATCGGAATTCCGACGATACTCCACCCATTGCCAGGTCGCGCTTGCCAGCTCCGGCCTGGTGTGAGTCAGGCATCACGGGTGTTCCATGATCAGTACGGCGAAGGTGCCCGGTTCGAGGGCCTGGTAGTGATGAGGGGCGTCGCCGGGGAAGGTGGCGTAGTCGCCGGGGCCGAGTTCGACAGGCTCGTGCTCTGGGCCACAGCGCAGGCGACCGGCCCCCACCACGACATGCTCGACGCTGCGTGGGGTGTGTGGTTCGGCGGTGCGGATCCCGTCCGGCTCCAGTTCGATCAGATAGACGTCGCGGCGGGCGTGCGTCGTGCCGGCGGAGAGCAGCGTCCCGGTGAAGTCGGCGTGTTCGGAGCGGATCCGCGGCCCGTCGCCGGCACGGATCACCCGCACGCTGTGCGCGGGGCGCTCGACCAGTCGGCTGAACGGCACGTCGAGCGCCACGCCCAGCGCCCACAGTGTCTCCACGCTCGGATTGCCCACGCCGGACTCCAGCTGGGACAGGGTCGACTTGGCGATCCCGGCCCGGCGGGCTAGCTCGGTGATGGAGAGTCCGACGCGCTGCCGCTCGTAGCGCAGCGCGGCGGCGATGGTGGCCAGCGGGGGAGACGGATCCGACGACATTTGTTCGCTCCGATGTGCGGTCTGTTCGATTTGACGAACGGCAGAGGATCTGTTCATCATGCTGGACGATGCGTACGCCAGAACGAACGTCGGGGTCGGAAGTGCTGCGCGACGTCGCCGCCATCGGCGCGGCGATCGTGGCGGTCGGGGCCTCGTTCGGTGCCATGACGGTCGCCGCCGGCCTACCGGGCTGGGCGGCCGTCGCCATGTCCGTGCTGGTCTACGCCGGGGGCGCGCAGTTCATGGCGATCGGGCTGATCTCCGCCGGCAACCCGGTGGCCGCCGTCCTCGCCGGACTGTTGATCAACGCCCGGCACCTGCCCTTCGGCCTGACCCTCGGCGACACCATCGGCCACCGCCTACGGCACCGGCTGCTCGGCAGCCACCTGATGACCGACGAGACGACCGCCTTCACCCTGGCCCGCCCGGCCGGTACCGCCCGGCGACAGGCATTCTGGCTGGCCGGCACCCTGCTCTTCCTGGCCTGGAACGGCGGCACCGTGCTCGGCGTGCTGGCCGGTGGGGCGGCGGGCGACCCAGCCGTGTTCGGGCTGGACGCCGCGTTCCCGGCCGGGCTGATGGCCCTGCTGCTGCCCTCGCTGCGGGACCGGGACACCCGACACGCGGCGCTCGTCGGCGCGGTCGTGGCGGTGCTCACCACTCCGCTGCTGCCAGCCGGCCTGCCGGTGCTGTTGGCGCTGGCCGGCCCGGGACTGATCGCCCTGCGCCGGCTCAGGCGGCAGCACCCGCCGTCAGGCGACGCCACCGAAACGCCGGTGGCCAATGACCCGACGGCCGGTGGCCAGGGGGTCAGTGGCCCGGCGGGCGGGGTCCCGGCGGTCGGTGGCTCGGTCGCCGGTGGCCAGGCGGTCGGGATCCCGACCGCGGCGGTACCGGTCGGGCGGGAACCCGCGCCGGCCGGACAGCGGGAGGAACCATGCTGATCGCCGTGATCGTGGCGCTGGCCGTCGGGACGTACGCCTTCCGGGTCTCCGGGGTGCTGCTGCGCGACCGGCTCGACCTGCCGGCGTGGGCGCGCGCGCTGCTTCCGGTCGGTGCGGCGGCCCTGCTGGCGGCGCTGGCGGCCACCGCGGCGCTTACCGAGGTCGGCCGGTTCGCCGGCTGGGCCCGGCCGGCCGGTGTGCTGGTCGGGGTGCTGCTGGCATGGCGGCGGGCACCGTTCGTGCTGGTGGTCGTCGCCGCCGCCGGCACCGCGGCACTGCTCCGCCTGGCCGGTGTGCCCTGAGCCCCGGTCAGACCTTGTCGCCCAGGGCGCTGATCAGACCTTGTCGCCGAGGGCGCTGATCAGACCTTGTCGCCGAGGGCGCTGATCAGACCTTGTCGCCCAGGGCGACGCGGGGCTCGGGCGAGCGCAGCTTGCGGAAGGTGATGGCCCGCATGATGGCGTAGAGGTAGAGCGAGCCCATCCGCTGGGTGGTGTTCGGGAAGCGGGCCTGGACCAGCTTCTTGATCTTCCGCGAGATGAGCACCGAGTCGATCACCACGCCCACGGCCAGCGCGCCCCACAGCAGGTTGGAGGCGAGCCGGATCACCGGAGGCATCGCCTGGTTCGAGCCGATCAGCACGACCAGTGCGCCGCCGAAGAACCAGGTGCCGACGGTACGCCGGGAGTCGACCACGTTACGGGCCAGCAACCGCTCGGGACCACGGTCACGCGGGCCACCCTCGCGGCGGAACTCGGCCGCCGCCTCGGCCCGCCGTTGCCGCCGCAACGCCTTCGCCTCTTCCTTGCTGAGCGGCTTGGTCGCGCCGGCCGGACGCCGGCCGCTGGCCGGTCGCTTGGGCGTCTCACGGCCCTTGGCCGGGGTGTAGCTACGCGAACGGTTGGCCTCGGCCGTCTCCTCCTCGGCCGGGGTCAACGGCTCGGTGGCGGGGTCGGCGAGGTCAGCGGACTTGCGGCGAAACAGCGACGGCACGCGGCAAGGGTAGCCAACGGCCCACCTCCGGTGCACATCGCGGGTGCACCGGAGGTGAGCCGTCGACGGAAACTACGGCCGCTCGACGTGCGCGCCGAGGTCGGCGAGCTTCGCCTCGAAGTCCTCGTAACCCCTGTTGATCAGGTCGACGCCGTACACCCGGGAGGTGCCCTCCGCGGCCAGCGCGGCGATCAGGTGGCTGAAACCGGCCCGCAGGTCGGGGATGACCAGGTCGGCGGCGTGCAGTTTGCTCGGTCCGGCGATCACCGCGGAGTGCTTGAAGTTGCGCCGGCCGAACCGGCACGGGGTGCCGCCCAGGCAGTCCCGGTAGACCTGGATGTTCGCGCCCATCGAGTTGAGCGCCTCGGTGTAGCCCAACCGCTGCTCGTAGACGGTCTCGTGGACGATCGACAGGCCCCGGGCCTGGGTCAGCGCGACGACGAGCGGCTGCTGCCAGTCGGTCATGAAGCCGGGGTGCACGTCGGTCTCCAGGGCGGTGGCCTGGAGTTCGCCGCCCGGGTGCCAGAAGCGGATGCCGCCCTCCTGCCCCGGCTGTCCCGGCCGAGGGGGACGGGTGTCGGTCACCTCGTACTCGCCGCCGACCGAGCGGAAGACGTTGAGGAAGGTCATCATGTCGGCCTGCTCGGCACCGAGCACCTCGACGTGGCCGCGGGTGGCCAGCGCCGCCGCCGCCCAGCTCGCCGCCTCGATCCGATCCGGGATCGGACGGTGCGTGTAGCCGTGCAGCCGCGGCACACCCTGGACCTCGATCACCCGGTCGGTGTGCACCTTGATGATCGCGCCCATCTTCTGCAGGACGCAGATCAGGTCGACGATCTCCGGCTCCACGGCGGCGTTGCGCAGCTCGGTGACACCCTCGGCCATGACCGCGGTGAGCAGCACCTGCTCGGTCGCGCCGACGCTGGGGTAGGGCAGGGCGAACTTGGTGCCGTGCAGCCCGTTCGGCGCGGACAGGTGCAGCCCCTCGGGGGTCTTGTCGACCGTGGCGCCGAACTCCCGCAGGGCCTGCAGGTGGAAGTCGATCGGTCGCGGACCGATGTGGCAGCCACCCAGGTCGGGGATGAAGGCGTGCCCGAGCCGGTGCAGCAGCGGACCGCAGAACAGGATCGGAATCCGGCTGGAACCGGCGTGCACGTTGATCTGGTCGGTGCTGGCGCTCTCCACGTTCGCCGGGTCGAAGACCAGCTCGCCATCCTCGACGCCGTCGGTGACCTTGACGCCGTGCAGCCCGAGCAGGCCCCGGACCACCTCCACGTCACGGATCTTCGGTACGTCGAACAACCGGCTCGGGGTGTCGCCGAGCAGCGCGGCGACCATCGCCTTGGAGACCAGGTTCTTCGCGCCGCGCACGCGGATCCGCCCTTGCAGCGGGGTGCCTCCGTGTACGACCAGGACGTCGTCGGTCAACGCAACCTCCAGCGCGTGCGTGCTGCCGTTTCGATGGGGGAACACCCCGAGTCGCTACCCGCGAACCGGTCGGGGGCAAACTTCCGCCCGGGTGTGTTGTCGCCCGGGCAGCATAGCCCTCCGTGATGAGAATGGATCCGGTCACACCGCCGGGGAGGGCATCAATCGGTGATCCGGCACTTTTTCGTACGCCAGGTGCTACCGAGCGTGATCAGGCGGTGCCTCAGGAGCCGGGCAGCGCGAGCATCTGGTCCAGCGCGACCCGGGCGTGGTGCGCGGTGTCCGGATCGACGGTGATCTGGTTGGCCACCCGACCCGCGACCAGCTCCTCCAGCGCCCACACCAGGTGGGGCAGGTCGATGCGGTTCATCGTCGAGCAGTAACAGACCGCCCGGTCGAGGAACATGATCTGCTTGTCCGGGTGGGCCAGCGCGAGTCGGCGGACCAGGTTCAGCTCGGTGCCCACCGCCCACGCGGAGCCGGCCGGGGCCGCCTCGATCGTCTTGATGATGTATTCGGTGGAGCCCACCAGGTCGGCGGCGTTGACCACCTCGTGCCGGCACTCCGGGTGCACAAGCACGTTGACCCCCGGAACCCGCTCACGGACGTCGTTGACGCTGTCGAGGGTGAACCGCCCGTGCACCGAGCAGTGCCCCCGCCAGAGGATCATCCGCGCGTCGCGCAGCTGCTCGGGCGTGAGCCCACCGCCGGGCTTGTGCGGGTCGTAGAGCACGCAGTCGTCAAGGGAGAAGCCCATCTCCAGCACCGCCGTGTTGCGGCCCAGATGCTGGTCGGGCAGGAAGAGCACCTTCTCACCCTGCTGGTACGCCCACTCCAGGGCCCGCTTCGCGTTCGACGAGGTGCACACCACGCCGCCGTGCCGGCCGACGAAACCCTTGATGTCGGCGGAGGAGTTCATGTAGGTCACCGGGACCGTCCGGTCGGCCACCCCCAGGTCGACCAGGACATCCCAGGCGTTCTCGACCTGGGGCAGCGCGGCCATGTCCGCCATCGAGCAGCCGGCGGCCAGGTCGGGCAGGACGACCCGCTGCGTGTCCGAGGTGAGGATGTCCGCGCTCTCGGCCATGAAGTGCACACCGCAGAAGACGATGTACTCCGCGTCCGGCCGGGCGGCGGCCTCCCGGGCCAGCTTGAACGAGTCGCCTGTCACGTCGGCGAACTGGATCACCTCGTCGCGCTGGTAGTGGTGACCCAGCACGAAGACCTTGTCGCCGAGCGCGGCCTTGGCCGCCGTCGCCCGGGCCACCAGGTCAGGGTCGCTCGGCGCCGGCAACTCGCCCGGACACTCCACGCCACGCTCGGTGGCGGGGTCGCTGCCGCGGCCGAGGAGCAGCAGCGCAGTGGCGGTGTTGGAGGGTTCCATCCAGGTCGACGTCACGCGCTCCATGGTCCCACAGGACGGCCGCCCCGCCGCCCCCGCCGGTGTGGGCTGCCACACTGCCAGGCATGCGCGTACTGCTCTGCCCGGACAAGTTCGCCGGCACACTGCCGGCACCCCAGGTGGCCGCCGCGGTGGCCGACGGTTGGCGGGAGATCGCTCCCGGCGACGACCTGCTGGTCAGGCCGTTGGCCGACGGCGGGCCCGGCTTCCTCGACGTGCTCGCCGAGGCGCTGCCCGGCCGGCGGGTGCCGGCGCCCACGGTCGACCCGCTGGGCCGCCCGGCCGACGGTGAGATCCTGCTCACCGATGACGGAGCGACCGCCTGGCTGGAGAGCGCGCAGGCGTGCGGGCTGCACCTGCTCGACGCCGCCGAGCGCGACCCGAAGACCACCACCTCGTACGGGCTGGGCCTGCTGATCGCCGCGGCGGTCGAGGCCGGCGCTCGTACCGTGGTGGTGGGTCTGGGTGGCTCGGCGACCAACGACGGCGGTGTCGGGATGCTCACCGCCCTGGGCGCCACGCCACTGGACGGCGCCGGCCTGGCGCTGCCGTACGGCGGCGCGGCGCTGGCCGCGGTGGCTTCGCTCGACGGGGCGCCCCGGCTGCGTGAGGCCCGGCTGATCGCCGCCACCGACGTCGACAACCCGCTGCTCGGGCTGCACGGGGCGAGCAGCGTCTTCGGGCCGCAGAAGGGTGCCGACCGGGCCGACGTGCTGCTGCTCGACGCCGCGTTGACGCGCTGGGCCGAGGTGCTGGAGCGTGACCTGCCAGGCTGCCCCGGTGGGCTGGGCGCGCTGCCCGGCGGTGGCGCCGCTGGCGGTGTCGGTGCGGCGCTGCTGGCCCTCGGCGGCCGGTGCGAATCCGGGATCGGGCTGGTCAGCCGGGCTGTCGGGCTGGACGCCGCGCTCGACGGCGTGGATCTGGTGATCACCGGAGAGGGGAAGTTCGACCATCAGTCGCTGCGCGGCAAAGTGGTAGCCGGTGTGGCTGGCGCCGCCCGGGACCGGGGCGTGCCCTGTGTCGTGCTCGCCGGTCAGGTGAGCACCGGCCGGCGAGAGGCGGCGTCGGTCGGGGTGACCGACGCGTACAGCCTGGTGGAGCACTTCGGCGGTGAGGAACGCGGTGGGTTGGCCGCCGCCCTGGACCGCCCGGGGGAGGGGCTGCGGGCGCTCGGTGCCCGGCTGGCCCGGCAGTGGAGCCGCTGATCGGCTGGTCACGTCGCCAGGTGGCCGGGCCAGGGGCGGCCTACAATCGAAAACTGGACCACTGTGGGAATCGCTGACCGGCGGCTGACGTTGGCCAGGTGAGACCACACCCGAACGCGCGCAGGGAGAATTCCACGTGACCACGCCAGCGCAGACCGAGTCGACCGAGGCCAAGGCCCCCACGTCCGTCGTCCTCACCGACGTCGCGGCGCAGAAGGTCAAGGCCCTGATCGAGCAGGAGGGCCGCGACGACCTGCGGCTCCGGGTCGCGGTGCAGCCGGGCGGCTGCTCCGGCCTGCGATACCAGCTCTTCTTCGACGAGCGTTCGCTCGACGGTGACGTCGTCACCGACTACGACGGTGTCGAGGTCGTCGTCGACCGGATGAGCGCGCCGTACCTGGCCGGCGCCACCATCGACTTCGCCGACCGGATCGACGCCCAGGGCTTCACCATCGACAACCCCAACGCGGGCAACTCCTGCGCCTGCGGCGACTCCTTCAGCTGACTCACCCACCCCGCACCACCCCGACGGCGGGACAC
>NZ_POTX01000266.1 GCF_003236305.1 Micromonospora endophytica | reverse complement strand
GGGTGGCAGCGGCGCGGTGGCGGCGGGCCGGGTGCGGCGGCGGAAGACCAGCAGCATCAGGCAGCCGGCGATCAGACCCCAGAAGGCACCACCGATACCGGCCAGCGAGACGCCAGCGGCGGTGACCACGAGGGTGACCACCGCGGCCTCCCGCGCCGCCGGCTCGGCCAGTGCCGAGGTCAACGCGGTGGCCAGTGCGCCGAGCAGGGCCAGCCCGGCGACCGCCTCGATCAGCACCGGCGGCGCCCAACTGACGAGCGTGGTCACCGCGCCGGCCCCCAGCCCGAGCAACGCCAACCCCGCACCGGCGGTCACCGAGGCGATCCAACGCCGGTCCGGGTCGGGATGCGCGTCCGGGCCGGCCGCGAGGGCGGCGCTGATGGCCGCCAGGTTGACCGCGTGCCCGCCGGCCGGAGCGGTGGCCAGGGTAGCCAGCCCGGTGGTCCGCAGCACCGAGCCGAGCGGCGGTCGGTAGCCGTAACCGACCAGCAGGGCGGCGCCGGGCACGTTCTGCGCGGCCATGGTCACCAGGAACAGGGGTAGCGCCAGGCCGACCAGGGCCGAGAAACTCCACTGTGGCGCGGTCACCTCGACCACCGGGCGGAGCCCACCCCCGGTGTCGCCCGCCGGGACGGTCAGCGCGATCGCCACCACCGCCACCACCAGCGCGCCAGGCACCGCCCACCGCCGGGCGAAGCGGTGCAGCAGCAGCCAGGAGAGCACCACCGGCGCGGCCAGCAGGGGCACCTCGACGAGCGCGCGGACCGGCGCGGTGCAGAGCGGCAGCAGCACTCCGGCGAGCATCGCGCCGGCGACCGGTTTCGGGATCGCCGCGACCGCCCGTCCCAGCGCCGGAAAGAGCCCGGCGGCCACGATGAGCGCTCCCGAGACGAGGAACGCCCCGACCGCGACCGGCCAACCACCGGGCACCGGCCCGGTGGCGACCAGCAGCGCCGCGCCCGGCGTGGACCAGGCCATGCTCAACGGAATCCGGTGCCGCAACCCCAGCCAGGCGGCGCAGAGCCCGGACGCGACACAGAGCACGAGCAGCCCGGAGGCGGCCTGTCGCTCGGTGGCCCCGACCGCCCGCAGCCCGGCCAGCACCACGGTGAACGAGCTGGCGAACCCGACAAGCGCGGTCACCACCCCGGCCAGCACCGGTTGCATCCGTCCCGCCATCTCCCACCTCGATCGTTCCGTTTACGGAACAGCAGTATGTAGCACCATAGCGGGATGCCCCCACCATCAGAACCGGACCCCACGGCGGTCGGTCGCCGGGTCCGCGCCCTGCGCGAGGCGCGGGGCATCTCGCTGTCCGCGTTGGCCCGACTGGCCCAGGTAGGCAAGGCCACCCTCTCCGGCCTGGAGAACGGCACCCGCAATCCCACCCTGGAGACCCTGTACGCGATCACCGCGCAGCTCGGCGTACCGCTGACCGCCGTGCTCTTCGAGCCCGGGGCCGAGCCGACCGTACGCGGCGCAGCGGTGAACGCCATCCTGCTGGAGGTCTTCAACGACTCCGACGCCACCTACGAGCTGTACCGGATGCGGATCGCACCCGGCACCGACCAGCTCTCCCCCGCACACCAAGCCGGAGTCACCGAACACGTCACGGTCTTCGCCGGGGTGCTGCGCGCCGGCCCGGCCGACGCGCCACTGACCGCCGCCGCCGGCGATCACCTCCGCTGGGCCTCCGACGTTCCCCACGTGTACGCCGCCGTCGGCGACGAAGAGGTAGCCGCCACCCTCCTCCTCCGCTACCCCCGCAAGCCGTAACGAAGGCAAGGAGTGGATGCAAGGAAGGGCCCCCTATTAACGCCTGGTGTAGGTAAAGGGCCCCTTATTAACAGCGCACAGCAGAAGATCCGCCGCTGCTGCGCGCCAGCTAGTCGCCGCTCTCGCTGTCCGCGACTTCACTCCGATGTTCGGCAATCCACCGCTCGACGTCTTCAGCCAGCCACACGCGGCCCTGTTCGAGTTCGGCGGCGGGCTCGGGGAACGACCGACGCATGGTCAGTTCGTAGACACGCTGCCGGCTGATGCCACCGAGCCGCACACGAATCTCATGCGTGCCCATCAACCGGAGCTTCGCCACGGTCTGACGTTAGGCACGCGGGTACCAGTCACGCGTCAAGCTTGATGTGAGACAACCCGTCATGGGTACTTGACGCGCGACCGGCGAGACGTGACGCTAAGGGCGGCGATCGGGAGGCATCGAGTTCCCGAGGACGCCCACAATTCCCGCGTAAACGGAGGTCGGACCGTGCGTGAGCAGAGACCCGTGAACGCCGCCCCCGATACCCGATGGCGGCCACGGACGCCGGGACAGACCTACGGTCCACGCGACGATGGCACGTCTGGCGTGTATCTCCTGACCCGAGCGGCGTCGGTCCGGTTCCGCCGGCCGATCACTGTCCGGGTGATCCGCGAGCGTACGGAGCGGCGCACGTACCACGGGTGGACGTGGGTTGACTGTTACGTGCTCGACGCGCGGGGCGACGCCAACGCCCGCCGCGAGCTGTTCGTGATGCCGGCCGGGCTGCGACCCGCAGTGGACCCCGCCCACCGCCGCACTAAGGCCCCCCGCAACGCCACGAGGGCTGCGCGGTGACCCGCCGGCCGCACGTTCGGGACCATGTCGCAGCCCGCCCGACGTGGCGCTGTGCGGCGTGTGGTGCGTCGTGGCCGTGCTCTCCGGCAAAGTTGCTGCTGCTGGCGCAGTATCGCGGCAACATGCCGGGGCTGCTGGTCTATCTGGTGACCTGCGCGAGGAGGCCGCCGGGCAGTTGGCCGAGCTGGGCTCGGGCGCACCGCCAGCCAATCTGCACAAACAGTTCACGGACTGGGTGCCGGTCCGCTCCGCGAAGTAGCCCGGATCAGTAATCGGCGGGGGTGGGTGCCGCGCGGCGCTGTCGGACCGCCCAGAGCGCCACCTCGGTACGCGAGGCCGAGCCGGTTTTGCGCAGCAGGTTGGACACGTGCACGGTGACGGTACGCACCGAGATGCCGAGGGCTCGGGCCACCTGCTTGTTGGACATCCCGGCGACCAGGCAGTCGAGCACCTCGACCTCCCGGCCGGTCAACTCGGCCCACCCGGCACCCACGGACGGCGATCCAGCCGAAGGCGAGACGCCCACCGAAGGCAAGCCAGCCGAAGGCGAGGAGGGAGGCACCAAAAACGGTGCGGAGGGAGGCACCAGAGACGGCGGGGCGAGCAGCGCCTCCGGGGGCTGGCCGGCGTGTGCGGCGAGCAGTTCGGTGAGGGCGTACGGGTTGCCGCCGGTGTGCTGCCAGACCCGGTGCACCAGGCGAGGGTCGGGGGCTGTGTCGGCGTACACCTGGGTCAGCACTTCGGCGACCTCGGCCTGGCGCAGCGGGCCGAGGTGCTGGCGCACCGCGCCGCGTACCCCGCAGAGGCGGGCCAGGGTGCGGCCGGTGAGTTCCGGCGCGACCGCGTGCGCCGCGGGCTGGGTCGCCACCATCAGCAGCGCCGGCAGGTCCGCGGCGGTGGCCAGCTCGCCGATCAGGTTGAGGCTGGCCGGGTCGAGCGCGTGCAGATCCTCCACCACCAGCACCGCCGGTCCGGCACCGACAAGCATCCGGACGGTACGCACGGCCAGCCGGAGCAGCGTGCCGGGCGCGTAGCGTTCGCGGGGTGCGGTGGGCTGCTGGGCCAGCCAGGCCAGCGCGTCCGCCGGGAGGTCGAGCCGGCTGGTGTCGCGCCCACTCAACACGGCGGCCAACCAGTCGTACGGCGCGGGGCTGTGTAGCCGGGCGGTGCCGCTGAGTATCACCTCCGGGTGTGGCATGAAGCCGTCCAGCGCGGCGGCGAGCAGCAGGCTCTTGCCCACGCCGGCGCCTCCGGTGACGACGGCGACAGCGGGCGACCGGCGGCGATCAGCGACCACGGTGGACCAGGTCCGGTCCAGCTCGGCCAGCTCGCCGGCACGCCCGACCATGGACACCGGCAACATTCCTCCACCCTACGTAGTAGTGCGTAGAGACGCGGCGAGGGTGTTCTTGGCAAGCTTGTCCCATGACGCTGATCCTCCGCTCGGCCATCCTCAACGACATCGGCCTGGTTCGCACCAACAACGAGGACTCGGCGCTCGCTGGCGAGCGCCTCCTCGCGGTGGCCGACGGCATGGGCGGGTTGCCCGCCGGAGAGGTGGCCAGCGAGATCGTCATCCGGATCCTCGACGAGCTGATCCCGCCGACCACGCCGGACGCCGCCGCCGAGGCGCTGCGTGCCGTGGTGAGCACCGCCAACCAGCGCATCCACGCCGCGATAGCGGCCGACCCGGCCCGCGACGGCATGGGTACGACGCTGACCGCGGCCCTGCTCGCCGGTGACCAGTTGGTGTTGGCCCAGGTCGGCGACTCCCGCTGTTACCTGCTGCGGGACGGACGGCTGAGCCAGCTGACCCGGGACGACACCTTCGTGCAGGCGCTTGTCGACCAGGGGGCGCTCACTCCTGACCAGGCCCGGCACCACCCGCAGCGCTCGCTTGTCACCCGGGCGGTGCAGGGCTCGGACGCGCCGCCCACGTTGGGGGTGTTGACCATGGTGGCCGGGGATCGGCTCCTGCTGTGCAGCGACGGGCTCTCCGACTACGTGCCCGACGAGACGATCGGCGCGACGCTCAGCCTGCACGCCGACCGGCAGCAGTGTGGTGAGCAGTTGGTGAAGCTGGCCCACCAGGCCGGTGCGCCGGACAACGTCACAGTCGTGATCTCCGATGTCATCGTCGCGTAGCTAGATAGTTGTGCTATCTAGATAGCACAACTAGTGTTCGGCGGGTGGATGGCGACCGTCGAGGGCAGTGGCTGCGCGGGGTGCTCGACCTCTGTGTGCTCGGCCTGCTGCACGACGGCGAGTCCTACGGCTACCAACTCGCCCAGGCGCTCGATACCGCAGGTGTCGGGCCGATCCAGGGTGGCACGCTCTACCCGGTGCTGCTGCGACTGCAACGCACCGGCCTGGTCACCGCGCAGTGGCGGGAGGGCGACTCTGGTCCGGCCCGCAAGTACTACCAGCTCACCGACGACGGGCGGGCGGCACTGCGACACGGCGGCAACGCCTGGTTGGCGTTCGTGGCACCGGTGACCCACATCGTCACGAAGGGGGTCGACGGGTGAACGACGACGAGTGGCTGCGGGCCTTCGGGGCCGAGCTGCACCAGCGCCGGGTGGCGGTCGACGCCGCCCGGCACGTGATCGCCGAGGCCGCCACACACCTGCGCGAGGGTGGCGGCGATCCGTGGCTGGTCTTCGGCCCGCCGCAGGCGTACGCCGCCGCGATCGTGGAGAGCATCGGCACCGCGCCCGGCCCCCGTCCCGGCCCGGTCCGGCTGCACGCCACGGGCATCACCAAGCGGTACGGCCGGCGCACGGTGCTACGGGACGCCACGCTCACCGTACGGGCCGGACAGATCGCCGCCGTGATCGGTGCCAACGGCTGCGGAAAGAGCACCTTCCTGCGGATCTGCGCCGGGCTGATCTCCCCCGACGCGGGCGAGGTGACCGTGGCCGGTCGGCTCGGCTACTGCCCCCAGCAGGGCGGCACCATCGACTTCCTGCTCCCCGACGAGCATTTCGTGCTGGTCGGCGCCGGTCAGGGGATGGCCCGGGGGCCGGCCCGACGCGCCGGCCGGGCAGCGGCCCGGCAGCTCGGCTGGGACGCCGAGAGCACCGTGCTGGCCCGCCACCTCTCCGGCGGTACGCGGCAGAAGCTGAACCTGACCATGTCCACCCTGGCCGCGCCGGACGTGCTCCTGCTGGACGAGCCGTACCAGGGCTTCGACCAGGGCAGTTACGTCAACCTCTGGGACCAGTTGGCCCGGTTGCGCGACGAGGGGCGGGCCATCGTGGTGGTCACCCACCTGCTCAACCAGCTCGACCGGGTCGACACGGTTCTCGACCTGACCCCCGCTCAACAGGGAGGACGCCGATGAACCGGCTGGTCACCGTGGCCGAGATGACGTTGCGGGAGCTGGTGCGGCGGCGCGGCGTACTCCTGCTCCTGTTGTTGATGCCGTTGACCTTCTGGCTGATCCGGCGGGATTCCCACGTCGGGCAGTCGGTGCGTGCGCTGCTGCTCGGCATCAGCTGGGCGGTCAGCACCGCGGCGCTCTTCGCCACCAGCGCGGCCCGCGAGCTGGAACCCCGGCTGCGGCTCGCCGGCTACCGCCCACACCACCTCTACCTCGGCCGGATGCTCGGCCTGTGGGCGCTCGGACTCGCCGTCTCGGTGCCGTTCTTCCTGCTCACCGTCTTCGACGCGAACAACCTGCGGTACGCCGGGATCGCCGTGGCGATGCTCTGCTGCGTGGCGGTGGCCGCACCGCTCGGCATGCTGATCGGCGCCCTGCTGCCTCGCGAGATGGAGGGCACCCTGCTGCTGCTCACCGTGGTGGCGGTGCAGATGCTGCTCGACCCGACCAGCTCCGCAGCGAAGCTGATGCCGTTCTGGTCCAGCCGGGAGATCGCCAGCTGGGCGGTGGACCACACCGACGACGGTTACCTGAGTCGGGGCGTCCTGCACGCGGCAGTGGTCACCGCGCTGATGCTCGTGACGGTGGCGGGGCTGTTCGGCGTCCGGCTGCGCCGCCGCCGGCATCTGCGCCACGCACCACTGGTCTGAACAGTGATGGTGCTCGCTCCGGCGGCCGTCTGCTTCTAGCATCACGGGGTGCCTCGTCTGAGATCCGTCATCGCCGTCGGTGTGACCGCCATCCTGTTGTCCGGGTGCGGCGGTCCGTCCGTGCCCCGCGCCGACCAGCGAAGCGTCCAGCAGCCCCGGGTCAGCGACGCTGACACCGCTGTCGCCGAGGCCGACCAGCCGTCGGATGAGCCGACCCCGGCCCCGGCAACGGCCAGCCCGTCGGCGCGTAGCGGCCTGGGCGGTGCGCCGAGCAGCGCGAGCCCTACGCCCGCCGCCGCGCCCACGGGCGCACGGACCGGCAACCCGGACGGACGGGTAGCCGTACCGGCTGCGGCGCGCGCGGTCGACACCGCGAAGCCGACCCGTACGATCGGCACCGGCACCCCGGCCAGCTGCACCTCGGCGGCGGTGGTGCGGGCGGTGGCGGCCGGCGGCATCATCACCTTCGACTGCGGGCCGGATCCGGTGACCATCGAGATGGCGGCGACCGCCAAGGTGCGCAACGCCAACGGTCCGCAGGTGGTGCTCGACGGCGGTGGCAAGGTCACCCTCAGCGGGCAGGGTCGGCGGCGCATCCTCTACATGAACACCTGCGACCCGCTTCAGGGCTGGACCACCTCCCACTGCAACGACCAGGATCATCCGCAGTTGACAGTGCAGAACCTGGTGTTCGCCAACGGTGACGCCACGGGCGAGCGGACCGACGGCGGTGGCGGTGGGGCGATCTTCGTGCGGGGCGGCCGGTTCAAGGTGGTCAACTCGCACTTCGTCGACAACCGCTGCGACGGCACCGGGCCGGATCTGGGCGGCGCGGCCATCCGCGTGCTCGACCAGCACGCCGACCAGCCGGTGTACGTGGTGGGCAGCAGTTTCAGCGGCGGTTCCTGCGCCAACGGTGGCGCGCTGAGCAGCATCGGCGTCTCCTGGGAGGTGCTCAACAGCACCTTCCGGCGCAACACTGCGGTCGGCCACGGCGCGAACCCGGCCCGCTCGGGCACCCCTGGTGGCGGCAGCGGCGGTGCGATCTACTGCGACGGCAACGAGTTCTCGGTACGCATCGCCGGCACGACCATCGAGGACAACGACGCGAAGGAAGGTGGCGGCGCCATCTTCTTCGTCAGCAACAACCGCACCGGCACCCTGCGGATCGAGGGGTCGACCCTGCGCCGCAACCCCAGCCACGGCTTCGAGACCCCCGGCTACCC
>NZ_POTX01000265.1 GCF_003236305.1 Micromonospora endophytica | reverse complement strand
GTTCGGCGTGGTGGGCGGCGTGGTGGGGTGGTTCGTCGCGTTGCCGGGGGGTTCGGCACCGGAGTCGGGCCTGCGCCACTGATCATCGGACGCCGGGCCGGAGCGGGGGGCTGTCACGCCATCGGACGCTACCAACCGCCGTGGCACCGGCGGGTCAGGCCGCGCCGCCGCAAGCTGCGTTACCCTTGCCGCTCGTGAGCACGCGGGATCCCGGCAGGCAGGGCGACGACGACCGTACGGTCGATCTGAGCGACGACTTTGTGGTGCTGCCCGAGCAGACGGCCGACGACACCGACCGGGGCTGGGGAGAATCAACGGGCGGCAACGACGATCGCCTACTCGCCGAACGCCCCCCACACTGGGACTGAGTCGCTCCATCGCCTCTGCCGTGGTCCGGCTCTGCCCCGAGCGTGGCCCGGCGCGGTCCGGCTCTGCCCCGGCGTCGCTTCGCCCGGCTCTGCCCGACATCACTCCGCGCGGCCCAGCGCCGCTCCGGAGGAGGGTGTTTTGTTAAGAAGGGGCCCCTTTACCTCACGAGGCGTTAATAGGGGGCCCCTCCTTGCACCTCAGGCGGCGGCGGTGGTTGCTTTGCTCGTGCCGCCGGTCGACGAGGTGGTCGAGGGGGTGGAGGTGGAGGTCGACGAGTCGGACTTCTCGGACTTCTCGGGCTTGCTGGTGGTGCTCGACCCGGTGTCCGCGGCCGAGCCGCGCGAGTCGGTGCGGTAGAAGCCGGAGCCCTTGAAGACGATGCCGACGGAGTTGAACAACTTCCGTAGCCGCCCCTCGCACGCCGGGCAGTCGGTCAGCGGCTCGTCAGAGAAGGACTGCACCGCCTCGAGCTGGTGACCGCACGCGGTGCAGGCGTACTGGTACGTGGGCACGTTCTCCTCCGGATCTGGCACGGCCGGGTTGGCACTCGACGTATTCGAGTGCCAATGGTGCGTCATCGCCCCCCGGTTCGTCCAGCGCAAGTGTGTGGCACGACACCTGCAGGGGGTGCCAGCGGGTGCAGACCGCCGGTCGGGGTGACCACCGCGCCCACCGGCCGGTCGTGCGGCGCGGCGGGCAACGCGTCCAGGAGTTCGCCGTCGTACAACGGCACCACGGTCCGGGCGGTCGCGGGCAACCGGGCCAGGGCCCGGTCGTAGGAGCCGCCACCCCGGCCGAGGCGTACGCCCCGCCGGTCCACCGCCAGCCCCGGCAGCACGACCAGGTCGGCGGTGGTGATCGCGCGTACCCCGAGTCGGGGTGAGGCCGGCTCGCGGATGCCCCGCCCGGCGGCGACCATATCCGCCGGGCCGGTCCAGGCGGCCCAGTCCAGGTCCAGGTCGTCGCGGAGGACCGGCAGGAGCAACTGCGCCCCGGCGGGCAACGCGGCGGCGAGCACCGCCGGCAGGTCCGGTCCGCCGGGCTCGGTGCCCACCGGCGCGTACGCGGTCACCCGGCTCGGCCGCAGGCGGCGGAGCAGGGTGACCAGTTCGGCCTGGAGGCGTTCCGCCGCCGCCAGCCGGACCGCCTCCGGGAGGGCGCGGCGGTGGGCGAGCAGCGCGACGCGCCGCTCTCGTTTCGCCTCATGGGTCACTTCCGCGTCCTGCGCAAATTCCGGCACGCAACACTCCTCACGCAACGCCTGTATCACGGTCGCCCTGTGTCAGCATCGCAGGCGACGGTCGCAACTTCCGGGGGGAAGTGTTGACGCTACGCGGGCGGTTGACCGCAGCCTTCCTGGCTGTGGCGCTCGGCCCGGTCCTGCTCGGTGCCGGTTTCGTCGCCGCCACCGTGACGGCGGTGGACCGTAGCCGCGCCACCGAGCGGTTGGCGGTGGCCGCGACGGCCGTGCGTACCTCCGTGGACGCACTCTGCCAACAACTGCGCGCCGCGGCGGACGCGGTCGCCCTCACCACCGACCAGGCCGACGTGGCCGTTCAGGTGGTCAACCGGGGCCTGGCCGCCGCCATCCAGGTCACCGACGCGACCGGGCGGGTCCGGCACGCCACCCCCGATCCTCCGCCGGCACCCTGGCGGGACTGCACGGCGGCGGCACCGGCCGGCGGCACCGTCGGTGCGCTGGTGGCCCGGGTGGAGCTGCGGGACTCCGCCGGTACGCCGCTGGGTGCGGTCACCGCCGCGCAGCCGGTCGACCCGGCGTTCGTGGCGCGGCTGGCGGGGGTGACCGGTGCTGCGGTGACGTTGCTCGACGGGACCGCCCCTCCGGTGCAGGTCGCCCACACCACTGAGTCCCCAGGCGGGCGGGAGGCAGTGCTCACCGCCGCCGCGTCCCTGCACGACGACCGCGTCACCAGCACCCCCGACGGCCGTTACCTGCGTCGGGCCGGTCCCACCGTCGGGCAGCCGCTGCCGCTGGTGCTCTCGGTGCCCAGTGACCAGCCGCCCGGCCTGTCCGCGGTGCTGGTCGGGGTGGTGCTGCTGGCCGCGCTGGTGGGGGTGGCCACGGCCTGGCGACTGGCCCGGGTGACCACCCGGCCGCTTGTCGAACTGGCCGACGCGGTGGACCGGGTGGTGGCCGGTGACCTGACCGCCCGGGTTCCGGTACGCGGCGGCGACGAGATCGGTCGGCTGGCCGGTGCGGTCAACCGGATGGCCCGCGAGACCGGGGGTTATCTGGCGGCCCTGGCCAGCAGCCGAGACCAGCTGCGCGGACACCTAGCCGTGCTCGGCGACACCCTGGCCAGCACGCACGACCTGCACCGGATCCTGCGGGTGATCCTGCACAGCGCGCTGGTGGCGACAGGTGCCCGGGCCGGCGCGATACTGCTCACCGGACCGGACGGCGGGCTCGTCGCCCAGTGCGTCGAGGGCTTCGACGGGTGGCCCGAGGCCGGGCCGCCCCGGGTGCCGTTGGCTTGCGGGGCGGTGGGTGCGGTAGCGGCCACCGGGCAGCCCTGTCGGGGTCGGCTGGTGGCATACGCCGGGCCGCCCGACGAGCCGCGCTGCCGGACCTATCTGGCGGTGCCGTTGGCCGGTCCCGGGACGCCGATCGGTGACCGTCCCGCCGTCGGTCCGCCCGCCGCCACCAGCACCGCAGCCGCCCCGACGCTTGGCGTCCTCGCTCTCTACGACCGGCTCGGCGGCACGGAGTTCGACGACGACGACCTGGCCAGGCTGCGCACCTTCGCCGGACACGCGGCGGTGGCGGTGCACAACGTACGCGTCCACGAAGAGACCCAGCGGCTGTCGCTGACCGACCCGCTCACCGGGCTGTGGAACTACCGCTACCTGCGCGAATCATTGCGCCGCGAGGTGGAACGGGCCAACCGGTTCGGGCGGATGGTGAGCGTCCTCGCGCTCGACCTGGACCGGTTCAAGGAGGTGAACGACACGTACGGTCACGCCGCCGGTGATGCGGTGCTCGTCGAGTTCGCCCGTCGGGTACGCGGCGAGATCCGGGAGGTGGACCTGGCCTTCCGGCAGGGCGGGGAGGAGTTCGTGGTGCTGTTGCCGGAGACCGATGCCCGCGGGGCGGCGATCGTCGCCGAGCGGCTCGGCGCGTCGGTCCGTGCCAACCCGGTCCCGGTGACGGGACATGCCCGGGTAAGGCGGTCGGTCCCGGTCACGGTCTCCATCGGAATCGCCGTATATCCGGACCACGCGGAGAGTGGCCCCCGGGTCTTGGCGGCGGCGGACGAGGCGCTCTACGCCGCCAAGGCCGCCGGTCGGGACACCTGGCGGGTGGCCTCCGCCCAACCGGACGGCGAACCTGCCGGCACCGGCAGAACCGGTCAGGTGGGCGGCGCGTCTTCCGGTCCTCACCCGTCGAGATACGGCCATGGCCGATAGTCTCGCGACATGTCGGAGCACTCAGCGAACCCCTCAGCGGCCGCCGCCACCGGCCGCCCCCGTGCCGTCAAGGCCGTTATTCCGGCCGCGGGCCTGGCGACCCGGTTCCTGCCGGCCACCAAGGCGGTCCCCAAGGAACTGCTGCCGGTGGTCGACCGGCCGGTGCTTCAGTACATCGTCGAGGAGGCCGCCCACGCCGGGATCGGCGACGTGCTGCTGATCACCGGTCGCGGCAAGACGTCGATGGTGGACCACTTCGACCGCCGGCCCGATCTGGAGGAACGGCTCGCGGAGAAGCCGGACCTGCTGGCCGCCGTCAAGCGGACCGAGGAGATCGCCGCGATCTACACCTGCCGCCAGCCGGAGCAGCTTGGCCTGGGCCACGCGATCGGGTACGCCGAGTCGCACGTCGGTGACCAGCCCTTCGCGGTGCTACTCGGCGACGAGTTCGTCAACCTCTCCGAACCCCTGCTGCCGGCGATGCTGGAACTCCAGGCGCGTACCGGTGGTGTGGTGCTCGCCTTCTTCGAGGTCGATCCGGCCGAGACGAAGCGGTACGGCATCGCGTCGGTCGAGCCGGCCGAGTCCGAGCTGGCCGACATCGGCGAGGTCGTGAAGGTGACAGGCATGGTCGAGAAGCCGAAGCCGGAGGAGGCGCCGAGCAACCTCGCCGTGCTCGGCCGGTACGTGCTGCCCGGCAAGATCTTCGACGCCATCCGTCGGACTCCGCCCGGCAGCGGCGGGGAGATCCAGTTGACCGATGCGATGGAGCTGCTGCGTAGCGAGGGCACACCGGTGCACGCGATCGTCTACCGAGGCACCCGCTACGACACCGGCATGCCGCTGGGCTATCTCCAGACCGTGGTCCAGATCGCCGTCGAACGCGAGGACCTGGGCAGCGAGTTCCGCAAGTGGCTCGCTGACTTCGTCAGCACCGACGCGTCGGGCGGTCCGAATACATGATCGCGCCGGCCGACGCCGAGGCGGCCGAAAACGGGTTGACGCCGCTCGCCGACTACCTGGGCAGTGTGCTGCGCAGGTTACGCGCGCTGCCTCCACTCGACCTCGACCTCACCCAGGCGTACGGCAACGTCCTCGCTGAGGACGTTGTCGCGCCGCACGCCTTCCCGGCCTTCGACCAGGCGGCCGTGGACGGGTACGCCGCGCGCTGGGAGGACATCGCCGGCGGGGCCCGGGGTATGGGGTACGTGCCGATCCAGTCCGGCCGGCCGGGCAGCCGCACGGTCCGGCTCAACGTGGTCGGTGATCTCGGCGCAGCCAGTTGGCGACCGGTCCGGCTCACCCCGGGCTCCTGTTTCTCGGTGGCCGCCGGGGCACCACTGCCGATCGCCGCCGACGTGGTGGTCCCGGTGGAGTGGACCGATCAGGGCATGGCCGCGGTGGAGATCTTCCGTGTCCCCAAGCGGGGGTACGGCGTACGCCGGGCCGGCGAGGAGGTGGCGGCCGGCGCAGTGCTCGCCCGCTGCGGCTCGTACGTCTCACCGGCCCTGGTCGCGGTGCTGGCCGCCACCGGGATCGGGCATGTGGTGGTGCGCCCCAGCCCACGGGTGGTCATCGTGGCCACCGGCGACGAACTCGTCGACGTGGGCCGGGGCAGCCAGCCTGGCCAGGTGGTGGACGCCAACTCGCACGCGCTGACCGCCGCGGCGGCGGAGGCGGGTGCGCTGGCGTACCGGGTGGGCATCTGCGACGACGACCCGGAGGGGCTGCGGGGGCTGCTGGAGGACCAGACCCTGCGGGCCGACCTGATCATCACCACCGGCGGCACCGGCACCGGGCCGGGCGACATGGTCCGCCGCATCCTGTCCCGCCGCGACGGCGGCCGGGCCGGCCCGGTCACCTTCACCGACGTGGCGCTCTATCCGGGCAGCGCGCTCGGTTTCGGTACGGTCGGCGCCGAGGAGGTGCCGGTGGTGTGCCTGCCCGGTGACCCCGGCGCCGCGATGATCGGCTTCGAGGTGCTGGCCCGCCCGGCGATCAATCTGCTGGCCGGCGCCGAGCCGGTGTTCCGCCCCAGTGTCCGGGCGCACCTGCTGGAGACGGTCTCCTCGCCGGCGGGGCTGCGCGAGTTCCGGCCCGCCCACGTCGCCGAACGACGCGGCGGGGGATACACTGTCCAACCGCTCGACGGCGGCCCGTTCACCCTCTCCGGCCTGGCGGAGGCGAACGGCCTCCTCGTTCTTGGCGAGCGGGTGACCGCCGCCGCGGCCGGCTCCACCGTGGACGTGCTGCTGCTGGACCGTCGACGGTGAATCGCCGCTGACGCTCGGGTTGGGAGGATCGGTGCGGTTCAGACGGGCACCCGGCTGGCCTGCGGTGCTCTCCGACGGCCCGGTGCTGTTGCGGCCGTACCGCCGTTCGGACGCGGTGGCCTGGTCGGAGGTGCGCCGCGCCAATCGTGACTGGCTGGCCCGCTGGGAGTCGTCGCCGGCCGGTGACTGGGACGAGCTGAACTCACCCGCCACCTTCCGCTGGGTCCACCGGGATCAACGGCGGTCGGCGCGTACCGGCGAGGGGATGCCCTTCGCGGTCTGCCTGTACACCGACGGCGAAGAGCGGTTGGTGGGGCACCTCAATCTCGGCAACATCGTCCGCCGGGCGTTCTGCTCCGGTTACGTCGGCTACTGGGTGGACCGTCGGGTGGCCGGTCGTGGCGTGATCCCCACCGCGCTGGCGCTCGCCGTCGACCATGCCTTCGGCCCCGGCGGCCTGCACCGGATCGAGGTCAACATCCGGCCGGAGAACGGGCCGTCGCGCCGCGTGGTGGAGAAACTGGGCTTCCGCGAGGAGGCGTACCACGCGCGTTACATGCACATCGACGGTGCCTGGCGCGACCACATCGGGTACGCGATGACAAGTGAGGAAGTCGCCGCCGAGGGTGGCCTGCTGGCCCGTTGGCACCGGCTGCGCGCCAACGCCCGGTGAGCCGTCCCACGTCCGGGATCGGCGCGGCGTGGTTGTTCCGGCGTCGGTGACCCGTAACCTCAGGTAACTGCAAGCTGCGGCAGCCGCTGCCCGCTCCGCACGTTTCACGCCTCCGGCACCGGTCGGTGGAAGATCCTGCGGCCGGTCGGCGGTTGCTCCGAATTCGGTGACGGGAGGGGTGAGGGTGCCGACCTCGGTGCTCCTCGCCGTCCTCGCCGCCGCCGGTCTGCTCGCCCTCGCTCCGGCGTTGGTCCGCCGGTACGACGCCGCCGAGCGGCTGGTGGCGGAGCGGGCGCAGTCGACGGCGCGGGTGCTCCAGCGCCATCGACGACGTCGCACTGTCCCGGGCCGCCGTCCGGTGAACGCACCCCGCACTCTGGTGGTCACCCTCAGCGAAGATGCCAGCTCCGGGGGGCTCTCCGCCCCCGTCTCCGGGCCACCCGCAGCCCGCCGTTCCGATGCGGGGTCGGGATCGTCGGGCCGCTCCGGCGGGGAACCGGGGACCGGGCGGCGCTCCGGTCGCCGGAGCCGGCTGCGGTCCGTACCGTCGGCTGCCGGCCGACCCCGGCGTCGCCCGGACCGCCGCCACCAGCACACTCCCGCCATCTACCGCCGCCGTCGGGTATTGGCCGCCCTGGTGCTGCTCAACGCCGTCGAACTGGTCGGTGTGGTGGTGGTCGGCCCGGGGTTCTGGATCAGCTTCGCGGTCACCTTCACCCTGCTTGTGGTGTACGTCGCACACCTGCGCGCCCGCGCGTTGGCCGATCGCCGCCGCCGTCGGGCCCGCGCCCGCGAGACCGCCTGGCTGGCCGCCCGTCAGGCCGAGGTACGCCGCGAACAGGCACGCCGGGCTGCCGCCCGCCGCGAGGCCCAACGCCGCCTGACCGCCCAGCGGGAGGCGGTCCGGCGTACCGCCATGGGCCTGGACCGCCCGGCCGACCTCCCGCAGGCCGCCAACGGCGGCTCCGTCTCCTACCGCCGAGCCGGCGGCCTCCGCGGCCGCCCCTACGAAACAGGCCGTGGCAGGTAAGCCCACGCCGCCCGATCCGCAACTTCGCCGTAGTTGCTGTCTCCTCGGGCAGTCGAGGCCGCAAGTCCGGCGAAGTTGTTTGGATCATGCCGGGTGGGCGGGGCGATCATGCCG
>NZ_POTX01000264.1 GCF_003236305.1 Micromonospora endophytica | reverse complement strand
GGGTGGGGCTGCCGGATGGTGACGGCGACGGTTTGCGGCTCTCGGTCCGCTCCGGCGCGGCCGGGCTCGGCGAGGAGGGCGGGGCCACCCGGGCGACCAGGCGACCGGTGGCGTGTGCCCGGGAACCCTGGTCCGCCGCCTCGGTCGGCAGCGTGATGAGCTGGCCGGGGCGGATCCGGTCCGGGTCACGCAGTCGGTTGAGGGCGGCCAGCTCCCGGTAGTCCCCGAACTCGTCGAGATACCGCTCGGCCACCTTGCCGAGGTAGTCACCCTTGGCCACCCGGTAGACCGGGGCCTCAGCCCGGTCATCGTCCCGATCCGCTGTCACCGGGCCCGCTGCCCCGGCAGCCACCATCCCGGCCGGGCCCACCGCCGGAGCCGCCAACGCCTGTGCCCTCGCCGTAGACATCGCCGCCGAGCCAGCCGCCGCAGCTGACGGCGAGCCGGCCGCCGCAGCCGTCGTTGGTGCGCCGGCCCAGGCGCCGGCGGTGTATGCCGTGGTGGCGGCGGTGGCGGCCGGACTGGTGGCCAGGATCAGGGCCACCGACCCGACGAGCGCCGCGGCGGCGCGCTGCTGCCGGCTCATCCCGGGCAGCCGGGGCGCCGGCCGGCGCAGCGCCTGCGCGCCCAGCTCCACCAGCACGGAGAAGGCGAACGAGACCCAACCGAGCCACCCGACCAGCGCCAACGCGCGCAGGAAGAGTTGCCCGTCGTCGCGGCTGGTGAGCGTGGTGCCGATCTCCGCCAGCGCCGGCACGTGATCCGGTAGCGGGTTGCCGGCGAAGGCCAGCAGCGCGATGGGCCCGCCGGCCAGCAGGCCGACCAGCACGATGAGCGCACCGAAGCCGGTCAGCACCCGGCCGATCCGCCGTACGGCGGTGCCACCCGATGCGGCCATGGCCACCTTCCTTCCCTAGGGTGTCCCGGTCAGCGCCCGCGCGGTCGCCTCACCGGAGACGGTGACGGTGTTGGAGAAGCCGAAGAGGCCGAGTACGGCCCGGCGGTAGGTGATGGTGACGCGTACCCGGATCAGGGTCTCGCCGTCGACCACCGGGAAGCTCACGCGGTGGCCGCTGGCCCCGGCGGCGGAGAGATACCGCGCGACGGCCTGTCGGGCCTGGGGCTTGTTGATCCGCTTGGGTCCGCCCTCGATCGCGGTGGTCAGGTCGATGGCCTGGCCGCCGGTCCGGGCCGCTTCGGCGGCCAGGTTCTCGGCGCGTTGCAGGCTGCGGAGCTGGCCCGCGCCGTCGAACGCCATGCCGATGATCGCGAGTACGCCGAAGAGCGCGACGGCGAGGAAGACACTCACTCGCCCGGCGTCGCCGCGTCCCGCGCTCATTGCCGGCTCCGGTAGCGGTCCAGGGGAGAGGTGAACGACACGGTGATCCGGTTGCCCGCCGGCATGCTCTCCAGGACCGCAAGCTTGATGTCCTGGTAGGACACCGTGCAGGCGATCTCCACGGTGACCGAGGCGTCCTGCCCCACCGGGCTGCGGTAGGCCGCGTCGAAGCTTGTGGACCGGCCGCCGACCGTCCCCCGGAAGGTCACCCGGGGCGCACCGGCGCAGGAGATCCCGCGCCAGTCCAGCTGCCGGCGGGCCGCCTCCCGGGCCTCCTGCCGGGCCGTGCCGGCATCCCGGGAGATCGACGCGGCCCGGGCGGCGTCGTGCGCGGCGGCCTCGAGCGCCTCACTGGCCACGGCGGTACGGCCGGCGACTCCGGCCAGCACCATCATCGCCACGAAGGCGGGCGCCAGGACGGCGACTTCGATCGAGACCGAGCCCCGGCTCACGGTGCGGCCCATCGCTCCACCGTCCCGTGTGCGCTCTGCTCGATGGTGAAGTCGACCCCTGGTACGACGGAGAGGGACTTACCGGTGACCGTGCAGGTCACGTCGGTGTCGGTGGTGACGCAGCTCGGCCCCGGGTCGTCCCAGTCGATCAGCCAGTCCCCGGCCTGGTTGAGGAACTTCGTGGCCCGCGCCTCACCGGCACCCGCCGGGGCCTCGTAGAGCCGCTGCGCGTTGACTCCGCTCTGGGCGGCGTTGAGCGCGGTGGCGCGGGCCACGAACACCACGGCGACCTGGATCGAGGCGAAGAGCATCACCAGGATCGCCGGCAGCGCCACCGCCAACTCCACCGGGTTGCCGCCCCGCTCCGAGGAACCGGCGGGCAGCAGGCGGTGCCGGATGACCGAGGCCATCCGGCACCATCCGGTGGACCGGGCGTCAGGCATGGCTCACTTCGGGTCCTGATGCTTCGGGATGTTGTCCATCCAGTCGTTGGCGGCGGCGAGCGCGGCACCTGTCACCGCCATCGCCACGGCCACCAGGCCAAAGATGATCACTGCGGTCGGCACTGGGCTGTCGCCCCGATCGCCACGCAGCTCGGCCAGCCGTGCACGCAGCGCGACGTGCAGATAGATGAGGACGGACATCGGGGTGCTCCTTTGCTCTGGGAGGGGAGGAGGGAGGTCAGAGGCGGGCCAGGAACGGATAGATGGCGAAGCCGAGCAGGACGAAGACCAGCAGCGCGCCGGGGATGTCGAGGCGGCTGGTCACCCCCTCGGCCCGGGCCAGGTTGTCGGTGCGGATCTGGTCGCGCAGCGAGTCGGCCCGGCTGCGCAGGGTCTCGTGCACCTGCGCGCCCTCGCTGCCCGAGGAGCGCATGATCGCCCCGACGTCACCCAGTTCCGGGATGCCGATCCGGTCGGCCAGGTCACGCAGCTCGTCCCAGGGCGAGTGCATCTGCATCTGGGCCATGCGCAACGCCTCGGAGATGCGGTCGAAGACCCAGCCCTCACAGATCGCCGCGGCCCGCTCCAGCGACTGCACCGGACCGTGCGCGGCGGAGAGTTGCAGCGCGACCAGATCCAGATAGGTGCAGACCGCCTGGCGGAACTCGTCCCGGGCCACCTCGGCGCGGGTGAGCACCGAACGGTGCGCGACAAAGGCACAGAGCAGCGCCAGCCCGAGACTGCCCAGCACCGGCACGGCCAGCGGCAAACTGACCCCGACCAGGAACAGGGTGCCGCTGACCAGGGCCGGCCCGGCGAGGCCGATCAGGGCCGACAGCAGCAGGGACAACGCGTACTGCTCGGGGGTGCGGCCGAGCAGGGCCAGTTGCCGGTGCGGGGGGCGCAGCCAGCGGGCCATGCCGGTGAGCCACTCCAGGCGGCGGTCGGCGGGATCGACCCGGGCCCCCGCCGGCTGGTGCAGGCGGCGCAACGCCGGGCCGAGGGCCGGAGTCGCCGGCACCAGCTCGCGGACCACCAGGAACACGCCCAGCCCGACGGCGGCTCCGCCGGTGACGGCGACTGTCAGCAACCAGTTCACGCCATCACCTCGCGCGGATCGGGGGCGGGCAGGAACCGGGCCGGCCGGGGTGGCTGGCTCATCGAGCGCACCCAGGCCAACAGGCCCACGAAGGCGGTGCCGAGGACCGCCATCACCACCTGGCCGAGCGGTGTGCCGTACGGCTGGACGTACTCGGTGTTCAGCAGCCCGTACGCGATGGTGGCCAGGGTCATTCCGGTGAGGAAGCGGACCGCGAACCGTGGCTGGGTGCGTTTGGCCTCGACCTCCCGGCGGGTGGCGACCTCGGCCGCCGCCGCCGACGCGATCGAGCCGAGTACGTCACCGAGGCGGTCACCCCGGTCGCTGAGGTGCAGGATGAGCGCGGCGACCACCTGGTCGCAGACCGGGTCGCCGATCTCGTCGGCGAAGGCGAGCAGGGCGGAGCGGGCCAGCCAACCTGCCTGGAGCCGGGCGGCGAGCAGCCGTACCTCCTCCTGGATCTCCTCCGGCGCGGTCGGCAGGGTGCCGATGATCGCCTGCTGGAGACCCTGACCGGTGGCCGAGACGTCCTTGAGTCGGCGGGTCCACTCGCCGACCGCCTCGATCCGGGCGATGGCCCGCTGCTCGGCCCGGCCGACGGAGAACAGCCACGGCGTGCCGGGTACCGCCACCGCGACCAGCAGACCGACCACCGGCAGACCGGTCAGCAGGAAGGCCAGCGCCCCGGCGACAAACGCACCGACAAGCAGCGCCTGATGTGCCCGCTGCTCCCGGGCGGTGCCGGAGCCCTGCCAGAGCCGGCTGATGCCCGGCCCCGCGCCGGGAGCCCGGCCGGGTGGGCGACGGGTGCCGACGATCGCGACGACGGCCAGCACCAGCCCGGCCACGCAGGCGGCCCCGGAGACCATCGCGATCAGTTCGATGTCGTTGCGCACCACTCACCGCCGACCGAGTCGGGTCTGTTTGGGTCGGCGCCAGGCGCCCTGACCGGCCTCGATCCAGCGGCTCAGCAGCCGCGCGTCGTAGCCCACCCGCAGCAGTTGGTCCCGGACCCGCTCGGGCAGGTGTCGCGGCACCGCCCGGCCGTCCGGACCCGGCCCGAACACCTGCGTGGTGGTGATCCGGCTGCCCTCGCTGACGCCGAGCACCTCCTCGACGTGCGAGACGTACCGGTGCTTGCGCCCGCCGATGCCGGTCTCGTCCTCGACGGTGACGTAGACGATGAGGTCGAGCGCGTTGCCGGCCATCCGGCGGGCCTGGTCGACAGTCATCTCCCGGCCGTGCGCCAACGCCAGCTCGATGATCCGTTCGCTCACCCCGGCGGGGGTACGGGCGTGGATGGTGCACATCGAGCCCCGGCTGGTGGTCATCGCCTGGAGCATCGGCACGATCTCCCGGGACCGCACCTCGCCGACGATGATCCGCAGTACGCCCATCCGCAGCGAGACCGGGATCAGGTCGGCGATGCTCACCTCACCGGCCGGTCGGCCGTCCGGCCCGCGTTCGCCATGCCCCTCCCGGGCCTCGAAGCTCATCACCGCGCGGTGCCGGGCGGTGCGCCGGGCCGGCAGCAGCTCCCGGCTCTCCTCCAGCAGCACGTACGGCTCGTCCGGCGGAATCTCGCTCATCAACGCCCGGATGACTGTGGTCTTACCGGCCCCGGCCAGCCCGGCGACCATGATGTTCAGCCCGGCCCGCAGCGAGGCGCGGAGGAAGTCGCGCAGCAGCGGGTCGATCATCTCGTCCAGGTCGCCACGGCTGCCGGCCAGGTCGTCCAGGGTCACCTCAAGGGTGTTGTGCTTGCGGATCACCGCGTACGGGCGGTGGCTGACCAGGAACACCGCCGCGAGTCGGCTGCCGTCGGGCAGTTGCAGGTCGAGTGTGGGCTTCGAGGTGGACAGCGAACGTTCGGTGGCTCCGGCCCGGCGGGCCGCCGCCTGGAGGATCTCCACCAGCTCGTCGTCGCTGTCGGCGATCGGTTCGGCCCACTCCACCCCGCCGCCGTGCCGGGTGATGCGTACCTGGTCGCAGCCGAGGATGTGCACCTCCTCGATGGTGGCGTCGACAAGCAGCGTCTGAAGTCGACCGAGGCCGGCCAGTTCGGCGGTGACCTGGTCGAGCAGCAGCCGTTCCTCGCCGGCCGGCATGGGGGTGCCGGCGCGGCGCACCGAGTCGGCGTACTCGGCGACCAGCTCCACCGCGAGCCGGGCCCGCTCGGTGTCCTCCTCGTCGACGCTGAACTCCCGGCCGCGCTGCCACCGGGTGAGCCGCTCGCTGAGTTCCCGCCGCAGCTCGCGGACCAGTGGGAAGTCGACCCGGGGGCGGGGTGGTGCCTCGGGTGCCAGCGCCGGCACCGGCACGGGCACCGGCATCGGATGGTGGTGCCGGCCGTTTGTCGGTGGCAGCGGTGCCACTGTCGAGGTGGCGCCGGGAGGTTGCCGGCGGGGGTCCGACGAGACAGGTTCAAACCGCATCCGGCACCCCCTGGGAGACCGGCCACGCCAATCGTGCCCGCCGCTGTTCCAGCAGCGCGCCGACCGGCACCTCCAGCCCGCGGGCCGCGCGCAGCAACGGCCGTCCGGCCCGCACGGTGCCGCCGAGGCTCAACACCTCGGCGGTACGCGGGTCGTACGGCAGCCGGGCGATCACCGGCACCCCGAGCGCCTTGCTGATCTCCGCCTTGCCGTGGCCGCCACCGACCAGCAGCAGTCGCATCGTGCCCGGCGGCACCCGGTGCTCGGCGAAGTCGCGGTGGATGGCCCGGATCGTGGCCCGGGCGACGGAGAGGTCGGGCAGCCGCGCCCGGCTCACCACCAGCACCACCGACGCGGCGCGCAGCAGGGGCCAGGGTGGGCCCACCACCGGCAACCGGCCGCAGTCGACGAGCACGTCGTACGGCGGGTCGCCGTGCTCCAGCGCGGTGAAGAAGTCGGCGAACCGCTGCCACAAGGGGATCACGCTGCCCGCCTGGGCCGGGTCTACGACGCCGGGCAGCAGCAGCCGGTCGCGGTGCGGCGCGTCCAGGTCGACGAGTTGGGACCAGAACGTGCGCTCCAGGCTGCCGTCGCGCAGCTCGCCGACGGCCAGCTCGCCGATGCCGCGCGGACCGTCGAGTGCGCCGCCGAGATAACCGGCGAGCACCGAGCCGCCGGCCGGGTCGCACTCGGCCAGGACCAGCCGCCGGTGCCAGCTCAACGTGCAGGCCAGCGCGGTGGTGGTGACCCCCGGCGAGCCCTTGGCCGAGACCAGCGCGATGATCGCCATGGTCAGGCCGCCTTGGTCAGCACGAGCGCGATCCGGTCCTGTGCGGCGAGCGCCACCACGGCCGGTACGTCCCGGACCGCGAGCGCGAGATAGACCACCACCTCGTCCCGGTCGTCGGTGCTTGTGGTGTCGATGACGGTGGCGGTGAACCGGGTGGCGCCACCGGCGGGCGCGCTGCGGTCCTCGCTCGGGGTGCTGACCAGCAGCACCTCGTCGCCGGGGCGGAGCTTCGGTGCGGGCACCTGGGCCGCGCGCAGGCCGAGCGCGAGCTGCTGTTGCCCGGGGCCGAGCAGCGGGTCGTCGGTGAGCTGCGCCATGGTCAGCAGGGTGCCCGGGGTGAGCGAGACGGCGGCGCGCATCCCGATCACGTCGGCGAGCTGCCCGGATGGCACCGGTTCGAGTCCCTGCCCGCCGGCGACCTGCACCGACACCAGGTCGTCGGCGCTGAGTACGCCGCCGACCTCGACCGTCCGGGCGACTGCCAGGTAGCTGCCGGTCGCCCGGACCGAGGTGACCGCGAACGCCGAGCCCAGCCCGCCGAGGGCGATCAGCAGCACGGCCAGGCCGAGCAGGCCGGGCCGCATCCGGCGTTGCCGGACCACCCGGGGTGGGGCGATCGGCGCGTCCACCGGCGGGGTGTCGTCACGGGTCGCCACGCTCATCGGGTCACCACCTGAAGCTCGTTGATCTGAATGCTGACCGGGTTGCTGACGCGGGTGACGCCGGGAATCTGGTCCTGCTCACCGCTGCTGCTGCGCCAGGTGACGGTCCAGTGCGTGGTCGCCTGGATCTGGTATCTCCCCGCCTTCGGGTAGCCACTGTGGTAGCCGCAGTCCGGGGAACGCTGGCCGGCGTGCGTGCCGCTGGTGGTGTACTCGGTGCCGGGGCCGAAGCAGGTGACCGGCGCCTGGCCGTTGCCCATGTCCCACTCCACCCGCTCGACCTTGGCTTCGATGGTGACCGTCAGCCCCCGGTCGGTCGCGGACGCGCTCTGCGGCCCGAACTGCTGGACACCGGGCTCGGCCCACATCCAGACCGGCAGGCCGACCAGCCCGGGGCCGATGTCCTTGCGGGGTGCGACAGCGATCCGGGGCGCGAGCAGGGTGATCGAGGCCAGGGCCCGGCGGGCCAGCTCCTCCGGGTCGGGTGGGGCGCCGAAGCCGGGCGGCGGCACGGCCAGCAGTTCGAGGGTCTGGATGCCCAACTCCCCGCCGTAACAGGTGCGCAGGTAGTACTGGTAGCCCTCCGGGGGCTCTGCCGGCGGCGACTCGGCGAGCTTGTAGTAGCAGCCGTCGCTGCTGTTGAACCAGCCGAGCGTCTCGTGGTAGCAGGGGATGGTCCGCCCCTCCCACTGTCTCTTATACACCTCT
>NZ_POTX01000263.1 GCF_003236305.1 Micromonospora endophytica | reverse complement strand
CCCGTCGGCCCAGGATCGCCGAGCCGGCCCGCATGGCGGCCAGCGAGGCGGCGTCCGGCACCTGCACCATCCGGTCCACCACGGCGGGCAGGAACGACGCCTCGACGGTGGGCCGGCCGATCCCCTCGATCCGGGAACCCCGTCCGGTGCACACCGACCAGTCCGCCGCCTGCCAGGCGGGATAGAACGCCGAGTTCTCCGGGTCGACCACGCAGAGCTTGGTGGGCAGCCGCCGGTAGCGGGCGTACCGGCCGATGGTGGCGCTGGTGCCGCCGGTGCCGGCACCGACCACCACCCAGGCCGGTACGGGATGGCGCTCCAGCGCGAGCTGCGCGTAGATCGACTCGGCGATGTTGTTGTTGCCCCGCCAGTCGGTGGCCCGCTCCGCGTAGGTGAACTGGTCCATGAAGTGTCCGCCGCTGTCCTCGGCCAGCCAGCGGGCCTCGATGACCACCTTCGCCGGGTCCTGCACCAGGTGGCAGCGGCCGCCCTGGAACTCGATCTGGGTGATCTTCTCCGGCGAGGTGGAGGCGGGCATCACCGCGATGAAGGGCAACCCCAGCATCCGGGCGAAGTACGCCTCGGAGACCGCGGTGGAGCCCGAGGACGCCTCCACGATCGTGGTGGCCGGCCCGATCCAGCCGTTGCAGAGCCCGTAGAGGAACAGCGACCGGGCCAGCCGGTGCTTGAGCGAGCCGGTGGGGTGGACCGACTCGTCCTTGAGGTAGAGGTCGATCCCCCAGGGCCGGGGCAGCGGGAAGGGCAGCAGGTGGGTGTCGGCGGACCGGTTCGCGTCCGCCTCGACGGCGGCGATGGCCTCGGTCACCCACCGGCGGCTGGTGTCGTCGCACCGGTCAAGCTGAGTCACGCTCAGGAAGGCTACCGGGCGGCGGCCGGGTGGACCGGCGGAGCAGCGACTCAGGAGGGAGGTGCCACCGGCTGGGGACGGTTCTCCCACTTGGTCGACAGGGCGATGCTGGTCCGGGTGGAGGCGACACCGGGCGTCCGGTTCACCCGTACGATCAGCCGCTCCAGCTCGGCGATGGTGGCCACCCGCACCTTGATCAGGAACGACTCGACGCCGGCCATGAAGTAGCACGACTCGATCTCCGGGATGGCCCGGAACGCCTCCAGCACATCGTCGGTGTCCGCGCCGGAATCCTCCACGACGCTGATCAGGGCGGTCACGCTCAGCCCGATGGTCTCCGGGTCGACCTCCGCCCGGTAGGCGCGGATCACGCCGGCGGCTTCCAGCTTGCCGACGCGTTCGTGCACCGCCGGCGCGGAGAGGCCGACCTGGCGGGCCAGTTCGGCGTAGGACAGGCGGGCGTTACCGCGGAGCAGGTCCACGAGGCTCAGGTCGATGGCGTCCACGGACTGTAGACCCTAGTCGCCGCCGCGTGACACCCGGACTCCGGCACCCGTTGAACATGGCAGCGGGTGACAGTTCGCATACTCGGGGTTGAAGGGTTGGGGCGCCGGTACCATTTACTAACTTCCCACTCAGTGCGTTTTTCGCGTTTGGCGGACAGGCCAGGTCGCTGGTGCTGTAATTGCCATACGTCCCTCATGACGGCTCTGGGCTCGCACCGGCCGGGGGCAGTGTGTTCAGCCGGGGGCTTCGTCGACGCGAGGAGGGGGCTGTGGACACTGGAGATCGCCTGCTGACACCGGGTGAGGTCGCCGCGCTGTTTCGGGTTGACCCGAAGACTGTGACGCGCTGGGCGGCGGCGGGCCGGATCGGCAGCATCCGGACTCCAGGAGGGCATCGCCGGTTTCGGGAATCCGAGGTGCGAGCCCTGCTCGAGGGGGAGGGCATGCTGGAGGAGGCGGACGAGATGGGCCGACCGCGCAATGCGGGCCCAGCCGCTTCCACCGGCCCAGGTCCGGCCAACGCCGGAATGTACTGATTGGTGCGGGATCGCCGACGCGGGCCGGTCCTCAGGTCCGGTCCGCGTACGACGTCGACTGTTCAGGTCCGGTCCGCGTTCAACGTTCCGGTCCAGCGGTGGAAAAGGGTGTGCGGCACGCCGAGCGCGTCCAGCACCTTGCCCGCCACGAAGTCCACGAGCTGCGGCGCGCTGGCGGCGGCTCCCGCGCCGTAGAAGCCGGGGCTGGCCGGCAACACCACCGCACCAGCATCGTGCAACGCGATCAGGTGCTCCAGGTGGCTGCGGGTCACCGGCGTCTCCCGGGGCACCACCACCACCCGCCGGCGTTCCTTCAGGTTGACCTCGGCGGAGCGCTGGAGCAGATCCTTCGACAGGCCGATGGCGATGCCGGCGCAGGCCGCCGTGCTGGCCGGCACCACCGCCATGCCGCGTACCGGATAGGAGCCGCTGCTCGGTCCGGCCGCCAGGTCGCCGGCGGGCCAGTACCGTACGTCCGCGTCGTCGAGGTCGCGGCCCAGCCAGGCGGCCAGGTCCTCGGCCCAGTGCGCGTCTCGGAACGGGCGTCCGGTCTCGTCCAGCAGCGTCAGCCGGGCGGCCCGGGAGACCACCAGGTCGACCGGCTCCCCGGCGTCGAGCAGCCCACGCAGGACCGCCGCGGCGTACGGTGTCCCGGACGCCCCGGAGACCCCGATCACCCATGGTTCGCGCATGCCGCCAGCCTGCCCGTTACGACCTACGGCCGCAGGCCGAGCCGGACAACCAGGTCCAGCAGGGCGAATAGGAACAGCGCGATGCCGACGAAACCGTTTGCGGTGAAGAAGGCCCGGTTCACCCGGCTCAGGTCTGTCGGCGTGACCACCAGGTGCTGATAGCCGAAGGCGACAGCGGTAAGCGCCAGACCGATCCACCAGAGCCAGCCGAAGCCGACAAGCACCCCGAACCACAGGAACAGCGCGAAGGTCACCACGTGCGCGACGGTGGAGGCGTGCAGCGCGAACCGCAGCCCGTACCGGGCCGGCACGCTGTGCACCCCGATCTTCCGGTCCACCTCGGCGTCCTGGCAGGCGTAGATCAGGTCGAAGCCGCCGATCCAGAGTCCCACGGCCACGCCGAGCAGCCAGGCCGGACCGGAACCGGCGAAAGTGCCGGTCACCCCCAGCCAGGCACCGACCGGGCCGACCATCTGGGCGACGCCCAGGATGGCGTGCGGCCAGTTGGTGAAGCGCTTGCCGTACGGGTAGACGATCAGTGGCACCACGGCCAGCGGCGCGAGCACCAGGCAGAGCGGGTTGAGCAGGGCGGCGGCGGCCAGAAACACCGCCAGCGCCACGCCCGCGCCGGTCCAGGCCGTCCGCAGGCTCACCGCCCCGGTCACCAGTTCCCGGTTGGCCGTACGCGGATTCCGCGCGTCGATCTTGCGGTCGAGGATCCGGTTGGCGGCCATCGCGAAGGTCCGCGCCCCCACCATCGCCACCGTGATCAGCAGCAGGTCGAGCCACCGAACCCGCCCCCCGCTCACGGTCATCGCGGTAAGCGCCGACAGGTACGCAAACGGCAACGCAAACACCGAGTGCTCAATCGCCACAAGCTTCAAAAACGCCCCCACCCGCCCCCGCGATCTTGCACTTTCCGTCGGGGCAAAAGGCGCATGTAACGGCATTTCGCCGACCACAAGTGCAAGATCGACGCGCGGGAGGGGTGCACAGGGATTGTGCATAGGAAATGTGCATGAGTATTGTGCAAGGTGTGGGGAGTGAGGAGCGGGGTGCGGCGCGGCGGGTGCGGATCGATAATCGTCAGGTCCGTGTGTTGGCGCATCCGCTGCGTACGCGACTGCTGGGGGCGTTGCGGGTGAAGGGGCCGGCGACGGCCACCACCCTCGCCGAGTTGCTCGACACGAACACCGGCGCGACCAGCTACCACCTGCGGCAGTTGGCCGAGGTCGGGCTGGTCGTCGAGGAGCCGGACCGGGGCACCGGGCGGCAACGCTGGTGGCGGGCCGCGCACGACGTCACCAACTGGGAGAACACCGACTTCGACGACGACCCGGACGCGAGGGCCGCCATCGAGTGGATCCAGGCCGAGCAGGTACGCCACTTCGTCGAGCACGCCGAGCGTTGGTTCGCCGTCCGCGAGCAGTGGTCACCGGCCTGGCGCGACGCGTTCGGCATGAGCGACATCTTCCTGACCATCCCGGCGGCCCGGCTGGAGGAGCTCAAGGCGGAGTTGTGGTCGATCCTCGAGCGCTACCGCGCCGAGGCCGACCCGGACACGCCCGGCGCCGAGCAGGTGCAGATCTTCCTGACCACCCTGCCGCTGCTGCTGGGCAGCAAGCCGCCGTCGAGGGGCACGCCATGACCAGCGCCCTGACCGTACGCCAGGTGCGTCGACGTTATCTCGTCCTGCACGGCCTGCGCTGGCTGCCGGCCGGCCTGGTGATCCCGGTGAGCATCCTGCTCATGCAGGAGCGGGGTCTCACCCTGACCCAGATCGGGCTGGCCGTCGCCGCCCAGGGAGTGGTGGTCCTCGCGCTGGAGTTGCCGACCGGCGGCTTCGCCGACGCACTGGGCCGCAAGCCGGTGCTGGTGGTGGCCACTGTGGTCGGTCTCGTTTCGACCGGGCTGCTCGTGGTGGCGGACTCGTTCGCCCTGCTGGCGGCCGTCTGGGCGTTGCAGGGGGTGTTCCGCGCCCTGGACAGTGGCCCGCTCGAATCCTGGTACGTCGACACCACCCTCGCCACCGACCCGGACGCCGCGTACGAGAAGGGTCTGGGCCAGGGCGGCATGGTGCTCGGCGTGAGCATCGCCGCCGGTGCCCTGCTCAGCGGCGGCCTGGTGGCCCTCGGACCGGTGGGGCCGGTCAGCGCGCTGACCGTACCGGTGGTGATCGCCGCCGGCTTTCAGGGGATCTCCCTGGTGGCGCTGCTGACGTTGCTTGTCGAGCAGCGGCCGGTGACCGGGCCGGGTGCGCTGCGTGCCTCGATGCGGACCGTGCCGCGCCTGGTCGGTGCGGCGCTCGGCCTGCTGCGCCGCTCCCGGGTGTTGCTCGCCCTGGTGGCTGTCGAGTTGAGCTGGGGATTCGGCATGGTCACCTTCGAGGCGCTATTGCCGATCCGGCTGGCCGAGGTGCTCGGCGACGCCGACCGGGCCGGCGCGCTGCTCGGGCCGGGCAGCACCGTGGCCTGGCTCGCCTCGGCCGGCGGTGCGGCGCTCACCCCGCTGCTCGGTCGCTGGCTGGGTGCCGCCCCCGCTGCCGCCGCGCTGCGGATCATGCAGGGGATCACCGTGGTCGGTATGGCGCTGTTCGCCGGCCCGGCCGGGATGCTTGTCGCCTTCTTTGCCTGCCACGCCGTGCACGGCGCGTCCAACCCGTTGCACATGGGACTGCTGCACCGGCAGGTCGACGGCCTGTACCGGACCAGTGTGATCTCGGTGAACTCGATGGTGGCGCTGCCCGCCGCCGCGTTGGGCGGGGTGCTGCTCGGTCATCTCGGCGACCGGGCCGGCGTGAGCACGGCGATGCTGGTCGGCGCGGTGGTGCTGGCGCTCGCCGCGCCGCTGTACCTGCCGGCCTGGCGAGCCGGCCGCCGGCCGAACGGCACGGCCGCCGGTCAGGCAACCGGCACCGAGGTGCCGGCGAGCGAGTCTGGTGTAGCCGGTCAGCCGACGCGCACCGAGGTGAGGGCGAACGAGTCGGTGTAGCCGAGCCGCTGGTAGAGCCGGCGGGCATTGGTGTTGGACAGATGGACGCCGAGCGCCACCACGTCGTACCGCGCCGACAGCGCCCGGGTCATCCCGGTGGTGAGCGCCGCCCCCAGCCCCTGCCTGCGATGCTCGGGTGCGACCGTCAGCCCGGCGAGGAAGCCCACGTCACCACGGGTGCAGTCGGCCCCGCAGGCGATCAGCCGGTCGCCGTCGCGGACGCCGTACCAGTCGACCACTCAGGCCCCTCGTCCCGTCCGTCGAGCGCCTCGTCAGCCAAGATCATGACTGGCGGCCTAGTAGTGGGCGGCGATGATCCACGGTGGAGATTGGCGAGGCGACCGATCGGGTACATCCCGCGCCGACCTACTGGAACCCCCACCGGAGGAACGCCATGCTCGCCATCGCCGCCGCCGCGGTCTTCGGCTTCGCGCTGCTGCTGGACCTGCTGGACACCGATCTCGGTGCGCCGGACCTGTTCAACTGGGACACCCTCGTACTGATCGGCCTGCTGCTGCTCGCGCTCTTCCTGGCCGGCGTGGGCCGTGGCCCCGGCGGCGGCGGTGGCCGCTGGTACCGGGGTCGCCGTCCGGGCCGCGGTTGACCGAAACGGATCACCCCGGGCTCGGCCGGCGGCGCGATTCCGGCGATGCCGGCCAAGCCCGGTACTGTTCTCCTGATGGAGTCTGACGCCCTCTTCACCCTCGGTGAGCCCGCCACAGCACCCAGTGCCGTGACGGGTTCCGGTGGTGTCGGCGGCTTCAGCGCGGTCGGGCCGGACGCGCCGCTGCCCGTCCGGATGCGCCCGGCCGACCTGGATGAGTTGGTCGGTCAGGAGCACCTGCTCACACCCGGGGCGCCACTGCGGCAACTGGTCGCCGGCAACGCGCCCATGTCGGTCATTCTCTGGGGCCCGCCGGGCAGCGGAAAGACCACTGTCGCGCACCTGGTTGCCGGGGCCACCGATCGGCGATTCGTGGCCATGTCGGCGTTGTCGGCCGGGGTGAAGGACGTCCGAGCCGTCATCGACACCGCCCGACGACAGCGGCGCTCCGGTGGTCCACCGACTGTGCTCTTCATCGACGAGGTGCACCGGTTCAGCAAGACCCAGCAGGACTCGCTGCTCGCCGCGGTGGAGGACCGTACCGTCACGCTGCTCGCGGCGACCACGGAGAACCCGTACTTCTCGGTCATCTCGCCGCTGCTGTCGCGGTGCGTGCTGCTCACCCTCCAACCGCTCGACGACGCGGCGGTCCGCGTCCTGCTGCGCCGCGCGGTGACCGACGAGCGCGGCCTGGCCGGATCGCTCACCCTCGACGCGGAGGCGGAGGACCATCTCGTCCGGCTGGCCGGCGGCGACGTCCGCAAAGCGCTCACCGCGCTGGAGGCGGCGGCCGGCTCGGCCGCCGCGCTCGGCAGCGGGCGGATCGACCTGGCCACCGCCGAGCGGGCGGTGGACACCGCGGCTGTCCGGTACGACCGGGCGGGGGACGCGCACTACGACGTGACGAGCGCGTTCATCAAGAGCATGCGGGGCTCGGACGTGGACGCCGCGCTGCATTGGCTGGCCCGGATGCTGGTCGCCGGGGAGGATGCCCGGTTCATCGCCCGCCGCCTGGTCATCTTCGCCAGTGAGGACGTCGGCATGGCCGATCCGGGCGCGCTCGGGGTGGCCACCGCCGCCGCCCACGCGGTCGAGTACGTCGGCCTGCCCGAGGCACAGCTCAACCTCGCCCAGGCCGTGATCCACCTCGCCACCGCACCCAAGTCCAACTCGGCGACCACCGCGATCGGCGCCGCCATCGCCGACGTGCGGGCCGGTCGCGGTGGCCCGGTGCCGCGTGGCCTGCGTGACGCCCACTACGCCGGCGCGCGTGGGCTCGGCCACGGCACCGGGTACCGCTACCCCCACGACGACCAGCGGGGCGTGGTCAGCCAGCAGTACGCACCGGACGAACTGGTAGGCGTGGACTACTACCAGCCGAGCCAGCACGGCGCGGAGCGGTCGGTGGCCACCCGGCTGCCGTTGCTGCGCGGGATCGTCCGCGGGTTGCCTGCTCCCGCGCGCAGCGAAGCGTCGACGGCGAACGGTCGGGCGCCGACGCCGTCCGCAGTCGACGGCGGTCGCCCGACGGCCACCGAGGCCGACGCGGCTGATCAGGTCGGTGACAGCGCCGACAGAAAGGGTCAACAGTGAGATCGCCTGGTTCGGAGCGACCGGAGGACGGCCCGGACGAGCGGCGCGGCAAGGGTCGCCGCTGGGGCCGGGGCAAGTCCGAGGCCGCCCGGGAGGAACCGGGCGGCGGTGAGGACCTCGGCTGGATCGACGACCTGCGTTCGGCGAAGCAGCAGGGTGGCGATCTCGGCCCGGACGGTATGCCGTTGTCCGAACCGCCCCCCGGCCCCCGGCCGGGGCGCGGTTCGGACCTGTCTCTTATACA
>NZ_POTX01000262.1 GCF_003236305.1 Micromonospora endophytica | reverse complement strand
GGAGGGAGTGGGGGTGGGCGGCGCGGCGGGTGCGGACGGCGGTGGCGAGCTGGGTCAGCACCTCGTCGGTGGTGTCCCAGCCGATGCAGGCATCGGTGACCGACTGGCCGTACGTCAGCTCCCGGGTGGGGTCGAGATCCTGCCGGCCGGGTACGAGGAAGCTCTCCAGCATGATCCCGACGATGCCCCGCTGCCCGGCGGCGATCTGCCCGGCGATGTCGGCGGCCACCGTGGGCTGGTTGCGGTGGTCCTTGCCGCTGTTGGCGTGGCTGGCGTCCAGCACCAGCCGTTCCGGCAGGCCGGCGGCGCGCAGCAGGTCCAGCGCGCCGGCCACCGACGCCGCGTCGTAGTTCGGTCGGCCCCCGCCGCCGCGCAGCACCAGGTGACCGTCGGCGTTGCCCCGGGTGTGCATGATCGCCGGGGTGCCGGAGACGTCGATGCCGGGGAAGACGTGCGGTACGCCGGCGGCCCGGATCGCGTCGACCGCCGTGGCGATGCTGCCGTCCGGGCGGTTCTTCATGCCGATCGGCATGGACAGGCCGGAGGCCAGTTGGCGGTGCACCTGGCTCTCCACGGTGCGGGCCCCGATCGCCCCCCACGCCACGGTGTCCGCGATGTACTGCGGTGTGATCGGGTCGAGGAACTCGCACCCCACCGGCAGGCCGAGACGCAGCACGTCGAGCAGGAGCGCCCGCGCCTTGCGTAGACCGGTGTTGACGTCGCCGGAGCCGTCCAGCGCGGGATCGTTGATCAGACCCTTCCAACCCACCGTGGAACGCGGCTTCTCGAAGTAGACCCGCATCACCACCAGCAGGTCGTCGGCGACCCGCGCGGCTGCCTCGCGGAGCCGGTGAGCGTACTCCAGGGCGGCGGCCGGGTCGTGCACCGAGCAGGGGCCGACCACCACCAGCAGCCGGTCGTCGACCCGGTCGAGCACCTGACCGACGGCGCGTCGCCCGGCGATCACCGCCGAGGTGAGGTCGTCGTCCAGGGGGAGTTCGTGGTGCAGCAGGGCCGGGGTGGTCAGCGGCACGACACGGTCGATCCGCTGGTCGATGACCCGGTGGTTGTCCGGGGTCGTCACGGTGGGCATCCTTCCGCCGACCGCACCCGGGGCCGGTGCCCGGGTCGAGCCGGCTGCTCGTACGCGAAAGGGCAGGAACGAAAGCTCCTGCCCGGCCGGCTCGAAAACGGTGACGTCAGATCATGGTGAGGTCACCGGCTTGCGAGCCGGCTGCCTAAACCATCGATACGACCGTGTCACGGCGGTAAGACTACCGCACGCACCGCCGCTGTTCACCCTCTGCCGTGGTCGAGGTCGCACCCGCCGAGCGGCCATGGGTAGCGTGAGCGGTGCCCGGCGAAGTCGTGCGGAGGTGCCGATGGATCGTCGTACCGTGCTCCGGAGTGCCGTCGCCGGTGGTGCTGCCGCCCTCTCCGGCAGCCTCTGGGCCTGTGCCGCAGCCAGGCCCGAACGCCCTGGTCCCAGCCCTTTCGGCGCGCTGGCAGCCCCGAACGGCAACGGCCTCCAACTGCCCGCCGGATTCTCCAGCCGGGTCGTCGCCCGGTCCCGGCAGGTGGTGCCCGGCACCTCGTACACCTGGCACGACGCGCCCGACGGCGGCGCCTGCTTCGCCGCCGGCACGGGTTGGATCTACGTCTCGAACTCCGAGATCACCCCGGACGGCGGGGCCTCGGCGATCCGGTTCGACGCCGACGGCGGCATCGCCTCGGCGTACCGGATCCTCTCCGGCACCCACCGCAACTGCGCCGGCGGCGCCACACCGTGGGCGACCTGGCTCTCCTGCGAGGAGGTCAGCCGGGGGTACGTCTACGAGACGTACCCGCAGGGCGGTGCGGCGGCGGTGCGCCGCGCCGCGATGGGACGGTTCACCCACGAGGCCGCGGCGTGCGACCCCGACCGCCGGGTGGTCTACCTCACCGAGGACGAGCCGGACGGCTGTTTCTACCGGTTCCGGCCGAGGACCTGGGGCGACCTCTCCGCCGGCACCCTGGAGGTGCTGGTCGCCGGCACCGCCGCCAGCGGCCCGGTGACCTGGGCCCAGGTGCCCGACCCCGGCGCCGCCGGCACACCGACCCGCGACCAGGTCGCCGGCGCCAAACGCTTCCCGGGTGGTGAGGGCTGCTGGTACGCCGACGGCACCTGCTGGTTCACCACGAAGGGCGACAACCGGGTCTGGGCGTACGACGCGGTCAAGCAGCGCATCGAGCTGGCGTACGACGACTCGCTGGTCTCCGGCACCGCGCCGCTGACCGGCGTGGACAACATCACCGGTGCCCGTTCCGGCGACCTCTACGTCGCCGAGGACGGCGGCAACATGGAGATCTGCGTGATCACGCCGGACGGGGTGGTCGCACCGTTCCTGCGCGTCACCGGCCAGTCCTCATCGGAGCTCTGCGGCCCGGCCTTCTCGCCGGACGGCACCCGGTTCTACTTCTCCTCGCAGCGCGGCAGCTCCGGTGCATCCGCTGGCGGGATCACCTACGAGGTGCGCGGTCCGTTCCGCTGAGGCGTTGACAAGTGTTAATAGGGGGCCCCTTCACCACCCCAGGCGTTAATAGGGGGACCCTCCTTATCGGCGTGCGGGCGCAGGGCGGTGGGTATGGAAGCGGCATGAGTGATGAGCGGAGCGACCAGGAGCGGGTGGAGTCCCGCGCCCACCTGCTGCCCGAGGAGGCGGCCGCCGGCAGCGACGACCCGCAGGCCCAGGCCGACGCGATCCTCGCCGAGTCCGATCTGCGGGAAGCCGACCGGAACGCCGCCCCCGACACCGTGCTGGAACGGCGTACCTCGGATCAGACGGTGACCCCCATCGAACCGCCGGACTGAGCGGCGTGGTCCGGCGTCGAACCGTCGGACCGCGGGCCATGCGCCGGCTCGCCGGCGCGTGGCCCGGGCCGTGTCCACGCGCGGGATCGGATAGCGTCGGTGCCATGCCCGACAGCGGTTACCCCTGGCCCATCTCGACGACCCGACTGGACAACGGCCTGCGCGTGGTGGTCAGCGAGGACCGCACCGCCCCCGCGGTCGCGGTCAACCTCTGGTACGACGTCGGTTCGCGGCACGAGCCGTCCGGCCAGACCGGCTTCGCGCACCTTTTCGAGCACCTGATGTTCGAGGGCTCGCTGCATGTGGCAAAGACCGAGCACATGAAACTGGTGCAGGGGGCGGGCGGGTCGCTCAACGCGACCACCAACCCGGACCGCACCAACTACTTCGAGACGGTCCCGGCCGAGCATCTCGAACTGGCGCTCTGGCTGGAGGCCGACCGGATGGGCGGGCTGGTGCCGGCGCTGACCCAGGAGACGCTGGACAACCAGCGGGACGTGGTCAAGAACGAACGCCGCCAGCGCTACGAGAACGTGCCCTACGGCGACGCCTGGCTGCGGTTGCTGCCGCTGCTCTATCCGCCGGGCCACCCCTATCACCACGCCACCATCGGCTCGATGGCCGACCTGAACGCCGCCGACCTGGCCACCTTCCAGGCGTTCCACCAGACCTACTACGCCCCCAACAACGCGGTACTGACCGTCGTCGGCGACACCACCACCGAGGAGGTGGTGGCCCTGGCGGAGAAGTATTTCGGCGCCATCCCGCCCCGGTCGGAGATTCCACCGGCGCCCGACGGCCGGGTGGTGCCGGCCACCGGCGTGCCGATGGCAGAGACGGTGGTCACCGACGTGCCGGCACCCCGGGTGTACGTCGCGCACCGCACCTACCCGTTCGGCACCCCGGGCTACGACGTGCTGACGGTGCTCGCCACCGTGCTCGGCAGCGGCCGGGGCAGCCGGCTCTACCAGCGGCTCGCCGACGGTGAGCGGATCGCCCAGCCGGACCTGGTCGGGGCGTACGGGGTGGATCTGGCGCACGGGCCGGCACCGCTGATCGCCACCGCCACGGCCCGGCCGGGAGTGAGCGGCGAGCGGCTGGCCGCCGGCCTGGCGGAGGTGGTCGACGAGCTGGCCACGGTGCCGGTGACGGCGGCCGAGTTGGCGCGCGCGAAGGCGCTGCTCGCCACCGCCTGGTGGCGGCAGATGTCCACGGTGGACGGTCGGGCGGACGCCCTGGGCCGGTACGCCACGCAGTTCGGCGACCCGGCCACCGTGGCCGAGCGCCTGCCGGCCTGGCTGTCGGTGACCGCCGAGCAGATCACCGAGGCGGCCACCGAGGTGCTCGTCGCCGACGACCGGGTGACCCTGACCTACCAGCCCGAGGAGAAGCCGTGAGCCTCATCGCCGACCGTCCCGGCCCGGGTGCGGCCCGCCCCTACCGTTTTCCCCAGGTGCTCCGCCGGAGCATCGCGGGAGGTCAGGTCGTCGCCGCGCACCTGCCCGGCCAGAACCTCGCGGTGGCGGTGCTGTTGCTCGACGCCGGCGCGGGCCGGGAGCCGGTGGGCTCCGAGGGGCTCGGCGGGGTGCTGGCCAAGGCGCTGGAGGAGGGCACCGCCCAGCGGGACGCCACCGCGTACGCGCTGGCCATCGAGGCGCTCGGCACCGAGCTGGTGACCGGGCTGGACTGGGACAGCTTCCAGGCCAGCGTGCAGGTGCCGGTGGAACGGCTGGGCGCCGCCGTGGAACTGCTCGCCGAGGCGGTACGCACGCCGAAGCTGGACCCGGAGGACGTCCGCCGGGTCCGCGACGACGAGGCGACCGCGCTGCGGATGGACTGGGCCAATCCCGGCCCGCGCGCCGACGCGGTGCTCCGGGCCGACCTGTTCGGCGCCGACAACCGGTGGGGCCGCCCGATGTACGGCGACCCGGGCTCGGTGGCCGGCCTGGACGCCGAGGACGTCACCGTCTTCCACTCCGAGTGGTTCATCCGCCCCGGCACCCTCGTGGTCGCCGGGGACCTGGACCGGATCGACCTGGACGCGCTGGCCGCGGCGGCGTTCGCCGGCACCGCCGGTGGGCCGGTTGACCGAGGTTCGGCGATCGAGGTGCCGCTACGCGGCGACCGGCGGATCATCCTGGTCGACCGGCCCGGCTCGGTGCAGTCGACGCTGCGCCTCGGCCATTCCGCGCCGCACCGCGCCCACCCCGACCACGTGCCGATCTCGCTGGCCGGCACGGTGCTGGGTGGCGCGTTCACCTCCCGGCTGAACCACCTCATCCGCGAGGTACGCGGCTACACGTACGGCATCCGGGGCGAGTTCGCCTCGTCCCGGCGGTTCGGCCGGTTCGGGGTCAGCTCCGGGGTGCAGACCGCGGTGACCGCCCCGGCGCTCGTCGAGTCGGTAGGCGAGATCGCGCGTACCCAAGCCGGCGGGGTGACCGAGGACGAACTGGCGGTGGCCCGATCCTGGCGGGCCGGGCAGCTCTCGGTCGAGTTGCAGAGCCCGCGCGCGATCGCCGGGGCGCTGACCACGCTCGTGGTGCACGACCTGCCCGACGACTACCACGCCCGGTTGCGCGAGTCCCTGCTCGCCGCCGACGTCGCGCAGGTTTCCGCCGCCGCCGCCAGCTACCTGCACCCGGAGTCGCTGACCCTGGTGGTGGAGGGGGACGCCGCGGTGATCCGCGACGATCTGGTCGCCACCGGCCTCGGTGACGTGATCGACCATCCCGGGTCGAGCTGAAGCCGCTCGTCGAAGTCCCGGGCCTGCCGCAGGCCGGCCCGGGACTTGCTAGGCCGGGACGCCGGACCGGTCGTTGGTGGTCGGGGTCGACGTGCCCCTGGTCCGGGCCGCCAGGACCGCGAGCGCGGCGAAGCTGACCAGCACGGACAGGATGGCGACCGGCCCGCCCGACCCGAGCCTGGGCATGACCGCCGGAACGATGTCGTCGAAGAAACTGCTCGCGTCGTCGTACCGGGTGGCGATGACGACGGCGGCACCGGCCGCCACGACTCCCGCCACCGCGCCGACCGCGAGGTTCCGGCGCGCCGAGGGCCGCAGCAGTGCCCACAGCGCCGCGCCGTACAGGACGACGACGGCGGCGACGTGGAGGAACCAGCCGGGGAATCGGTGCAGCGGTATGTCGATGCTGCCGTAGCGGGCCCACGGCAGCACGAGAACCGCCAGCAGGTTGCCGAGTGCGCCCAGGGCGACGGCGATCCGGACCGCCATGTTCAGCTCCCATCCTTCGATGCGCTTGGTAAATATTTACCGACGCCCCTCATCGTTCCGAGAGGGCACGGATCGCCGGTTGGCAGAGTGCGGATGTGATGTCGGTCGCGTGGCGACGCGACGGCGAGGCGGCTCCGGGGTGAGATGTTGCGGCCAGCGGGACGGGAAGGCGTCATTTTTCCGGGCATCATGCCTGCTGGCAGGGGTCGGCGCCCCGGTGTGACCACCGCGACGGGCCGGTACCGACGCCGGCCGTGGGAAAGCGTTCCCGGTCGACCCCGCAGGCTGGGTAGCCTCGCGGGCATGAGGATCGGCATTGTGGGTGCCACCGGCCAGGTCGGCGGCGTCATGCGGCAGGTGTTGGCGGACCGGGAGTTCCCGGCGGAGCAGGTGCGGTTCTTCGCCTCGGCGCGATCGGTGGGACGGACGCTGCCGTGGCGCGGCGAGGAGGTCGCCGTCGAGGACGCGGCCACCGCCGACTACTCGGGGCTGGACATCGTGCTCTTCTCCGCCGGCAAGGGCAGCGCGAAGCAGTTGGCGCCGCGGGTCGCCGCCGCCGGGGCGGTGGTCATCGACAACTCGTCGGCGTTCCGGATGGATCCGCAGGTGCCGCTGGTCGTCGCCGAGGTCAACCCGCACGCCGCAGCCGATCGGCCGAGAGGCATCATCGCCAACCCGAACTGCACCACCATGGCCGCGATGCCGGTGCTGCGCCCGCTGCACGCCGAGGCGGAGCTGGTCAGCCTGGTCGTCTCGACGTACCAGGCGGTCTCCGGTGCCGGCCTCTCCGGCGTCGCCGAGCTGGACGAGCAGGTCCGCAAGGTCGCCGAGAACGCCGCCGGCCTGGCTTTCGACGGCACCGCTGTGGAGTTCCCCGCCCCCCGCTCGTTCGCCCGGCCGATCGCGTTCAACGTGCTCCCGCTCGCCGGCTCGATAGTCGACGACGGGTCGGCGGAGACCGACGAGGAGCAGAAGCTGCGCAACGAGAGCCGCAAGATCCTGGAGATCCCCGAGCTGAAGGTCTCCGGCACCTGCGTCCGGGTGCCGGTCTTCACCGGCCACTCGCTCCAGATCAACGCCCGGTTCGCCCGGCCGATCAGCCCGCAGCGGGCGTACGAGCTGCTCGCCGACGCGCCAGGGGTGGCGCTCAGCGACGTGCCGACGCCGTTGCAGGCCGCCGGGCAGGACCCGACCTTCGTCGGCCGGATCCGCGCCGACGAGACCGTCGAGCACGGGCTCGCGCTGTTCTGCTCCAACGACAACCTGCGCAAGGGCGCCGCGCTCAACGCCGTGCAGCTGGCCGAGCTGGTCGCCGCCGAGCGCTGACCGCTCGGCGGGTGGGCGGCGTTACTGGTCGCGGCCGTCGGGTAGACCCATGGTTGCCCTACACCGAGAGGGAGGCGCCATGACAACCGTCGGAGAGTTCATGACGACCCGGTTGGTGACCATGGACGGCAACGACACGCTGGCCGCGGCGGCCCGGGAGATGCGTGACTCGGCGATCGGCGACGTGGTGGTGACCGACGGCGACAAGGTGGTCGGCATCGTGACGGACCGGGACATAGCGGTCCGGGGCGTGGCCGAGAACCTGGACCCGGAGACCACCCGGCTGAATCAGGTCACCACCAGGGACGTGGTGACGGTGAGCCAGTACGACGACAGCGTCGCCGCCGCCGACCTGATGCGGACGTACGCCGTACGGCGGCTGCCGGTGGTCGAGGAGGGCCGGGCGATCGGTCTGGTGTCCATGGGTGACCTGGCTGTCGAGCGGGAACCCCAGTCGGTGCTCGCCGACATCAGCGCCGACGACCCCAACAACTGACGCACCGCACCACGAAGCCGGCTCCCCACCCCGGGGAGCCGGCTTCGTCGATCTAGGGACAAGTGTCGTTAGTCGATCTCCAGTAACGACGATAGGCCCTAGATCGACGGGTGGGGTCACCTGGTTTGGGTGAGGTTGGGGGG
>NZ_POTX01000261.1 GCF_003236305.1 Micromonospora endophytica | reverse complement strand
GCCCCGCACCCCCACCGACACCACCGACGACGAGGATGCCGAGACGGTCGACGCCGGTCCCGACCGGGTCGGTGGACTGGTGGACATGGCCGACGACATTCCGGCCGACGTGGCGGGCCGCCAGCAGCACCGCCGCCCGATCCTCGCCGACTGGGCGCGCTCCGGCCGCGCACTGCGCGCCGCCGTCAAGCATCAGAGCAAGGACGTCGGGTACGTGACCGCCTACCACGGCGTCCGGCTGCCGAAATACGCGGTCAAGGCCCTGGCGTGGGCGCCGATCGGTGCGGTCCGCAGTATCGGCAACGCGGTGCGGTGGGCGGCTGCTGAGGAGGGGAACTGGCATCTGCGGCAGGCCGCCGCGTCCCGAGGTGACGCCGACACGTGGTTGAAGCTGGACGCCCGCCGTCAGCGTCAGTCGGTGTGGCGGTGGTGGGTCCTCGCGGCCGCAACCGCAGGCACCGGAACCGGCGTCATCGTCCTCGCGGCTGGTCCGTCGTGGTGGTCGGCGGTAGCCGGCGCAGTGGTCGTGCCGTGGCTGGCGACCCGTGGCCGCCCCGCAGACAGGCCGCTCACGGATCGGGTGACGGAGGGCACCCGCTACCGCAAGCTCACCGCCGAGTTGGTGCGGCGGGCGCTGACCTCGTTGCAGATGGCCGCGATCAACTCGGCGGTAGCCAAGGACCCCAAGGCCATCACCTTCCCCGTCGACATCCATCGGGACGGCCCCGGTCACCTCGCCGTGGTGGACCTGCCCTACGGCGTCGAAGCGGCCGAGGTCGTCGCACGGCGGGGACGCCTTGCCTCGGCGATGCGTCTGCCGTTGGATCAGGTGTGGCCCGAACCCGCCCCCGGTCACACCGGACGCCTGGCCCTGTGGGTCGGCTACGAACCCGCCTCGCAGATGAAGCAACCCGCGTGGCCGCTGCTGTCCAGCACGGCGCGGGTCGACGTGTTCAAGCCGTTCCCGTTCGCCACCACGCCGCGTCTGGACACGGTGGCGGTGGATCTGATGTTCCGCAACTTCCTGTTCGGCGGCCAGCCCGGTAGCGGGAAGACGTTCGCGTTGCGGGACCTCGTGTTGGCCGCAGCCCTCGACCCCCGGACGGAGATTCGCGGCTACGAGTTGAAGGGCGTCGGGGACTTCGCCGTGTTGGAGCCGGTGATGGCCGAGTACGGCAACGGCTTCGACGACGACACCCTCGCCCGGTGCTTCGGGTTCATCGAGTGGCTGTACGAGGAATGCCGCCGCCGCTCCAAGCGCATCGAGCACTACGCGAGGCTGGGCAAGGCCCCGGAGAACAAGGTGACGCCGGAACTGGCGTCGCTCAAGGGGTCGGGGCTTCATCCGCTGGTGGCGTGGTTCGATGAGCTGCAAGAGCTGATGACCAGCAAGTACGGCAAGGATGCCGGGGAGTTGTTGGAGAAGGTCATCAAGCTGGGCCGGGCGCTCGGGGTGATCATCCTGATCGGGACGCAGATTCCCGACAAGGACAGCTTGCCGACCGGTATCACCCGCAACGTCAACTCCCGGTTCTGCCTGTCCGTGGCCGATCAGACTGCCAACGACATGATCCTGGGCACCTCGGCCTACAAGCAGGGGTTGCGCGCCACGGTGTTCCAGCCGGTCATTGAGGCCGGGTGGGGCATCCTGCGGGGGTTCGGGTCGAAGGCGTCGGCGGTCCGGTCGTTCTACGTCGACACCACCGCCGCCGCCCGCATCGTCACCCGCGCCGTGGCACTGCGGCAGACCGCCGGGACGTTGCCCGTGCCGGACGAGCAGACCCGGCAGGTGGCCCCGGTGGCCGACGTGCTCGGCGACCTCGCCCAGGTGTGGCCGGGGGATGAGAAGTCGGCGTGGAACGAAACGCTGTGCGGTCTGCTCGCCGAACTGCGACCCGACGTCTACGGCGGGTGGGAAGCCGCACAGCTCACCACCGCACTCAAGCCGCATCCGTTGATCAAGGTCGGGGATGTGGGTCGGCGCATCGACGGCAAGTCGGTCACGCGGCGCGGAATCAAGCACACCGATCTGCTGGCTGCGATTGCGGAGCGTGACCGGAAGCGGTCCGCCGACTGACCGCGCCGCAGGGTGCTAGCGCTAGCGGCCCGTGCTGCTAGCGCTAGCACCCCCGCTAGCACCCGAACCGAATCATGAGCTGCCCTCTAGCGGATAGCAGCTCACAGTCCTTCACGCCCGAAAACCGGCCCGGGAGGCTGTCATGGACCCCCTGCTCACCGCCGCTATCACCCTGGCCACCATCCCCGCACTGATCACCCTCGGTTACGGCCTCCTGTGCTGGGTCGCCCCGTTCACCACCTGCCGACGCTGCGTCGGGACCGGGCAGACGACGACCCGGTTCCTGCGTCGGCCGCGTGCCTGCCGACGCTGCGACCGGGGACAGCGACTGCGCACCGGCAGGCGCGTCTACAACACCTTCCACCGGATGCGCAGCGAGGCGCACCGGTGAACCGGCGGGCCGCCGGTCACACCGACTGGTGCGGCCGAGACCACCGCTGCAACCTCGGCGAACACCGCTCCGACGAAATCGTGGTCGACATCGCCGGGCGGGCGCGGGCCGTGCTGGTGCGGGTGCGCACCGCCGCCGGCCGCGACCACGCCGAGATTCGCGTTCGTGTCGCGCTCGCCCCCGCTGAGGTGGCGGCCCGCCGCCAGTTGGTCGGGCTGCTCGGTGATCTGCGGCAGGCGGTCACCCGCGCGGCGATCGCGGGTCGGCCTCGGCCGGGTCGGGCCGGGACGTGACCGGCGGCCGGTGCGGTCATTGGATCGGCGCCGCTGGCCGCTACTGCCACAACCCGGACGGGCTGCGGCCCTACCTGCAAGGGCTGCGCTGTCCCGCTCACACACCCGCCGCTCTGGCCGGGCGGCCCGAGGTTCCGTCAACGCCTATCCACGCTCCGACCATCCCGCACGGGAGTCTCACCATGACCCATGACCTGCTTACCGCAGCGCTCGGCCACGCCGAACGCGGCTGGCACGTCTTCCCGCTACGCCCCGACGACAAGCGACCCGCGTTCCCCGATCACCCCGCCGACCGGTGCGCCGGCCGTGACCCGCGCTGCCGCGCCGGGCATGTCGGCTGGGAGGCACGGGCCACCACCGACCCGGACCGCATCCGCCGGGCGTGGACCGTCCGGCCGTACGGAATCGGCATCGCGTGTGGCCCGTCCCGCCTGGTCGTGGTCGACCTGGACACGCCGAAGGAGCCCGAGACTGGCGGGCGGGACGGCGTGGCGGTGCTCGCGGAGCTGGCCGACGCGCACGGCGCGACCATCGACCCGACGTACACCGTGATCACCGGTCGGGGCGGTACGCACCTGTACTACCAGCACCCGACCACCGGCCCGACCCTGCGAAACACCGCCGGCACGCTCGGGCCGATGGTCGACACCCGCGCCGCCGGTGGCTACGTCGTGGCGGCCGGTTCCACCGTCGCCGGCCGCCCCTACGTCGTGGCGTTGGACTGCGACCCCGGCCCGCTGCCCGCGTGGCTGGCCGACCTACTCGCCCCCGCACCGTTGCCACCGCAGCGGCCGGTGGTGGTCGACCTGCCCACCAACCGGGCCGGCGCCTACGTGCGGGCCGCCATCGGCCGGGAAGTCGACCGGGTGACCAGTGCCGCCGCCGGAGAGCGAAACCGCACCCTCTACGTGGCTGCCGTGGCGCTCGGGCAGTTGGTAGCCGGTGGCGCGCTCGCCGAGGACGACGCCCAGAGCGTGCTGGAACAGGCGGGGGTGACGGCCGGGTTGCGCACCGCCGAGGCGTACCGCACCGTCCGATCCGGGCTGACCGCTGGTGCGCGCCGGCCTCGGGCGGTGGCCGCATGAGCGCCGCCCGTCTTCACCTGGTCACCAACCAGCAGGACGCCACCGCCGGGCAGTCGCCGGGCGGGCCGCTGTGGGATGTTCCAGTGCCCTTGACCGGGCCGACTGCGGCGCCGCCGCCGTTCCCGGTGGAGGTGTTCCCGCGATGGTTGGGCGACATGGTGACCGGCGTTGCCCAGTTCACCGCCACCGATCCGGCGATGGCCGGCACCCTCGCCATGGCCGTGCTCTCCGCGTGCGCGGGCGGCCGGCTGGAAGTCGAACCCGTGGCCGGGTGGCGGGAGCCGGTGAACATCTTCGCTGCCGTCATCGCCGGCCCCGGCGAACGCAAGAGCCCGGTGCATCGGGCGATGACCGCGCCCCTGTTCGCGGCTCAGTCGACGCTCGCCGACGCGGCGCGACCTCGGATTGCTGAGGCCGCCGCGCTGCGGGACATCGCCGACCGGCACGCCGAGCAGGCCAAGACGGCTGCGGCGAAGGCCAGCGACCCGCACAAGCGCGACGAAGCAGCGGCCGAGGCGGTAGCCGCCGCGATCGCCGCTGAGGCCATCACCGTTCCTGGCCTGCCGAAACTGATCGTGGACGACGCCACCCCCGAGGCGCTGATCGGGTTGATGGCGGCCAACGGCGGACGGATGGCGATCATCAGTGATGAAGGCGGGATCTTCGACACCCTCGCCGGTCGGTACTCCGGCGCACCGAACCTTGACCCGTACTTGAAGGGTCACGCCGGGCAGCCGATGAGCAACGAACGGCAGACCCGCGAAGGCGCATCCGTCGAGAAACCGGCGCTCACCGTGTGCGTGATGGCGCAGCCGACCGTGCTGCGTAAGTTCGGCGGCAACGCCGACCTCGCCGGACGTGGCCTACCCGCCCGGTTCCTGTTCGCCCTACCCCGATCGCTGGCCGGGTGGCGGCCGGTGGACACGCCACCGGTGCCGGAGCAGGTGACGGTCGGCTACCGCCACCGCGTGCACGACCTGGCCGCCACCCTCGCCGAATGGACCGACCCGGCCGTGGTCACCCTCACCGACGACGCCTCCCGCGTACGGCGGGCCGCCGCCGAGCAGGTCGAGACCGAGCTACGGCCCGGCGGAAGCCTCTACGACATGCGCGAATGGGGCAACAAGCTCTCCGGCGCAACACTGCGCCTCGCCGGCCTGTTGCACGTCGCGCACCACCCGGCGGACGGATGGCGACGGCCGATCGACGCCGACCGGATGGCCGACGCCGTACGGCTGGCCGAGTTCTTCGCCGCGCACTACCGGACTGCGCTGACCACGATCGGCAGCGACGCGGCGGTGGAGAACGCCCGGTACGTGCTCGGCGTGCTCACCGGCAAGGGCATGACCACCTTCACCCGCCGGGAGCTACACCGCCGCGTGTCCCGCCGGCTACCCAAGTCCGACGACGTGTCGGCGGTACTTGCCGAACTGGCCGCGCTCGGATGGGTCCGCAGCGGGCCGGACGGCCGGTACGAGCTGCACCCACGCGCCACCGCCGAGGACCCCGGAAGCGTTGACACGCTGACACCCGACCCCGACCCCGACGTTTCCGCAGGTCAAGAGGCACACGAGGGTGTCAACGGGCCGCGTTGACACCCGTTGACAGGCGTTGACAATCCGTCGCCGGCCCGCCCGGTGTCAACGGGTGTCAACGCCTGTCAACGGGCCACGTTGACACCCACACACCCGCCCCCACCTGCGGAAACGCTCGCACATCGGCGGATTGTCAACGTGTCAACGCTTACCGGCCCCACCACCGGGACGCCACCGGACGCCACCGGCCACCCGACCGGCCCGCCGATGGACCGCAAACGGCCCGCTGAAAGCGACTGAGAGCGCCACGCCCTACGCCTAACACCGGGACACCCGAGATCTTGCCTCTACGGCGCTCTCAGCGGGCCGCTCCATGCCCTTCTGCGGCGATACCTCCCTGTTCCTCCACAAGTGACCGCCACCGACCGGAAGGCCGCCACCGTGCGAATCAGGCTGCACGGCACACCCGCTGAAACAGCCGCAGCACTCGACACCCTCGCCCAAGTACTGCACATCCGCCACGCCTCCCGGCCCTACCCCGACCGCCGACCCCCCATGTTCCAGCGCATCTACCTCGACGCCACCCCGAGGGAGGACATCCGCCGATGAGCACCCCCGACAACCGCGTGGTTTTGACCATCGAGCAGGCCGCAGAGCGACTCGGTATCGGCCGCACCACGATGTACGCCCTGATCAAGACGGGTCAGATTCGCACCGTCACCATCGGCCGGCTGCGCCGAGTCCCCACCTTCTGCCTTGACGAGTACGTACAGAGCCTTTTGTCCAGCCCGACGCAACTCGACCAAGCCGCCTGACGAAAGGAGCCCGACGAATGGGAAGAAAGCCGAACGGCGCATCCAGCATCTACAAGGGCGGTGACGGCTACTGGCACGGCCGGGTAACGGTCGGCGTCAAGGACGATGGCAGGCCCGACCGGCGGCACGTTCAGGCGAGGACCGAGGCCGAGGTAATCCGCAAGGTTCGTGCCCTGGAACGGGAGCGCGACAACGGGACGGTTCGGAAGCCGGGTAGCCGCTGGACGGTCGAGAAGTGGCTTACGCACTGGGTCGAGAACATCGCCGGCCCGGTGGTGCGGACGAACACCCTCGACGGCTACCGGGTCGCCGTTCGTCGGCACCTGATTCCCGGTGTCGGTGCCCACCGCCTTGACCGCCTGGAGCCCGAACACCTGGAACGGCTCTACGTCCGGATGATGGCCAACGGCAGCGCGGCCGGCACCGCCCACCAGGCGCACCGAACCATACGCACGGCACTTGGCGAGGCGGTCCGTCGTGGGCACCTCGCCCGAAACCCTGCCGCGCTGGCCAAGCCACCCCGCCTGCCGGATTCCGAGGTGCAGCCGTACTCCGTCCCGGAGGTACAGGCGATCCTGCGTGCGGCATCGTCACGGCGGAACAGCGCGCGATGGGCGGTGGCGCTGGCGCTCGGTCTGCGCCAGGGCGAAGCGCTCGGCATCAAATGGTCGGATGTGGATTTGGACAACGGATCGTTGACCGTCCGCCGGGCACTGCTTCGGCCGAAATGGCGGCACGGTTGCGACGGGAAGTGCGAACAGAAGTTGCCCGGTCAATGTCCCGAGCGGGTGAACGAACGCCCGGTTGCGGCTGACACGAAATCGCGTGCTGGTCGACGCTCAATCGGCTTGCCGGATGCCCTGGTCGACCTGCTGCGACGGCATTGGAAAGAACAGGACGCCGAGCGCGAAACCGCCGCGCAACTCTGGCGGGACGACGGATGGGTGTTCGCCTCGCCGACCGGCGAGGCGATCCACCAGGCGACGGATTATGACGAGTGGAAACGGTTGCTCAAGCTCGCCGGAGTGCGGGACGGCCGGCTGCACGACGCTCGGCATACCGCCGCCACCGCGCTCCTGGTTCTCGGCGTCTCCGGCCGCGCCGTCATGGGCATCATGGGTTGGTCCAACTCGGCGATGGCGGTCCGGTACCAGCACATGACCGACCAGGTACGCCGGGACATCGCGCAGCAACTCGGCGGACTGCTCTGGGGCGACCCGCCGACCGGGCCGGGGGAGAAGGTCACCGAGCCGCCGCCCGACCAGCCGGAACAGGGCAAGTGAGACGACAACTGAGACGAGAGCGACCGTAGACACGACTCAGGGCCGGTCCCTTCGGGGGCCGGCCCTGTCGTTTTTCCAGCTCAAGCGAGCGGAGGATACGAGATTCGAACTCGTGAGGGTGTAAACCCAACACGCTTTCCAAGCGTGCGCCCTAGGCCTCTAGGCGAATCCTCCGCCGAACAGGATACAGGTCCCCGCTGTCCGGCCCACCCCGGCCACCCCCTGAAGATCCACGGCGGGTCAGGTACGCTGGTGGCACCTCCCGTGCGGCGGTATCTCGTGAACCTCCCCAGGGCCGGAAGGCAGCAAGGATAAGCGAGCTCTGCCGGGTGCACGGGGGGCCTTTCTGTCTCCGGCCCGGCTCCGGAGAGTTCCGCCCTGCCCCGGCGTGCTCCCGCGCCGGCTTCGGCGCTCCAGTTGCGGCGGGTCGGGGCTTCCGGGCGGCGGGAGGGCACGGTACGCCGCAACCCAAGTGGATCAAGCATCCGGCACCTGCTGCCGCTGCCGCGCTGGCTGTGAGTGTTGGCTGCGGCTGTTAATAGGGGGCCCTTCCTATACACGAGGCGTTAATAGGGGGCCCTTCCTTGCACTCTCATCAGC
>NZ_POTX01000260.1 GCF_003236305.1 Micromonospora endophytica | reverse complement strand
GCGCGACCTGTCCCGGGGCGAACCCGACCCACGCCTGCTGCCACCGCTCGGCCCGCACCTGGCCGCCCTGGCCCGCACCGCCGGGGAGCCGGTGGGCTACCCCGACGTCGGGGTGTTGCCGGAGCTGGTCGAGGCGGCCCGCACGCGACTGGCCGCCGACGGTGTCCCGCCGGCCGAGGTGACCCTCACCGGAGGCGCGCTGGACGGCATCGAGCGCCTGCTCGGTGCCCACCTGCGCCCCGGCGACGCGGTAGCGGTGGAGGACCCGGGCTGGGCCAGCCTGCTCGACCTCATCGCCGCCCTCGGGTTGCGGCCGGTCGGCGTTCCTGTCGACGACGACGGCCCACTGGTCGCCGGAGTGGCTGCCGCGCTCGCCGCCGGAGCCCGAGCGCTCATCGTGACCAGCCGCGCCCAGAACCCCACCGGCGCGGCCGTCTCCGCGGACCGGGCCGCCGCGCTGCGCACCCTGCTCACCGGGTACGCCGACCTGCTGCTGATCGAGGACGACCACGCCGCCGAGCTGGCCCGCGTACCCCTGCACCCGCTCGCCGGTGCCACCACCCACTGGGCCCTGCTCCGCTCGGTCAGCAAGCCCTACGGACCCGACCTGCGCCTGGCCGTGCTGGCCGGGGACGAGACCACCGTGGCCCGGGTGGCCGGTCGGTCCCGGGTCGGCGCGGGCTGGGTCTCCACAGTGCTGCAACGCCTGGTGCTCTCGCTCTGGCGCGACCCGACCGTGACCGCGCTCGTCGACCGGGCCGCGGAGAGCTACGAGCGGCGGCGCAACGGCCTGCTCGCCGCCCTGGCCGAGCGTGGCCTGCCCGGACTCACCCTGCGCGCGGTCGCCGAGCGCGCGGGCTGCACCACAGGCATGGTGCTGCACACCTTCGCCGACAAGCAGGCCCTGCTGATGCACGCCCGCGAACTGCTGCACCAGCGCACCGGTCAACGCGCCGACGCCGCCCAGGCCGATGCCGCCACTTTCCGTGACGCCCTGCGGGCCGTGCTGCTCCAGGCCGCCTCGCCGACCGAGGAGAAGCGGGAGGAGGCTCGGGTGTGGGTCGGGTTCCTCGCCGCCGCGTTGGCCGACCCGGTCCTGGCGCAGCGGCACCGGGCCTACCACCTGCGCTTCGTCGCCCGGGTCCGCGACCTGGTCGCCGCCGCCCGCCCGGACTGGTCCCCGGCCGACTGCGCCGCCGCCGCGACCGGCCTGGTCGCCCTCGTCGAAGGGCTCAACGCCCTCGCCACCGTCGACCCCGACACCTACTCCGAGCAGACCCAGCGCACCGCGATCGACACCGCCCTGCGGGTGACAGTCCCGGATTCATGATCGCTGGGTGGGGGATTGGGTGAGCTAGCGTGGGCGGGTGACTGACTTTCCGGACCCGCCAGGGGATCTGCCGGGCACCCTGGGGGCGCTGCGCGCGGCCGGGCACCGGTACCGCACCGTCAAACAGGAACTGCGCGACAACCTGCTGGTCAGGCTCCGCGCGGGCGGGCCGCGGTTCGCCGGCATCGTCGGGTACGACGACACAGTGCTGCCCGAGGTGGAGCGGGCGTTGCTCGCCGGACACGACATGGTGCTGCTCGGTGAGCGCGGCCAGGGCAAGACCCGGCTGATCCGCTCGCTGGTGACGTTGCTGGACGAGTGGACCCCGGTGATCGTCGGGTCGGTGCTCAACGAGCATCCGCTGCACCCGGTCACCCCGGCGTCCCGGGCGCTGGTCGCCGAGGCCGGCGACGACCTTCCGGTCGGCTGGCTGCACCGCTCGCTGCGTTACGGCGAGAAGCTGGCCACCCCGGACACCAGCGTCGGCGACCTGATCGGCGACGTCGACCCGGTCCGGCTGGCGCAGGGGCGTACGCTCGGCGACCCCGAGACCATCCACTTCGGCCTGGTGCCGCGGACCAACCGGGGCATCTTCGCCGTCAACGAGCTGCCGGACCTGGCCGAGCGGATCCAGGTGGCGCTGCTCAACGTGCTGGAGGAACGGGACATCCAGGTCCGCGGCTACCAGCTGCGGCTGCCGCTGGACCTGCTCCTGGTGGCCAGCGCCAACCCGGAGGACTACACCAACCGGGGCCGGATCATCACCCCGCTCAAGGACCGCTTCGGCGCCGAGATCCGTACCCACTACCCGCTCGACCTGGAGCTGGAGCTGGCGTTGATCCGGCAGGAGGCCGACCTGGTCGCCGAGGTGCCGGAGCACGTGCTGGAGGTGCTGGCCCGGTTCGCCCGCGCGGTGCGCGACTCGCCCTCGGTCGACCAGCGTTCCGGTGTCTCCGCCCGGTTCGCCGTGGCCGCCGCCGAGACGGTCGCCGCCGCCGCGCTGCGCCGGGAGAGCCTGCTCGCGGCCGCGACTGCCGCCGCACCGGGCGCGGCGGGTCAGGTGTTAGCAGGGGGCCCCTTTAATACACCAGACGTTAATAGGGGGCCCCTCCTTACACCTGTGGCGCGGGTGGGGGACGCGGTGTCGGTTACCTCGACGCTGCGCGGGAAGGTGGAGTTCGAAAGCGGTGAGGAGGGGCGGGAGACCGAGGTCCTCGGGCACCTGCTGCGTACCGCCACCGCCGAGACCTTCCGCGCCCGGCTGGCCGGCCTGGACCTCTCCGGGTTCACCGCGCTCGTCGAGGAGGACCGGACGATCGAGACCGGCGAGCTGGTCTCCGCGGCCGAGCTGCTGCGCCAGGTGGGCACGGTGCCGGGGCTGGCCAAGGTGCTGGACCGGCTCGGCATCGGCGACGCGCCCAGCCCCGGGCAGGCCGCGGCGGCTGTCGAGTTCGTGCTGGAGGGGCTGCATCTGAGCCGCCGACTGGGTAAGGACGTCACCGACTCGGGACGTACCCGCTACGGCGCCCGGGACTGAGCATGACCGGCAACCGCTTCCGGTACGGGCAGTGGCGCGGCGGCCCCGACCCGCTGGCGCCACCGTATGACGTGCAGGCCGCGGTGGACCAGGTCGGCACGGAGGTGCTGGCCGGCGGCAGCCTGCGCCAGGCACTGCGGGACCTGCTGCGCCGGGGCCCACAGGGGCGCGGCGGGCTGGACGAGCTGACCGCGCGGGCCCGCCGGCTGCGGCGGGAGGCCCTGCGCCGGGGTGACCTGGACGGCGCGGTGACCCGGGCCCGGGCCCTGCTGGACCAGGCTCTCGCCGCCGAACGGGACGAGTTGGCCGGCCGGGACGACGACGCGGCCCGGTTCGCCGAGGCGGAACTGGACAACCTGCCCCGCTCCACCGCCCAGGCGGTGCGGGAGCTGTCCGGCTACCGGTGGGCCAGCGACGAGGCCCGGCAGACCTACCAGCGGATCCTCGACGGGCTGCGGCACGACGTGCTCGGTCAACGCTTCGCCGGGCTGCGGGAATCGGCGCAACTGGCCGCCGACCCGGCGGTGCAGGAGCGGCTGGCCGAGATGATGCGGGACCTCAACGACCTGCTGGCCCGGCACGCCCGCGCGGAGGACACCACCGACGCCTTCGCCGAGTTCATGCGCCGGCACGGCGAGTTCTTCCCGGAACGCCCCGCCGACGTCGACGAACTGGTGGATGTGCTGGCCCGCCGGGCGGCGGCCGGGCAGCGGCTGATGAACTCGCTGTCGGAGCGGCAACGCGAGGAACTGGCCGGGCTGATGCGCCAGTCGCTCGGCGACCGGGTCGCCGGTGAACTGGCCGCGCTGGAGGCGAACCTGCGGGCGCTCCGGCCCGACCTGCGCTGGGGCCGGGGCGAGCGGGCGCAGGGTGGCCAGTCGCTCGGCTACGGCGACGCGACAGGGGTGCTCGACGAGGTGGCCGAGCTGGACGACGTGCTCGACCAGTTGGGCCAGGCGCATCCCGGAGCCACCCTTGACGACATCGACGTGGAGGCGGTGGCCCGGACGCTGGGCCGCGACGCCGCCGACGACGTACGCCGGTTGCGGGAGCTGGAGCGGGAGCTGCGCCGGCAGGGTTGGGTGACCCGCGACGCCGAGGGGTTGACGCTGAGCCCGAAGGCGCTGCGCCGGCTCGGCGGCACCGCGCTGCGGCGGGTCTTCGCCGAGTTGACGGCCGGGCCGCGCGGGCAGCACGACCTGCGCGCGGCGGGCGCGGCCGGCGAGGTGAGTGGGGCGTCACGACCCTGGGAGTACGGCGACGAGCAACCGCTGGACGTGGTGCGTACCCTCACCCGGGCGATCCGCCGGGGCGGGCCGGGAGTGCCGGTGCGGCTCGATGTCTCCGACTTCGAGGTGGTGGAGACCGAGCGGCGGGCATCGGCGGCGGTGGCGCTCTGCGTCGACCTGTCGTACTCGATGGTGTCGCAGGACCGTTGGGGGCCGATGAAGCAGACGGCGCTGGCCCTGGCCCACCTGATGGCCACCCGGTTCCCGCAGGACGCGTTGCAGATCATCGGTTTCGGCCGGACGGCGGCTGTCCTGAGCCAGCAGGAGTTGGCCGCCGTCGAGCCGGACATGATGCAGGGCACCAACCTCCAGCACGCGCTGCGGCTGGCCGGGCGGCACCTGCGCCGTCACCCGGACGCCGAGCCGGTGGTGCTGGTGGTGACCGACGGGGAACCGACCGCGCACCTGGACCCGGAGGGCGGGGAAGCGCTGTTCAGCTGGCCGCCGCTGCCGGAGACCATCGAGGCGACGATCCGTGAGGTGGACCGGCTCCGGCGGTACGGCGTGGCGCTCAACCTCTTCATGCTCGGCGATGACCCCGGGCTGCGCCGATTCGTCGACGCGGTGGCCCGCCGTAGCCAGGGCCGGGTCTTCACACCGGACCCGGATGACCTGGGCGAGTACGTGGTCAGCGACTACCTGCGGGCACGCCGGGGCCGCCGATAGGCTCGGCCGGTGGAGGTCGACGGGCTGCGACAGGCGTACGACGCGGTGCTTGCCGAGATCGACGCGGGCGGGTTCGGGCCACCACCACCCGGGCGGTACGACGCCGAACAGATCGTGGCCCACCTGGTCGCCAGCGACGAGTTGATGATCGAGGCCACCGAGGCGGTGCTCGCCGGAGCTCCGTACGCCTTCTACGACCTGGCCGAGGTGCACCGGCCCGAGCTGGACGAGTTGGCGGCCGACAGCGGTGGCCTGGCCGGGCTGGCCGACCGGCTGCGGGCCAGCAGCGACCGGCTGATCACCCTGGTCGCCCGGCTGGGCGCGGCAGCCGACACCCCGGTCGAGACGCACCTGCGGGAGGGCTTCGACCTGGTCGTCGACGGGCCGCTGCCCTGGGGGCGCACCATCGACCTGCACACCCGCGTACACCTGCCCCGCCACCTGGCCGAGCTACGGTCGCTCCGCACCCCCTGAGGCGTCGACCGGGGCACCTCCTTTGAAGGTGCGGCGGTAGGTGGACGGGGCTACGCCGATGCGTTGGTGTAGTTGCTGGCGCAGGGCGGCGGTGGTGCCGAAACCGCTGCGGCGGGCGATCTGGTCGATGCTCAGGTCGGTGCTCTCCAGCAGCAGTCGGGCGTGGTCGGTGCGTTCGCGCAGCAGCCACTGGGTCGGGCTGAGACCGGTCTCGGCGCGGAACCGGCGGGTGAAGGTGCGTACGCTCATCCGCGCCTGTTCGGCGAGGTCGCGCAGGCTGACCGGCTCGTGCAGCCGGTGGCGGACCCAGTCCCGGGCGGCGGCGGTGCTGGTGTCGGGTGCCTGCGGCACCGGACGTTCGATGTACTGGGCCTGACCACCGTCGCGCCAGGGCGGCACCACGCACCGGCGGGCGGCCTGGTTGGCCACCTGGCTGCCGTGGTCGCTGCGGACCACGTGCAGGCACAGGTCCATTCCGGCGGCCACCCCGGCGGAGGTGAGCACCCGGTCGTCGGCGACGAAGAGCACGTCGGGGTCGAGGTCGACCTCCGGGTACAGCTGGCGGAAGCGGTCGGCGTACGCCCAGTGGGTGGTGGCCCGGCGTCCGTCGAGCAGGCCGGCAGCCGCCAGCACGAACGCCCCGGTGCAGATGGACATGATCCGAACATCCCGGTCGTACGCGCCACGCAACGCCTTCGTCACCTCCGGCTCGACCACGTCGCGGCGTTGGGTGGCGTCCCCGTGTACGCCGGGCACGATCACCGTGTCAGCTTCCTCCAGCAGCTCCAACCCGTGGTCGGGCAGCACCTGGAAACCGGCGCTGCTGCGGACCGGTCGACCGCCCGGGGTGCAGGTGTCGACGGTGTAGAAGTGCCGGTCGTCGGCGTCCCGGGCGGAGCGGAAGACCTGGGACGGAGTGCCCAGGTCCAGGCCGACCACCTGGTCGACGGCGAGCACGGCGATGCGGTGCGGAGTCATGGCCCGATTGTTGCGCATCTTGGCGTTCCGGCCACTCGCCGGTGTCGACCGGCACGCCGCAGACTCACCTGGTGAAAAGATCTGTCCGTCTGCACCCGGCCTGGATCGTCGCCGCGGTCGCCTTCGTGGCGCTTGTCGGCGCCGCCGGTTTCCGGGCCACCCCCGCGGTGCTGCTGCACCCGCTGCACGCCGAGTTCGGCTGGCCGCTGGCCACCATCTCCGCGGCCGTCTCGGTGAACCTGCTGCTCTACGGGCTGACCGCGCCGTTCGCCGCGGCACTGATGGACCGGTTCGGCATCCGTCGGGTGGTCGCCGTCGCGCTGGCGCTCGTCGCCATCGGCAGCGGGCTCACCGTCTTCATGACCACCAGTTGGCAACTCATCCTCTGCTGGGGTGTGCTGGTCGGGCTGGGTACCGGCTCGATGGCGCTGGCCTTCGTGGCGACCGTGACCGGGCGCTGGTTCGTCCGCCGCCGGGGTCTGGTCACCGGCGTGCTGACCGCCGGCGGGGCCGCCGGTCAACTGGTCTTCCTGCCGCTGCTGGCGATGCTCGTCGACGGCTACGGCTGGCGGGCGGCGGCACTCGTCGTCGCCGGGGCGGCGCTGCTCGTCGTACCCCTGGTGTGGCTGCTGCTGCGCGAGCACCCGGCGGATGTCGGACTGCCGCCGTACGGTGGGCAAGAGGTCGTCGAGCCGGCGCAGCCGGCCGGCGGGGCCGCCACCCGCGCGGTCCGCGCGCTGACCGCCGCCGCCCGCACCCGGCCGTTCTGGCTGCTCGCCGCCGGCTTCGCGATCTGCGGCGCCACCACGAACGGCCTGGTCGGTACGCACTTCGTGCCGGCCGCGCACGACCACGGGATGTCGCAAACCACCGCCGCCGGCCTGCTGGCCCTGGTCGGCATCTTCGACATCGTCGGCACCATCGCCTCCGGCTGGCTCACCGACCGGTTCGACCCCCGGCTGCTGCTCGGGGCGTACTACGCGCTACGCGGCGGATCGCTGCTGCTGTTGCCGGGCCTCTTCGCGGCCACCACCGAGCCGAGCATGCTCGTCTTCGTCATCTTCTACGGCCTGGACTGGGTGGCCACCGTCCCGCCGACGGTGGCGCTGTGCCGGGAATACTTCGGCGCGTCCGGCGCGGTGGTCTTCGGCTGGGTGTTCGCCTCGCACCAGTTCGGCGCGGCGGTGGCGGCGACCGGCGCGGGCCTGGTCCGCGACCAGCTCGGCACCTACCATCTCGCCTGGTACGTGGCCGGGGCGCTGTCGGTGGGCGCGGCGGTGCTGTCGCTGATGCTGGTACGCCGCCGGGGCACGCCTTTCACCGAACCCGCCCCCGCCGCCCCGGTTGCCTGGAGCTACCGCAACTGACCTCGCCCGGGCCGCTCCTTACAGCTTCCAGCGTTGGGCGGGGTTGCCGTCGCAGGGGGCCTGGACGATGTCGTCGCCGGCTGCGGTGCCGCCGTCGCGGACCTGGGCGCACTTGCCGCTGTGGACGGCGATCAGCAGCACGGTGCCGTCGTCGGACCGCTGGAGTCGCCACTGCTGGTTGGCTTCGCCGTGGCAGCCGAACTGCTGCAACCGGGCACCGTCGTCGGTGCTGACGCCCTCGACGTCCAGGCACTGGTTGTGGGCGGAGTTGGTGAGGGTCACCGTGTTCGGGCCGAAGGGGTTGACCACCCACTGCTGTTCCGGCCCGCCGCTGCACGCGGTCAGTTCGGCGCCGGCCGTCTCGCCGTCACCGTCGAGACCGAGGCAGAGTCCCGAGCCGACGCCCTGGAACACCCGGGGCCCGGCGAGCGGGTCGGGGGTGG